>JAINDL010000042.1 GCA_019931245.1 Bryobacteraceae bacterium CoA2 C42
AATGCCCAGAAAGTGGCGGACACCGAGCGAATCGGTGGCCCGCCAGGCGATACCGCGTTCGGAATCGATGCCCTCGAAATAGCCGACCAGGAGGGCGCGGAAGTAGATGCCTGGGGTGAGGCTGGGCCGGCCCATTTTCTTAGCGTAGAACTGCTTGCAGGCGGCTTCGGCGAACTCGTCGAACTTTTCGGCTTCGAGCAGTTCATTCAGCCGGGTGTAGAAGGGGTGGGCGGCTGAGGCCGGCAACTCCTGTTTGGCGATCCACAATGTCTCCTGACGGACCCTTTGCTTGCGTGTCCCCAGGTGCGTTCGACTCTGTTGACGAGCCAGTTGCCGGTATCGTCGTGGCATGGGCAGATCGGGGACCCGACGATAGCGGATTCGATTCTGGACCGGTTGGTGCATCAGGCGCACCGGATCGAGCTACAGGGGAGAGCCTGCGAAAGCGGCGGGGGACGAAAGGAGGGAAGGGGGATGGGTGAGAGGAGGGCTGGTAAAGGTTTCTACGGGGTTGAGTGGGGCAAGGGGGCGCAAGCGCTGCCCCCTCGCCCCACACCCTACTCCCCGCTAAAAGGCAGAAGGCTTGACGATTCGCGAACGACTACCTGACAAGCTATGCGCTCCGCCACAAGAGCACAACCTTTGCGAAGTATGCGGTTGGGCATGTCGTTCGGATTCTCGGTGATCGGATGGTCGTCGATCTAGACGAAAGGTCAGTAACGGAATACCAGGACGCTCGACTCCGCGAAAAGGCCGCACCAAAGTCTGTTAATGAGGAAGTCGGCTTCCTGCTCCGATTATTGGGTGACCGCGGAACACTGATCCGCAATCGCCTAAAGAAGGACAAGACGCTGAAGCTGAAGGTACCCAAAAGCAAGGCAAAAGCCTATTCAATAGAGGAGAAACAAAAATTGATTGAAGCCGCCCGAAATACGCGATCGCCGCACATACACCTTTCTATCGTTATCGCCCAAGGCACTGGTATGCGCGCCGGCGAAATCCGCCACCTGCGCTGGGGAGATCTGAATTTTGAGAAGTCGTATCTGACGGTAGGAAGGAGCAAAACCGATGCAGGTGAAGGAAGAACAATTCCGTTGAACCGTGATGTGCAGAACGCCCTTCTTGAGCATCGAGAGTGGTTCGTGGCACGGTTTGGGATCGCCGATCCGAATTGGTACATTTTCCCGACAGGCCGGTCAAACAAGCTGGATCCAACTCGGCCGGTCACTACACTAAAGACCGCGTGGTCCAACGTGCGCAAACGCGCAGGTGTGACGTGCCGCCTACATGATACGCGTCACACCTTCATCACCGAACTCGCCGAAAGCGGTGCCGGAGATCAGACGATCATGGATCTCGCAGGTCACGTCAGCCCACAGATGGTGAAGCACTATAGCCATATTCGTATGCAGACAAAACGGGACGCCATGGAGAAAGTTTGGCTGACGCAAAAGACCGCTGCCAACAAGCCCGCGCTCTTGGAACCATTGAGAAAAAGTAGCCGCCCCCAACTTGAGGAACCGCAACACTTGGAAGGCGAGGGATCAAACCCGCAAAGCGAAGATCCATTGACGGAAGCTGATGAATGATGACGCCTCTAAGCATTTGGCCAGCGCCTACGGCCGCTCCCGGGCGGCAGTTGAGAGATCGTTGGCCTTGGGTGCGAGTGGCAAAAGCGAACCTGTCTCGCTGATCGTAATGAACCTCAACCGAACAGCTCCGATGCACTACAGCACTCTAGGCAAGATCACGGAGGCTTAGAGACTTGTTGAGGGCAACCAAACACTCGTCACCCGCATTTGGTCCGTTCGCCACTTCAAACGCAAACGGATCCACGATGTGGATCCGTTTGTACTCATATTGAAGGAGTGTCCCTACAAAAGTCCCTACAGTCGTGATTTTTTGAAGGAGGAGGGAAGGGAGGGAGGGTCGCTAAGACGTTGAAAAGATTTGGCTCCCCGGGTAGGATTCGAACCTACAACCCTTCGGTTAACAGCCGAATGCTCTACCATTGAGCTACCGAGGAACACGTGACCTGCCAACCCTTCTATTTCAGCAAATCGAGGCGGAAAGTGTCAACTCCATCAGCGTCTTTTCAGCCAATCAGCCAATCGGCCCGGCCAACTCGACAGCGCCAAATCGCTCCAGCCCAACCCCACCCCGTGCGGCCCCTTCTCATAAATATGCAGCTCCGCCGGCACGCCGGCCCGGCGCAACGCCAAGTAAAACAGGACGCTGTTCTCCGGTGGTACCCCCGTATCCTCATTCGTGTGGAATAAAAACGTCGGCGGCGTCTCCGCCGATACTTGCTTCTCGTTCGATAGCAGCTCCGCCAACTGCGCATCCGGCGTGTCCCCCAGCAGATTCCGCCGCGACCCCTTATGCACAACCTCCTCCTGCGTCAACGTAATCACCGGATACGCCAAAATCGCAAAGTCCGGCCGCGAACTCACCCGCTCCACCGGATCCCCATCGCCCGCCCGGCCCCCGTCAAAATGCGTCGCCGCCGTCGACGCCAAATGCCCGCCCGCCGAAAACCCCCACACCCCAATCCTCGCCCTATCCACCTTCCACTCCGCCGCCCGGCTCCGCACCGTTCGTATCGCCCGCTGCACGTCCTGCAGCATCACCGGATGCCGGTAGCGCGGCCCCAGCCGGTACTTCAGCACAAACGCCGAAATCCCTTGCGAGTTCAACCACTGCCCAATCTGCCTGCCCTCATGGTCCACCGCCAGGGCCCCGTAGCCGCCCCCGGGACACACCACCACCGCCTGCCCGCTCGGATTTTTCGCCAACCATGGCGTCAAGGACGGCTGATCCTTCTCCGTCTCTCCCACCGCCCCCGGCGCACCCCCCGCCCACAACAACTGCGCGGCGGGTTCGGGCACCGGACGCTGCCCATACAATGCACCAAGGCTCAACAAACCAAGCAGAAAACGCATAGATCGTAATCTATCATTCTCCCGCCTTCCACCGCCCGCTCTCCTTGAGCGCCTCCCGCAACAGATACTCGATCTGCCCGTTCAGACTCCGAAACTCATCGTCCGCCCACCGCTTCAACAGATCGAGCGTCGTCTCATCAATGCGCAGCAGAAATGACTTCTTCTCGGCCATCGCTCTAGTGATGTAGCGTTCCCGTGTTCACCACCGGATGCACATTGCGCTCACTGCACAGAACCACCAGCAGATTCGACACCATCGCCGCCTTCCGCTCCTCGTCGAGATTCACCACCGCCCGCTCGTTCAAATGATCGAGCGCCATCTCCACCATCCCCACCGCACCCTCCACAATCTTCGCCCGCGCCGCGATAATCGCCCCCGCCTGCTGCCGCTGCAGCATCGCCGCCGCAATCTCCGGCGCATAGGCCAAGTGCGAAATCCGCGCCTCGGTAACCTCCACCCCCGCCACCGCCAGCCGCGACTGAATCTCCGTCTTCAAGCGCTCCGCTACCACCTCGGTCGAACCCCGCAGCGAAATCTCCTGCCCCTCGTGCGCATCATACGGATACACCGTCGCCAGATTCCGCAGCGCCGCCTCGGCCTGCACCGTCACGTAGTGCGAATAATCGTCCACCTGGAACGTCGCCTCCGCCGAATCCACCACTCGCCAAACCACCACCGCGGCAATCTCAATCGGATTGCCATCATGATCGTTCACCTTCAGGTGATTCGTCTCAAAGTTGCGCACCCGCAGCGAAATCTTCTTCTTTGAAAAAAACGGGTTGGCCCACCGCAACCCCGGATCCTTCACTGTCCCCACATACCGTCCGAACAGCTGCAGCACCACCGCCTCATTCGGCTGCACCGTAAAACTGCCCGGTAGCATCACGCAGCCGGCCAACAGCAAACCCATACCCCACGCTACCTCTACCCACGTCAGCACATTCAGAAAAAAGTACGCACTGGCAACGAATACGGCCACATTGGCCAGCAGCATCAGATAACCACTCTGCACATTCGCAATCCGTTCTTTCATATTGAAATGATATCACTACGATGTCGCTCCGGTCCAGCAAAAAGTGAGCTATCCTCTCGCTATGCGCCGCCTCGCCTGCCTTGCTTTCCTCCTTGCCGGAACCCTCGCCGCTGACCACTGGCCTCAGTGGCGCGGTCCCTCCCTTGATGGCGTCTCCCGCGAAACCGGTCTTCCCACCAAGTGGACCACTGAAGAGGGTGTCACCTGGAAGCTCTCTCTCCCGGGCCGCAGCGGCGCGACCCCCATCATCTGGGGCGAACACGTCTTCCTCAACGTGGCCGATGGCGAGGACCTCCATCTTTGGGACGTCGACCGCACCACCGGCAAGCTCCGCTGGCAGCGCAAACTGGCCGGCGGCAACTACAAAATCAATAAGCAGAACATGTCGTCGCCCTCGCCGGTCACCGATGGCACCTCCGTCTTCGTCCTCACCGGCGTCGGCATCTTTAAAGCCTTCGATTTCGCCGGCAAGGAGCTTTGGAGCCGCGATATCCAGAGCGACTACGGCAAGTTCGGTCTCAACTGGGGCTACGCCTCTTCGCCCCTGCTCTGGAATGGCTCCCTCTACGTCCAGGTCCTGCACGGCATGAAGACCGACGACCCCTCCTACCTCCTCCGCCTCGATCCCCGCACCGGCAAGACCCTCCACAAAGTCGACCGGCCCACCGACGCCATCGTCGAATCGCCCGACTCCTACACCACCCCCCAAATCTGGAAAGAGGGCGCCAAAGAAGAGCTCATCATCACCGGCGGCGACGTCGTCACCGGCCACGATCCCCTCACCCTCAAAGAGCTCTGGCGCGCCAATGTCCTCAACCCGCAGAACAACCCCATGAACCGCATCATCGCCTCGGCGGTCGTCAAAGACGGGCTCATCTACTGCCCCACCCGCGTCAAGCCCCTCACGGCCCTCCGCCCGGGTGGCCGCGGCGACGTCACCAAAACCCACGTCGTCTGGCAGAACCCCAACGGCCCCGACGTCCCCACCCCCGTCACCGATGGCAAGTATCTCTACATCGCCAACGACCGCGGTATCCTCTGGTGTCTCGACGCCAAAACCGGCGCCGAAATCTGGGGCGGCCAGCGCATCAAGCCGGCCATCTATTCGGCCAGCCCCGTGCTCGCCGATGGCAAGCTCTACATCACCAGCGAAGACGGCCTCGTCACCGTCGTCAAAGCCGGTCCCACCTTTGAAGTCCTCGCCGAGAACGACATGAAGGAGTACACGCTTTCCTCGCCCGCCGTCTCCGACGGACAGATCTTCATTCGCACGGCGGGCGCCCTCTACTGCCTCGGCGCCCGCCGCCGCTAATCGTTAGCCTTTGGGCTTGAAGTAGAACACCATCGCCGCGCCGCCCGCCGTGATCACATAGCCGAGCCACAGCAGCGGATTCACCTTCGTCTCCGGCGGATGCAGATACATCGTGAACAGCACGTTGATCAGCGGCGCCCCGCCGAAAACGATCGGCATCACGTAGTTCGGCACGCCACCGTTGCGGAAGGCGAAGATGATGCAGATAGCGCCCACGGCGCCCAGCGCGCCGCCAATCGAGGCGTTGATCATCCCGGTGCGGTCAAACGTCCCCATGCCGCCGCTCGACTGCAACTGCAGCACCGGCACCAGCACCCCGAGCAGAAAATACGCGCCGCCCACGCACAGCAAAGCCTTCATCGGGTTGCCCAGTTTTACCTGTCCCGTATGCAAAATGGGGCCGTAAATTCCCCAGGCGAGCATGGCGCCGAGCGCGAAAAGCAACCAGAGCATACTGCGTTTTTTCTCCTTGGATGACATGGAGCCTCGATTATCGCAAATCAGAACTGCAACCGGAGGGCGAACTGAATCTGCCGCGATGAGGTCACCGTCGACCGGATCCGTCCGAAACCACCCAGCGGACCGGTGGTGGTAGAAATCGCCAGCAGACTCGGCGGCGCGAAATTGGCGTGGTTGAACAGATTGAACGATTCCGCCCGGAACTGGATCCGCGCATTTTCATTCCACGCTCCCAGCCGGAACGACTTCAGCGCCGCCAGATCAAATCCCTTCAACCCCGGGCCAATAAAAGTGCCCCGGCCCAGGTTCCCCAGCGTGCCCGGAGCCGAAAGCACAAAGGCCCGCGGATCGAAGTATTGGTCCGGCCCGCCCAGCACGGCGCTCTGGTGCGTAAAGCCCGGCGCCATCGAAGCACGGTCCTGGCCGATGCCCGGGCCGAGCGAAGGCGCCCAGCCTGAGCGCGATCGGTTGCCGCTGACGAAAACCGTCAACGGGCTGCCCGACCGGAAATTGTTGATGCCCGCCAACTGCCAGTTGGCGAAGGCCGTCTTGGTCCATCCGGTCGCCGCACGCGCCACCGGCAGATCGTAGGTGAAGTTCACCACCCAGTTGTGCTTGGCGTGGTAATCCGAGAGGCCCTTGTTGTAATTGAACCCGGCAAACTCCGGCATCGCCGACGTCGTCCCGTTCGTCCCGTCCGAGAAGAACGTCGAGGCCTGCGTCGTATCGATGTTCCGCGAGAAGGTATACGAACTCTGGAACTGCAGGTCGCGCCCCAGTCGCTTCCGGATCTCGAGCAGCCCGGCGTGGTACCACGAATTACCGTCGCTCGACTTGAGCTCAATCGTCGCCCAGTTCGGATTCCGCCGCGGCGCGCCGGCCGGGAAGAACAGCGTCCCATCGGCCTGCCGCACCGGCTCGACGATGTTCACATCGTTCGACCGCAACAGGTGAATGCCCCGCGTGCCCGCGTAGCCGATCGTGGCCACGAACCCGCCCGGCAGCTGCTGCTGCACGTTCAGGTTCCACTGCTGCACGTACGGGTTCTTCAGATTGAACTCCACCGGCCGCACCGTATTGCCAATCGCCCGGGCAAAGGGTGGCAGCGGGAAGGTTGGGTTGGCGATCGAAACGCGCGGCGTCGCCGGCGGATTGGTCACCGTAACGATCAGGTTCTGCTGATTGTTCGTGTTGAAGAACAGCCCGTAGCCCCCGCGCAGCGACGTCCGCCCCGTCCCGAACACATCCCAGGCAAAGCCCATCCGCGGCGAAAAATTCTTCCGCGTCGGGTTGGCGTAGAGCGGCCCGGGAACCGTCACGGCGTCGGTGAACAGGTTCTTCATGTTCGAATCCCGGCCGTAGATATCCTGCGGCATGGTGGCGAACTCGTAGCGCATGCCCGGGTTCAGCGTGAACCGCGGCGTCAGTTTCCAGGAGTCCTGCACGTAGAAACCCATCAGCGTGAAGCGCCAGTAGCGGTCGAAGGTGGCCGCCGGCGTCAGGCCGAGAAACCGCGCCGGCCGGTTCTCAAGAAAGCTCCGAATGTCGTTGAAGCCGAACGTACCCAGCGAAAACGTCGGGTTCACCATGTTCATCTGGTAGCGTTCGGCCATCATGCCCGCCTTGATCAGATGGCTGCCGCGCGTGATTGTCACGCCGGTATCGAAACTCAAAATGTTCTGCGTCAGCCGCAGATTGGCCGAACTCTGCGTGCCGAACCGCGGCATGCCGCCAATGTCGATGTTCCCCGTCGTCCCCCGGCCGGGGACGAACTCGGCGAGCGGGGTGGCCGTGTTGGCTTCAATATTCTGGCCGATCCGCGTCCGGCTGAACCCTGCCCGCGCGTGCAGCAGCGTCTGCGGCGAAAGGATGTGCCGGTACTCCGTCGTCAGGAACTGATTGCGTGACAAAAACTCCCGCGGAAACTGCGGAAAGTCCGTCGGCAGAACCTGCACGGCATCGTCCCATGTGTGCCGCGCAAAGAACTGCCCGCGCGAACCCACGTTCCGATCGTATCGGCCCTGCAGGAAGTTCTGGTCCACTGTCTGGTTAAAGCCGAAGATGTAGTCGGCCAGGCCGCCCCCGCGCGATGCCCCGTTCGGCCGCGGCATCTCGTTCAGAAACGGCAGAATCGCCGGCTGCAGCGTCACCGGGCCATCGGGCAGAATCCCGGCCCGGGCGTTGTTGTCGGGAACGATCGAACTGATCGTCCGGCCCAACCGGTCGCGCAGGCTCTCCACCGTGAAGAAGAAGAAATCCTTGTCCTTCCGCAGCGGGCCGCCAATGCTGCCGCCGAACTGGTTCCGCTTGAAGTCGGGCCGCTTGGCCGGATCGAAAAAGTTCCGCGCATCGAAGTTGTCGTTCCGCAGGAAGTGGAACAGGCTGCCGTGCCAGGCATTGGTGCCGGACTTGGTGATGGCGTTGATCTGTCCGCCGCTGTTGCGGCCAAACTCGGCGCTGTACGTATTCACCTCCACGCGGAATTCGCGAATTGCCTCCACCCCCAGAACCGTCCCCGCCGCCGACCCGGCCGGCCCGTTCGTCATATCGTTCTGCGGCGTGCCGTCGATCAGATACACGTTCGACCGCGGATCCTGCCCGTTGATCGACGTGCCCAGCCCGTGGGCCACCACCGACCCGCCATCCCGGTGCGGATACGCCACCACCCCCGGCTGCAGCAGAGCCAGATCGGTGTAGTTCCGTCCGTTCAGCGGCAACTCCCGCATGGCCGATTCGCTCACCAGATAGCCCAGCTCCGAGGTCGAAGTGTTCACCTGCGAGGCCGAAGCGTTCACCGTCACCTCCTGGTCCACCGCCCCCACTTCGAGCGTCACGTCAATCGTCGCCGACTCGTTCACCGAAAGCGAAATCCCGCGCCGCACCATCGGCCGGAAGCCCTTGGCCGTGATCCGAACCTCCACCTCGCCCACTGGAATAGCCGGAATGCGAAACAAACCCACGCCGTTGGTCAACACCTGCCGCACGAGGCCGGTCGCCGTCTGGGTCACCAGAACCTCGGCCCCCTGCACGATACCCCCGCTCGGGTCGTGGATCGTCCCATTCAGGGTAGCTGTCGTTTGGCCAAATCCCATCGCCAACAGAGTGAAAAAAATTCCGGTCGCCCGCGCCAATCGCAATCGCTCACCTCAAACCATCAGATTATCAAAGCGCCGCGGAACCGTTAAAATGTTTCCATGATTCGGTCGCGCGCCGTGCCACCGGAAGAGACGCCCGCCCGCCCCGGAATGTAACCCGGTGGCCTACCGCATTTGCGTATCATGGTGTCTTGTGAAAACCCCGCTGGTGCTCGCCGTGATTGCCCTCTTCTACCTCCTCCACCAGGATTGGTGGCATTGGCCCGTGGCCCGGCCCCTCGCTTTCGGCTTTCTGCCCGTCGGCCTCTGGTATCACGCCCTCTACACGATTGCCGCCGCGCTGCTGATGGCCGCCCTCGTCCGCTGGTGCTGGCCCGCCGGGCTGGAGCGGGAAAAATGATTCCGGCGCTCTTCGTTCTCGCCTACCTCGCCATCGTCCTCTACATCGGCATCTTCGCCTTCCGCCGCTCCCGCGGCCAGTCGGAAGACTTTTTCCTCGCCGGCCGCTCGCTCGGCCCCTGGGTCTTTTTGCTGAGCCTGTTCGGCTCCCACATGACGGCCTTCGCCATCCTCGGATCGAGCGGCCACGCTTTCAACTTCGGCATCGTCACCTATGGCCTGATGGCCTCCAGTTCCGCCCTCGTCGTGCCGCTCTGCCTGCTCTTTCTCGGCACCCGCCTCTGGTCGGCCGGCAAGCGCTTCGGGCTCATCACCCCGGTCCAGATCTTCCGCGACCGCTGGGAGTGCGGCCACATCGGCACCCTGATCTTCTGCCTGCAGGCCGCGCTGCTCGTCCCCTACATCGTCATCGGCGTCATGGGCGGCGGCACCACGCTCAGCGTCCTCAGCGGCGGCCTCATCCCCTTCTGGCTCGGCGGCCTCCTGGTCGCCCTCGTCGTTATGAGCTACGTCTTCTTCGGCGGCATGCGTGGCACCGCCTGGGTCAACACCTTCCAAACCGTGCTCTTCCTTGGCTTCGGCGCCGTGGCCGTCACCCTCATCAGTCAGGGCATGGGCGGCTTTACCGCCGTAACCCAACGCCTGCTCGACAACCCCCGCACCGCCAGCCTCCTCACCCGCGAAAACTTCTCGCTCACCACCTTCCTCGGCTACACCTTCAATCCGCTCTCCGCCATCGCCTTCCCCCACATCGCCATCTTCTGCCTCACCGCCCGCAAGGTCACGCAGTTCAAACGCACCGTCGTCTTCTATCCCCTCTGCCTGCTCCTCATCTGGCTCCCCTGCGTCTATCTCGGCGTTGCCGCCAACCAGGCCACCGACGTCCCCGCCATCGCCGCCAAAATCGAAGCCAAAGCCGCTACCGGCCGCCCCGTCCCCGGCGACGATGTCATGCTCCAACTCCTCGGCCGCTACGCCCCCGTCTGGGTCGCCGGCCTTCTCGGCGCCGGCATCATGGCCGCCGTCATGGCCAGCGACTCGCAGATTCTCGCCCTCTCCACCATGTTCACCGAAGACATCTTCGCCTTCTACGGCGGTAAAGAGCGATTCGGCGAAACGGCGCAGATCGCCACCGGCCGCCTGTTCGTCGTCCTCGTCACGGCTTTTGCCTACTTCACCGCGCTCAATGCCAAAGTGGCCATCTTCGATCTCGCCGTCCAGTACGCCTTCGCCGGCTTCGCCGCCATGTCTCCGCTCTTTGTCGGCGCCCTCTGCTGGCGCGGCTCCACCAAATGGGGCGCCCTCGCCGCCACGCTCTTCGTCGCGGCCTCGACCATCACGCTCTATCTGCTCCCTCGCGGCTTCACCATCGCCGGCTTCGCCCCCGTCGTCCCCATGACCCTCATCTCCGCCGCCCTCGTCTGGGGCGTCTCGCTCCTCACCCCCAAACCCTCGGCCGCCACCATCGAACGCTACTTTCCTCCGGCCTCTGTATAATCTCCCCATGCCTTCATCCCACAAGCTCACGCCCATTCAATGGCTCATCTGCGCCGTCGCCGCCCTGGGCTTTGCTTTCGACATCTACGAACTCCTCGTGCTGCCGCTCATCGCCGGCCCCGCGCTCGCCGAACTCGGCCAGCTCAAGCCCGGCACCCCGGAGTTCAACAGTTGGACCGGCATTCTCTTCTTCGTCCCCGCCTTCGCCGGCGGCATCTTCGGCATGGTCGGCGGCTACCTCACCGACCTCTGGGGCCGCCGCCGCGTCCTCGTCTGGAGCATCCTCATCTACGCCCTCTCGGCCCTCGCCGCCGGCTTCGCCACCTCACTCGAACAGCTGCTTTTCTTCCGCTGCACCACCTTCATCGGCGTCTGCGTCGAGTTCGTCGCCGCCGTCGCCTGGCTGGCCGAACTCTTCCCCGATCCCAAGCAGCGCGAAAACGTCCTCGGCTACACCCAGGCCTTCTCTTCGATCGGCGGCCTGCTCGTCACCGGCGCCTACTTCCTGGCCGTCTCCTGGGCGCCGCTCCTGCCCGCCATCCACGGCGGCCACGAAGCCTGGCGCTACACGCTCATCTCCGGCGTCCTGCCTGCCATCCCGCTGATGATCATCCGTCCCTTCCTGCCGGAGTCGCCGCTCTGGGCCCAGCACAAGGCCGCCGGCACGCTCCGCCGCCCCAGCTTCGCCGAACTCTTTCAGCCCCAGTACAGCCGCACCACCTGGGTCACCATGATCATGTACGCCGCCAGCTACGGCGCCGCCTTCGGCGCCATTCAGCATCTGCCCCGCATCGTTCCGGGCCTGGCCGAAGTGCTCCCCCTCGCCCGCCCGCTGCAGCAGAAGGTGGTCTCGAACGTCCAGTTCTTCCAGGAGATCGGCGGTCTGGTCGGCCGCGTCCTCCTCGCCTATCTCGCCGTCCGCATCCTCAGCCGCCGCCGCCTGCTCCGCGTCTTCCAGGTCCCCGGCCTCGTCCTCGTCCCGCTCGTCTTTTTCGGCGCCATGGATCTCTCGGTCGACGTGCTCAAATGGGGCGTCTTCGCCGCCGGCCTGCTCACCGTCGCTCAGTTCAGCTTCTGGGGCAACTATCTGCCCCGCATGTACCCCACCCACCTGCGCGGCACCGGCGAAAGCTTCGCCGCCAACATCGGTGGCCGCATGCTCGGCACCTCGGCCGCGCTCGTCACCACCACCCTCGCCAACTACACCCCCGGCGCCTCACCCGCCGCCAAACTCGCCTTCGCCGCCGGCTGCGTCGCCACCGCCGTCTACCTCATCGGCTTCCTCAGCAGCTTCTTCCTGCCAGAACCGCCTGAAAAACTGCCAGAATAGAGGTTTGAGGAACTTTTTCGTTCACAATTTCGGTTGCCGGGCCACCCAGGCCGACGGCGCCGCGCTCGAGTCGCTCCTCGAACAGCGCGGCCTCGCCGCCGCCCCGGAAGCCCGCGCCGCCGACCTCGTCGTCCTCAACACCTGCACCGTCACCGCCAACGCCGACGACGACGTCCGCGCCATGGTCCGCCGCGTCAACCGCGAAAACCCCGCCGCCCAAATCCTCCTCACCGGCTGCTACGCCCAACGCGCCCCTGAAGAGCTCGCCGCCCTCCCCGGCGTCACCTGGGTCGTCGGCAACTCCCACAAAACTCAAATCCCCGACATCGTCGCCGAATCCCTCACCCCCTTCCACGGCCAGATCCACGTCGGCGACATCTTCGCCCAGCACGACTTCCTCTCCGCCCCCATCGAAGACGCCGCCGGCGACCGCGCCCGTCCCAACCTCAAAATCCAGGACGGCTGCAACAACCGCTGTTCGTTCTGCATCATCCCCTTCGTCCGCGGCCGCAGCCGCTCCATGCCTGCCGGCGAGGTCATCGCCCAGGTCCAAAACCTCAGCCGCGACTACCGCGAAGTCGTCCTCTCCGGCATCAACCTCGGCCGCTGGGGCAGGGAACCGGGCCAGACCCTCCGCCTCGCCGGGCTCCTCCGCCGCATCCTCGCCGAAACCCCCGTCGAACGCCTCCGCCTCTCCTCGGTCGAGCCCATGGACTTCTCCGACGATCTCCTCCATCTCATGGCCGACTCCCCCCGCATCGCCCGCCACGTCCACGCCCCGCTCCAGTCCGGCTCCGACACCGTCCTCCGCCGCATGCACCGCAAATACCGGCCCCGCCACTACGCCGACCGCATCACCAAAGCCCGCGCCCTCATGCCCTCCGCCGCCATCGGCGCCGACGTCATGGTCGGCTTCCCCGGCGAAACCGATGCCGAGTTCGCCGAAACCTACCGTTTCATTGACGAACTCCCCTTCACCTACCTCCACGTCTTCACCTACTCCGCCCGCCCCGGCACCCCCGCCGCCACGGCGCCCGCCCAGGTGCCCATCCCTGTTCGCAAGGAGCGCAACCGCCAGCTCCGCGAACTCGCCGACCGCAAGCATCGCGCCTTTCGCCAAAGCTTCCTCGGCCAGTCGCTTTCGGTCGTCACCCTCGGCCACGGCCCCATGGCGCTCTCAAGCAACTACCTCAAAGTCGAACTCCTCGCCGACGCCCCGGCCAATCAACTCCGCGAAGTCCCCATCGGCTCGCTCACCGATGCCGGCCTGCGCCAGTTCGACCCCCTCCGCGTGCTCTAACTACATCTCGCGGCGGTTCTCGAGCGACTTCGACATGCTGACCTCATCGGCGTATTCAAGGTCGCTGCCCACCGGAATCCCCATCGCAATCCGCATCACCTTGATGCCGAGCGGCTTCAGCAGCCGCGCCAGATAAGCCGCCGTCGCCTCGCCCTCCACCGTCGGGTTGGTCGCCAGAATAATCTCGGTCACCACCCCGTCGCTAAGCCGCTCGAGCAAACTCTTGATCCGCAACTGCTCCGGCCCAATGCCCCGCAACGGCGAAATTGACCCGTGCAGCACGTGGTACAGCCCGTCAAAGCTTCGCGTCACCTCAATCGGCAGAATGTTCGGCGCCTCTTCGACTACGCAGATGATGTGCTGATCCCGCCCCGGGTTCGTGCAGTACGGGCACAACTCGCTATCGCTGATGTTGTTGCAGATCCGGCACAGCCCCAGCTTCTCTTTGACATCGACGATTGCCCGCGCCAGCCGCTGCGCGTCTTCGGTCGACGACCGCAGCACGTGAAACGCAATCCGCTGCGCGGACTTCGCCCCCACCCCCGGCAGCCGCCGGAACTCATCCACCAGACGCGCGAGCGGTTCGGCCAGGTCCGGCATGGCGGTCTAGAACAGCCCCGGAGGCAGCCCCAGGCCGCCCAGCATGCCGCTCATCTTCTTCTGCGTCTCGTCTTCCACTTTCTTGTGCGCTTCGTTGAAGGCGGCCAGCACCAGGTCCTGCAGCATCTCGGCGTCCCCGGCCGCTTCCGGGTCAATCGTCACGCCCAGGCACCGCTTCTGCCCGTCCATCTTCACCGTCACCATCCCGCCGCCCGCCGAAGCCTCCACGCGAATCGCCGCGATGTCTTCCTGCAGCTTGGCCTGCATCTTCTGGGCCTGGGCCATCATGCCTTGCATATTGCCGGGTAGTTTCATGCCATTACTCCTTCAAGTTGCGGACGCTGCGGACCTGGCCTTCGGGAAAGGCCTCCTGAAAACGCTTCACCGCCGGATGGGCCAGCGCCCGTTCGGTGGCGTCATCCTGCGCCGCCTGTCGCGCCGCTGGGGGCGGGCCGCTCTGCACCGTGGCCGAAAAGCGAACCTTGGCGCGGACGCCCGTCATGCCGATGGCCGCCAGCACGCGGTTCACATCGGACTCTTTCATTGTGAACTCGGTCTCTTCGGGCGCGACGATCTCTAAGCCGCCCGGCCCCTCGGAGATCTCGGCCGCTTCGATTCCATCGGCCGTGAACTTCAAACCCAGCTCGAGCGCCGCGGCATAAAGGCGCGCCCGCAAGTCGCCATCGATGGGCTTGGCCGTCGCAGCCGGCTTGGTGGCCGCAGCAGGCGGCGTCGGTGGCGCCTTGGGCGACCGGTCGACGAACGCATTGCCCGCCGGAGCCTTCGTGGCAGCCTGCCAGGGCTTCATACCCTCGAGTTCCGCCAACGGATCTCCGTCACTCTTCGCTGTAGCCGGCGCGGGCGCCGCCGCCTGCCAAGGCTGCAAACTCTCTAACTCCGCCAGCGGATCGTCGGTGCTCTTCGCCGCGACTGCGGGGGGCACCGCTACTTTCGGCTTCGCTTGCCAAGGCTGCAGATTCTCCAATTCCGCCAACGGGTCGCGCCCGCTCCTGGCCCCAGTCCCCGGCGCCGTTACTTTCGGCTTCGCCTGCCAAGGCTGCAAATTCTCCAACTCCGCCAGCGGATCTCCGTCCCTGCTCCCCACCGCCCCAAACCGCGCCCCACTCGGCGGCCCCTGCCGCACCGGCGGCGGCTTCTCGCCCGGCGCCGCCGGCCCGGAACCCGGGCCCAACTTCGCCAGCGCCTCTTCAATCGTCGACAGCTTGGCGGCGTGCACCAGCTTCAATAACCCAATCTCCAAGTGCAGCCGCGGCTGCAGCGAATACTGCAGGTCTTTGAAAACATCCAGCACAATCTGCAGGTACCGCGTTAGGTCCAACTCGCCAAACCGCCCCGCCACCCGCGCCAGACTCTGCTTCTCCCGCGCCGAAGCCGCAATCAGCCGCGTCCCTTCGCCCGAAATCTTCGCCACCAGCAGGTTCCGGATATGCCGCGCCAACTCCCGGCAGAAGTGCTGCAAGTTCGCGCCCTTCCGCTCCAGCTCATCGACAATCTCCAGCATCCGCGCCGCGTCGCTCTGCTCGAGCGCCGTCGTCACCTGCTCCATCGCGTCCTGCGAGAACATGCCCAGCAGCGCCCGCACCTCGGCCGCGTGCAGCGTCGACCCGCAGCAGGCAATCGCCTGGTCGAGCGCCGACAGCGAATCCCGCACTGACCCCTCGCCCACCTGCGCAATCACCGCCAGCGCCTCCGGTTCGGCCGTAATCCCTTCCTCGCCGCAGATCCACTCCATCCGCTTCAGCAGCTCTTCAAAATCCACGCTGCGAAACGAAAACTGCTGGCACCGCGACGCAATCGTCGTCGGAATCTTGTGCGATTCGGTTGTGCACAGGATAAACACCACCCACTCGGGCGGCTCCTCGAGCGTCTTCAGCAGCGCGTTGAACGCTTCGTTGGTGATCTGATGCGCCTCGTCGACGATGAAGACTTTATAACGGTCCCGCGCCGGCCGGTACCGCACGCTCTCGCGCAGCTCCCGCATCTCATTAATGCCGCGGTTGGAGGCCGCGTCGATTTCGATCACATCCACCGCGCCGCCCGCCGTAATCTCCTTACAGCTCGCGCACACCCCGCATGGGTTCGTTGTCGGCCCTTCGACGCAGTTCAAAAACCGTGCCATTAGCCGCGCTACGGTCGTCTTGCCCGTCCCGCGCTGCCCGCTGAAGATGTAGCCGTGCGCAATGCGCCGCTGCGTAATCGCGTTATCGAGCGTGGTCTTGACGTGTTCCTGACTCACCAGTTCAGAGAACGACTGCGGCCGGTACTTGCGCGCGATGACCTGATACATGCGAGGGAGAAATGCCAAGCCCCGGGTGATCCGCGGCACACGGACTAAACCACTACCGTTGCTTCCTTCCGGACCTGGCGGGGTTTGCAGCCGCCCGTTGCACGGAGCCCGGGACCTGACAAGAATTTAGTTTAGCATTCCGCCGCCTAGGGCAGACGGATTTTTAGCGCCGGACTCCGCGCTCCGGCCGCCGTTACCAACACCTCCGGCTCGCCCGCCAATCCCGCCGGAATCCGCGCGTTGATCTGGTACAACCCCGCAAAGCCCGGCGCCAGACCGCTGAAGAGCACCTCGGCCGGCCGCCCTCCCAGCGTCACCGCCACCGCCTCCCGCGTTACCGCCAGCGGATTGGCCGGCGCCGCTGCCCCGTTGGCTGGCCGGTTCGTCACATCGCCCAGCCCGGTTGCGAACAAAGACACCACGCCCTGTGTAAACGTGGCCACCGCATACACCCCGTCACTCGTAAACAGCGCCGGCTGCACCGGCCGCAGCGGAATCACCGCCACGGGCGCCGCCGCCCCGCCTACGGCCAGGCTTACCTCAGCCTGCACCCCCGGTAGCCCATACGGGATGAAGAAGTTGATCTGCGTCGGGGTGACCGCGTACAGCCCCACCGGCCCACCGTTCACCCGCACCGTCACCCCGCCCAGCGTCAACGGCAGTGGGTACCGCTCCGCCGTCACCGTCCCGGTCACCCCCGGCAGCGGCGTCGTGAAAATCGTCCCGATGCCCCCCGGCGCCAACCCCCCGGCAAAGCTCGCCGCGTTCGTCACCGCCCGCACCTGCCACGGCGCCGCCACCGCCGCAATCCGCGACACCACGCCGTCGATATTCACCAAATACAACTCGCCCGCCTCATCCTCCCCAAACGCCGCTACCTGCTGCCCCGTCGCCGCAAAACGCACCGCCGCGCCCCCTTTGTAGCCCCACACGTTCCCGTTGCAGTAGTCGGCAAACAGGTAGGTACCCCGTAGCTCAGCAGACTGACTCCCCCGGTACACAAAACCCCCGGTCACCGAACATCCCTCACTCCGCCCATAAACAAACACCGGACGCACCAGGTCCGTCCGCGTCTCGCAGTTCCGGTCATCCTGGCAGGCGTGCCCCTCCATCAGGCTCCAGCCATAATTCAAGCCCTTCGGCGAGCCAAACGGTTCAAAATCGATCTCCTCCCACCGGTTCTGCCCCACATCCCCGGCCCACAGGTCGCCCGTCTCCCGGTCAAAGGAAAACCGCCACGGGTTCCGCCATCCGCTCGACCAGATCTCCGGCTGCGGATTCGCGCTCCCTTCCGTATCGAACCGCAGCATCTTCCCCATCAACGAAGCCGGATTCTGGCTCAGCTTCTGCGGATCGTTCGCTGACCCGCCATCCCCCATCCCCACATACAGCAGCCCGTCTTTCGGATGAAACGCGATCTGCCCGCCGTTGTGATTGGTGTAGGGTTGCCGCACCCGCAGCACCACCTGCTCATTCGCCGAATCGGCCACGTTCTCGTCCGCCGTCAGCCGCACCCGCGCCACAATCGTCTCCTGCTGCCGGTTCACATAGTTGATGTAGAAGTACCGCTTCTGCGCAAATCCTGGCGGGAACGCCAATCCCAGCAGTCCCATCTCGCCGCTGTAGCGCACCCGCGACTGAATATCAAGCAGCGGCGTCGCCCGTAGCGCTCCGTTGCTCCAGATCCGGATCACCCCCGGCTGCTCCACCACAAACAGCCGGCCCGACCCGTCTCCCGCATGCGTCACCTGCACCGGCGCCCGCAGCCCTGTCATCAGCGGTTCAAAGCGCAGGGCGGGGAACTGCGCCGCCAGGGGAATCGTCAGAACAAGAGCTGCCAGCCACCGCATCGGTCTATCCTCCGTGTACGAAGTGCGTAATCGTTTCGATGTGATACGTCTGCGGAAACAGATCAATCACCTGACACCGCTCCATCGCATACCCCGCCGCCAGCAATACCTTCGCATCCCGCGCCAGCGTCGACGGGTCGCAGGAAACCACCGCAATCCGCCCCGGCTGCAGCCGGATCAGATCCCGCACCACGCCCGCGCCCAGCCCCGCCCGCGGCGGGTCCGCCAGCACGAACTCCGGCTTCCGCTGCATCGTCTCCAGGAACAAATCCGCGCTCGCCCGGTGGTGCTCCACGCTCTTCTTCGCCCGGTTGGCGTTGAAAACCAGATCCTCCACCGCCGACTTCGAACTCTCCACCGCCACCACCCGCGCAAACCGGTCCGCCAGCGGCAAACTGAACAACCCCACCCCCGCGTAGATCTCGAGGGCCAACTCCCCGGTCGCCTCGCCAATCGCCGCCGCCACCAACTTCTGCAGCAAAAACCGGTTCACCTGGAAAAACGACCGGTGGCTCACCCGGAACCCCTCGTACTCGAGCGGCCCCGTGATCGCCCCCGGAATCTCGTTCTCGCACCAGTCAAAAAACTGCCGCGCCACCCGCCTACCCGCCATAGTCTCAATCACGTTCACCTGCACCTGCTTCTCGTTGGTGAAAAGCTCCAGCGAACGCAGAAACCCCGGCCAACGCCCGTTCTTGAGCATCCCGCGAATGATCCGGATACACTCATTCAACTTCGGCGACGCAATCGGACACTGCTCAATTGGCTGCAGCTTATGCGACCCGCCCTCCCGGAAGCCGATCTTCGTTCCGTCGATGTGCAGTTGGATCCGGTTCCGGTACCCCCACGGGTTCCCCGTAATCGTCTCGATCTCGCCCGGAATCTCCATCCGGCCGATCCGCGCGAAAACCTCCCGGACAATCGCCACCTTCTGCTCCACCTGGTAGGCATAGGCGGCATGCTGGTAGTGGCAGCCCCCGCAGGTGCCGAAATGCGCGCACGGCGGCTCCACCCGCTGCGGCGACGGCGTCAGAACCTCCTCCACGGTCGCCTCAAGCATGTCCTTGCGCTCCCGCGCTACGGCCACCCGCACCTGCTCGCCCGGCAGCACGTACGGCGTCAACACCACGCGCCCTTCCTGACGGCTCAATCCATCGCCGCCATAAACCAATTTTTCAACTTCTATTTGCACTGACTCCTATTGTGGACTAGTAGACTGGTTGATTGCGATGAAAGCACGCGTCTTCTCCGGGATGCAGCCCACCGGAAACCTTCACATAGGCAACTACCTCGGCGCCCTCCGCAACTGGGTCAAGCTGCAGCACGACTACGAATGCATCTTCTGCATCGTCGATCTCCACGCCATCACCGTCTATCAGCCTCCGGCCGAACTCCGCGAAAAGATCCGCCAGGTCGCCGGCCTCTATCTCGCCGCCGGCATCGACCCGAAGATCACCTCGCTCACCGTCCAGTCGAGCGTCCCCCAGCACGCCGAACTCGGCTGGCTCCTCACCTGCGTCACCCCCCTCGGCTGGCTTGAACGCATGACTCAGTTCAAAGCCAAAGCCGAAGCGGCCGAAACCATCGGCGATGGCCTGCTCCAGTACCCCGTCCTCATGGCCGCCGACGTCCTGCTCTATAACGCCGCCGTCGTCCCCGTCGGCGACGATCAGCGCCAGCACATGGAACTCACCCGCGACATCGCCGAACGCTTCAACAGCCTCTACGGGGAAACCTTCGTCGTCCCCCAAACCAGCCTCCCCATGGTCGGCGCCCGCGTCATGGGCCTCGACGACCCCACGAAAAAAATGAGCAAGTCCACCGCCGGCTCCGGCCACGCCATCGGCCTGCTCGACAAACCCGAAGAGGCCCGCAAAAAAATCATGCGCGCCACCACCGACTCCAACCCCGCCGTCGACTTCGAAACCATGGGCCCGGGCGTGCAAAACCTCCTCGGCATCTTCCAGGCCTTCACCGACTGGTCCCAGCCCGAAATGCAACGCCACTTCACCGGCATGCGCTACGGCGACCTGAAGAAGCAGGTGGCCGAAGCCGTTCTCGCCGGCCTCGCGCCGATTCAACAGCGCTACGCCGAACTCATGCAGGACCCGGGGTACCTTGAAAGCATCCTGCAGGAAGGCCGCGACCGCGTCACCCCCACCGCCGCCGGCATCGTCCGGACCGTGAAAGAACGCATGGGGCTCTACACCATCGACCAATGAGCGAACGCCGCCGCGTCACCATCCCCGACTACTGGAACCTGCTCCGCACCAACCGCAACTACCGATTGCTGTGGACCTCGCAGATTATCAGCGAAATCGGGGATTGGTTCTTCACGCTGGCGCTCTACGATCTCCTGCTTGAATTCACCGGCCGGGCCGAATCCATCGGCTTCGCCTTCGTTCTTCAGGTGCTCCCCCAATGCCTCACCGCCCCCGCCGCCGGCGTGCTCAACGACCGCATCAGCCGCCGCCAGGTGATGATCCTCGCCGATCTCTGCCGCGCCGCCATCATCGGCTGCATGCTCTTTGTCCGTTCGCCGGACATGCTCCCGCTGCTCTACGTTTTGCTGTTTCTCGAAACCGTCATGTGGGGCCTGTTTGAACCGGCCCGCGCCGCCGTCGTGCCCAACATCACCACCGGCGACGAGATCTTCGTCGGCAACGCCCTCAGCTCCACCACCTGGAGCTTCAACTTCGCCATGGGCTTCACCGTCGGCGGCGTCGCCCTGGCTCTCCTCGGCCGGGAAGCCGTCTTTGCCATCGACGCCGTCTCGTTCCTCCTCTCGGCCCTGCTCGTCCGCCGCATGGCCTTCCCCGAACCCCACGCCGAAGGCCACGCCCCCCTCCACTGGCGCGACCTGTTCGACTTCAAGCCCATCGCCGACGGCATCCGCTACGTCCGGCAGGACGGCCGCATGTTCGCCACCCTCTTCGTCAAGTCCGGCAACTCCCTCATCGCCTCCAACTGGGTGCTGCTCACCATGCTCGGCCGCGACCGCTTCGCCGTCAACTGGCTCCATGTCGAACCGGAACGCGCCGCCGCCCTCGGCGTCAGTCTGCTGATGGGCTGCCGCGGCATCGGCGCCCTCACCGGCCCCATCCTCCAAGGCTACGTCGCCGGCCGCAACCAGACCCGCCAGCGCTACGCCATTCTCATTGGGTTCGTTTTGGCTTCGTTTGGTTATCTCCTCCTTAGCCAGGCGCCCAACCTGCCCACCGCCTGCCTCGCCGTCATCATCGCCCACCTCGGCAGCACCATCACCTGGGTCGGCTCCACCATCCTCCTCCAGCTCAACACGGAAGATAAATTCCGCGGCCGCGTCTTCTCGGCCGAGTTCGGCTGCGCCGTCATCATCATGTCGCTCGCCAGCTCCTCGGCCGGCCTTCTCATCGATCGCGGCTGGACGCCGCAGCAGGTCGCCGGCCTCACCGCCGCCCTCCTCCTGCTCCCCGTCCTGCTCTGGGCCTTCGTGCTTCTCAAATGGGAACAACTTCGATCGACGCGAACCCTTCCGCCATCTCCGGCGGACTCAGCCGCTTCGCCAGACGCTCCATAGCCTCGGGCGGCACCACCCGCTGCCGCCCCGCGTTCCGCTCCAAACACACCGCCAGCGGCACATCGAAATACACCGCCACGCACTCCGCCCCGTACCAGTCGGCCAGCTTGATCCACTGCCGCCGCTCCCGCCGCGTCAGGTTCGTCGCGTCGATGTAGCTCGCCGCGGCCCCCAGCTCAAGCCGCATCCGCAGCAGTCTCCGCAGCAAGGCAAACACCTGCGCGTGAATCGTCTGGTCCGCTTCGTCGTCCCGCAGCAGCAGCCGCATGGCGTCCGAAGACAGCGCCGTCACCCCGCGCCGCGCGAGCCACGTGGACTTGCCCGCCGCCGGCAAGCCCACCAGCACATACACCCGCTGCTTAGGCGAGCACATACCGCTGCGCGGCCAGCAGCCGCTGCGCAATCTCCTGCCGCAGCGCAATCGTGTTCACCGGCTCAAACTTGGTCAAACGCTTGAGCGCCGCCAGCTGCACCCGCAGGTCGTCGCCCTCGGCGCAAGCCGCCAGCACGGTCCGCGCCTGCCGCTCCACCTCCTCCATCGCCTCCTGCAGAAACACCGCCGTCATCTTCGGCGCCACGTTGTGCTTCCGGCTCCGCAACTGCACGGACTCCATCGCAAACGCCTGCATCGTGATATCGCACAGCCCGGCCAGAATCTCCTGCTGGCTTTCGAGCTCGGTCAGATATCGCTGATAGGCCACGCCCAGACACAGCAGCGCCACCTTCTTCGCGTTTTTGACGAGGTCCGGCGGCCCCCCGGCCAGGCTCGGCCCGGCCAGCAACTCGCCCTGCAGCTTCTTCACCGCCGCCACCAGCGGCAGTTGCCCGCGCTGCGCCCGCTTGAGAATCATGCCGGTGGCCAGCATCCGGTTGATCTCGTTGGTCCCTTCAAAAATCCGGTTGATCCGCGAATCGCGATACGCCCGCTCGACGAGGTAATCCTGGTGGTAGCCATAGCCGCCGTGGATCTGCACCCCTTCGTCCACCACGTAGTCGAGCGCTTCGCTCGCAAACACTTTGATGTAGGAGCACTCGGCGGCAAACTCTTCAACCGCCTTCAGCTTCACCGCCGCCGCGTCCGCCTGCGCCCAACTCCATCCGGTGAGCTTTTCTTCAATCATCCCGGTCACCCGGTAGCTCATCGTCTCGGCCGCGAAGGTTTTGATGGCCATCTCGGCCAGCTTGGCCTGCATCATGCCGAACTGCGCAATCGGTTTGCCGAACGCCACCCGCTGCTTCGAGTAACTCAGCGAAAGCTGCAGCACGTTCTTCATGCCGCCCACGGCAAACGGCCCCAGCTTCAGCCGCCCCAGGTTCAGAATGTTGAAGGCGATGATATGCCCGCGGCCAATCTCGCCCAGCACGTTCCCGGCCGGCACCTTCACGTTGTCGAAGAAGACCGGCGTCGTCGAACTGCCCTTGATGCCCATCTTTTTTTCTTCGGCCCCGGCTGAGACGCCCGGCGTCGACCGCTCGACGAGAAACGCCGTGAACTTCTCGCCGCCCACCTTGGCAAACACGGTGTACAGGTCCGCCGCCCCGCCGTTGGTGATCCACATCTTCTGGCCGTTCAGCGTGTAGTAGGTCCCATCGGCCGAAAGATCAGCCCGCGTCTTGGCCGCCAGTGCATCCGAGCCCGCCTCGGGCTCGCTCAGGCAGTAGGCGCCAATCAGTTCGGCCGAAGCCAGCCGCGTCAGGTACTTCTCTTTCTGCTCCGGTGTGCCGTACAGCAGCACCGGCAGCGTGCCAATGCCGCTGTGCGCCCCGTGCCAGCCGGCGTAGGAGCCGTCTTTGGCGATCCCCTCGGCGACAATCATCGCCGAGGTCAGATCCATCTCCATGCCGCCGTAGGCTTCCGGCACCAGCACCGCCGTCAGCCCGATCTCGGCCGACTTCTTCAGCACCCGCACGGCCACGCCCGGCTGCTGATGCTGAATCGCCTCGAGGTTGGGCTCAATCTCTTTGGCCGAAAACTCCTCGGTTGCGCGCGCAATCGCCCGGTGCTCCGCGGTGAAGTCCTCCGGGGTAAAAACCTGTTCCGCTGTCTGGTCTTCTACTAAAAATCCGCCGCCTTGCATCGTTCTAGATCCTCTCAAAAATTCCGGCCGCGCCCTGTCCGCCGCCAATGCACATCGTCACCATGCCGTACCGGTGCCCGCCCCGCTCCATCTCGCGCAGAATGGTCGCCGTCAGCTTCGCCCCCGTGCAACCCAGCGGATGGCCCAGCGCCAGCGCCCCGCCGTTTACATTCACCCGCTCCGGCGTCAAGCCCGCCTCGCGGATCACCGCCAGCGCCTGCACGGCAAACGCCTCGTTCAACTCAATCACCCCGATGTCGTCGAGCGTCAACCCGGCCAGCCGCAGCGCCTTCGGAATCGCCGCCACCGGGCCGATGCCCATCACCTCCGGCGCCACGCCCCCCACCGCGAAACTCACAAATCGCGCCCGCGGCTTCAGCCCCAACGCCGCCGCCCGCCCGGCCGACATCACCAGCGCCGCCGCCGCTCCGTCCGAGGTTTGCGACGAGTTGCCCGCCGTCACCGTCCCCTGCGCGTGAAACGCCGGCTTCAGTTTGGCGAGCGCCTCAAGCGAGGTATCCGCCCGCGGACCCTCGTCTTTGCGAAACGAACCCACCGGAATCAACTCATCGTCGAACCTCCCGCTCTCCTGCGCCGCTATGGCTTTCTGATGGCTCGCCAGGGCAAAGGCGTCCTGCTCCTCGCGGCTGATCCCGTAGCGCCGCTGCAGATTCTCCGCCGTGAGACCCATGTTGATGTAGATCTCCGGCCGATGCTCCACCAGCCAGGGGTTCGGCGCAATGCGCATCATCGCCATCGGCAGCAGGCTCATGCTCTCGGTCCCGCCGGCCACCAGCACTTCGGCCATGCCCGCGCGGATCCGCTCGGCCGCCATCGCAATCGCCTGCAAGCCGGACGAGCAGAAGCGGTTGATCGTCACCCCGCACACCGTCTCGGGCAGCCCGGCGCGCAGCGCGGCAATCCGCGCCACGTTCATGCCGCTCTCGCCTTCGGGCGTGGCGCAGCCCAGAATGACGTCTTCAATCTCGGCCGCGGCCACCGCCGGATACCGGTCGAGCAGCCCCCTCATCGCAATCGCCGCCAGGTCGTCCGGCCGCGTGTGCCGCAGCGCGCCCCGCGGCGCTTTGCCGACGGGCGTCCGTACGCAATCTACAATCACCGCATCATTCATCGCTTTTAGTTCCGCAGGGGCTTCCCGGTTTTCAACATGTGCGCCATCCGCGCCTGCGTCGGCGCGTTCCCGCACAGACTCAAAAACGCTTCCCGTTCGAGATCGAGCAGCTGCTGTTCGCTCACCAGCGTATCCGCCGCCACGGCGCCGCCGCACAGCACATGCGCCAGTTTGCCGGCGATCACCACGTCGTAGTCGGAGATGTAGCCGCCCTGCCGCGCCATCCATGCTCCGGTCTTGAGCAGGGCGATACCCGGCTCGCCGGCCACCTTCACGTCCGTGCGCGGCACCCCGGGCCGGTAGCTGTCCACCATGGCCAGCGCCTCGGCCTTGGCCACGCCCAGCAGCCGCTCCGGGTTCAACACCACGGTCGCGCCTTTATCGAGCAAACCCAGCTGCTTGGCTTCGTCCGCGCTGCCCGAGACCTTGGCGTAGCCGATGGTCTCAAACACCTTCCGCGGATCCTTGAGCCGCACAATCATCTCCTTGCAGCCGCCCGCGCCGGGAATCACCCCGACGCCGACTTCGACCAAACCCATGTACAACTCGGCCGAAGCCACCGCTCGCGGTGCGTGCAGCAGAATCTCGGCCCCGCCGCCCAGCGCCCGGCCGTGCCCGGCCACCACCACCGGCACCGGCGCGTACTTGATGGCCATGTTGGCCTGCTGAAACTGGTGGGCCGCCAGGTTCAGGTCGTCCCACTCGCCCTCCTGCGCCAGCATCAGCACGAGCACCAGATTCGCCCCGGCGCTGAACAGATCGCCCTGGTTGCCAATCACGAGCGCCTGATGGTTCCGCCGCGTCTCCTCGATCGCCTGCGTGATCTCGCCCACCTGGTCGGCGCCCAGCACGTTCATCTTTGAGTGGAACTCCAGGCACAAGCAGCCATCGCCGAGGTCGACGAGCGAGCAGCCCGCGTTCTTCCGCACCACGCCCCCGGCCCGCTTCCGGTCCGCGAGCGAGATCACCCCCGGCCGGTCCGCGATCCGCCGGTAGTGCCCGGCGCCGAGGTCGAAGAACTCCGTCCGCGGCTCGCCCCTCTCGTCGGCCGAACGGTAGAAGCTCTTGGCCCCGCGCTCTAGCATCGTCTCGATGCCGGCCGGCAGCGCGAGACCCTCCTGCTGCATCCGCTTCGCGGTTGCTTCAAAACCCAGCACGTCCCACAGCTCAAACGGCCCGTAGGTATGCGCGTAGCCCCAGCGCATGGCCCGGTCGATCTCCACGGTCCGGTCGGCAATCTCCGGCACGCACCACGCCGAGTACCACAGCGCATCGCGCAGCACCTTCCAGACAAACCGGCCGTACTTGTCCTGGCCCTGCGTGAGCGCCCGCAGCCGGGCCGGCAGTTCGTCGGGCAGCGGCGCCAGGCGGGGCTTGTTCGCCTTGCGGTATTCGAGCGTCTTCCAGTCGAGGGCGTGGATCTCTTTATCCGGCCCCACTCGCTTATAAAAACCCTGCCCGGTCTTTTCGCCCAGCCAGCGGTTGGCCATCATCTGGTCGACAAACGGCGGCGGCTTCAGCCGCTCCCGCCACGGGTCGTGGGGCACCATGCCGTAGAGGTTTTCGGCCACGTGCACCCAGATGTCAAGGCCCACGATATCGAGCAGCCGGTAGCTGGCCGAGTTCGGCAGCCCGATCAGCGACCCGGTCAGCGCGTCGACCTCTTCAATGGTCAGGTCGTCTTCGATCGTGTACTGATAGGCGCTGGCGCCCCACATGCTGCCGATGCGGTTGGCGATGAAGTTCGGCGTGTCCTTGCAGACCACCACGCCCTTGCCGAGCCGGCGGTCGAGGAACCGTTCGACGTCTTCAAGCAGCGTTGGGTTCGTTTCGTCACCGGGGATTACCTCGCATAAGTGCAGGTAACGAGGCGGGTTAAAAAAGTGCGTCCCCAGAAAATGCTGCCGGAAGCTATGATCGAACCCCTCGCTGATCCGCGCCAGCGGAATGCCGGAGGTGTTGGTGGAGACAATGGCGTCCGGCGCCCGCAGCGCGGCCACCCGGCCCCACAGCTCCCGCTTGACGTCCAGTTTCTCGGTCACCGCTTCGAGGATCCAGTCGCAGCCGGCCACCTTCGCGAGGTCGTCGGCAAAGCTTCCCGGCGTTACGCGCGCGGCGTAATCGGGCAGAAAGAAGCCTCCGGGCTTGGCCCGGAGCGCGGTGTCGAGGCCTTTGCGCGCGGCGTCCAGGGTCAGATCGAGCAGGAGAACGGAAACCCCGGCGTTGGCAAAATGCGCCGCGATTCTTGCCCCCATGGTTCCGGCACCCAACACCGCCACTTGGCGGATATTTCGCATGAGAGTCAGCCTATCATGGAACTAACGGATGTCTGCTGCAACTCGGCAACGATTCCCTGCTTGGTTGATCCCCACCGCCGGCTATGCCGTCTCCATGGCCTGTCTTGTCCACGTCTATCGCCACTTCAATTGGGCGGAGCAGTGGCCGCGCATTCAGGCCGTCCCCACCCCGGCTATCCTCGCGGCCGTGTTGACGGACATCGCCGTCTACTGCGTGCAGGGCTGGCGCTGGAATCTGCTGCTGAGTCCGCTCGGCTCCTTGCCGAAGCTGCGCACCATGCAGGCGATCTACGTCGGCCTGTTCGCCAACGAGGTGCTGCCGCTACGCCCGGGCGAGGTGATCCGCAGCCTGCTGCAGGCCCGCTGGTCCGGGGTGCCGTTTTCGGTGGTGGTGTCGAGCGTCATCATCGAGCGGCTGTTTGACGGCATCTGGCTGATCGCCGCTTTCTTTGCCGCGTCGTTCTTTGTGGAACTTCCCGAGTTGCTTGTCGTCGGCAGCCGCATTCTGGCCGTTCTGCTGCTGGGGATTGGCTGCCTGCTGGCCTTCGCGATTCTGGCGCAGGAGCGGGCCGAGCGGTGGCTCCAGCGGACGATCTGGGCGCAGGGCTTCCATCATCTGCTGGGCGCGGTAGGCTCGATGAGCCATAGCCCGTCCTTTTACCAGAGCTTTCTGTGGAGCGGACTCTATCTGGCCCTGCAGGCGGCGCCGATCTACTTTCTCGCGACCGGCTTTCAGCTGGGTCTCACGCTGGGCGAATGCGCCATTCTGCTCGTGATCATCCGGCTGGGCGCCGTGCCGCCGCAGGCGCCGGGCAACGTCGGCACCTTTCAGTGGCTCGTCGTCGTCGGGGTCATGCTGTTCGGCGTGGCGAGGGAAACCGCCATCGGCTTTGCGACTCTACTATTCTTGGTAATTACGGTCCCGCTCTGGACAGTCGGTTTCGTGGCCCTGCTGGCCACCGGGATGAAGCTGAGCCAACTGCGCCGGGAAGCCGTCAACGAACCGGAAACCCCTCATGCGACTAGTTCTTCTTCTCGCTCTGCTGGCCTCTAGCATGGCCGCGCAACCCCTCCGCATCATCGCCATCGGCGCCCATCCGGACGACTGCGATATCAAGTTCGGCGGTACGGCCGTTCTGCTGGCCCGGCTTGGCCACCAGGTGAAATTTGTGAGCGTCACCAACGGCGACGCCGGCCATCACCAAATGGGCGGCCAAATGCTCGCCGCCCGGCGCCGCGCCGAGGCCGCCGAATCGGCCCGCCGGCTCGGCATCGCCGAGTACGAGGTGATGGACAATCACGACGGCGAGTTGACCCCGTCGCTCGACGTCCGCCGCCAGATCATCCGCGCCATCCGCAACTGGAAGGCCGATGTTGTCCTCACGCACCGCACCAACGACTACCACCCCGACCACCGCAACACCGGCATCCTGATTCAGGACGCGGCCTACATGGTGCAGGTGCCCAACATCGTGAGCGACGCTCCGGCGCTGCGCAAGAACCCCGTATTCCTCTACTTCTCGGACTACTTCCAGCGGCCGAACCCCTTCCGCCCCGACATCGTCGTCGACATCGAAGCCGCCTTTGAGCAGAAGATTAACGGCCTTGATGCCCACGTCTCGCAGTTCTACGAGTGGCTCCCTTGGGTGAGCGGTGTCTCTGAGAAGGTGCCGCGGGATCCGGCCGCCCGCAAAGCGTGGCTGCGCGCCGAACGCTCCAATCCCCGTCTCAACGACGAGGCCAAGGCCTCCTTCGCCAAATGGTACGGCGCCGCGAAGACCCCGAAGTATCTCGAAGCGTTTGAGATCTGCGAGTACGGCCGGCGGCCCACCGAAGACGAAATCCGGCAGCTGTTCCCCATGCTGCCGAAGAAATGATCACGGAACTCACCAGCGTCGAAGCGGTGCTCGTGAAGTTGCGGGAGAGCCATCCCGACCTCCCGCACGAGCTGCTGAAGGCAGCGGCGCAGGCGGCCCTGTCGGAAGTCCGGCAAGGCCGCCCCGCCGATCCCACCGTCACGATTGACTCTCTGACCAAGCCCTCGCTGCAGCCGGTGGTCAACGCCACCGGCGTCATCCTGCACACCAACCTCGGCCGCGCTCCGCTCGGCCCGTGGACCCCCATCGCCGGCTACTCGCACCTCGAGTACGATCTCACCACCGGCCGCCGCGGGCGCCGCGATCATCACCTCGACCGTTTCTTCGGCTACCTGCTCAACGCCCGCGGCCTCGCCGTCAACAACAACGCCGCCGCCACCTACCTCGTGCTCCACGAACTCGCCCACGGCGCGGAGGTGATCGTCTCCCGCGGCGAACTGATCGAGATCGGCGACGGCTTCCGCATCCCCGACATCATGCGCCGCGCCGGCTGCACGCTCGTTGAAGTCGGCACCACCAACCGCACGCGACTCGACGACTACCGGGCGGCTATTACCGACCGCACGGCGCTCATCCTCCGCGTGCATCCGTCCAACTTCCACATCACCGGCTTCACCGGCAAGCCGGCGCTCCGCGAACTCTGCTCGCTCCCCGTGCCGGTGTATGAGGACCTCGGTTCGGGCTGTCTCGTCGATCTTAAAGCCTATGGCATTGACGAACCGCTGGTGCGCGATTCGCTCGACGCCGGCGTGAGCGTGGTGACCTTCTCGGGCGACAAGCTGCTCGGCGGTCCCCAGGCCGGCTTGATCGCGGGCGACGGCGCGACGATTGAACGCATCCGGCGCAACCCCATGTTCCGCGCGCTGCGGATCGATAAACTCGTCACCCAGGCGCTTGAGAACGCGCTGCGGGCCATCGTCACGGAGCGCTGGGACGAGCTGCCGGCGATCGCCATGATCCGCCAAACGCCGGAGCGCATCCGCGACCGCGCCGAGCGTCTGCGGGCGCAACTCGAGCTGGCGGCCACTGTGATTCCGGGCGAATCGCTCGTGGGCGGCGGCAGCACCCCGGACCAGTCGCTCCCCACCTGGCTGCTCGCCATTCCGCGGCCGGAAATGGAACGGCGGCTTCGGATGGGGAAGCCGCCGGTGATTGCCCGTGTGGAAAAGGGCCAACTGCTGATCGATCTCCGCACGGTGTTCCCGCACGAAGAAGCGGCGCTGCTAGGCGCGCTGCATGTAGCTGCCTTCGCTGGTTGAGACGAGGATCGTCTCGCCTTCGTTGATAAAGGCGGGCACCTGCACGACGAGCCCCGTCTCCATCTTGGCCGGCTTGCCGACGTTCGAAACCGTGGCGCCCTTCAGCCCCGGTTCCGTCTCGACGACCTTCATCGGCACCGACGGCGGCAGTTCGACGCCCACCGCGCGGCCCTCGTAAAACTCGATGTTAATTTTGAGGTTCGGGATCAGGTACTTCACGGCGTCGCCGAGCACCTCTTCGGTGAAGCCGAGCTGTTCAAACGTCTCGGTGTTCATGAAGTAGTAGGTCTCGCCGTCGTCGTAGAGGTACTCCATCTCCTGATCGTCGAGGGCAATTTTCTCAATCTTGTCCTCGGACGCAAACCGGTGTTCAATCTGGGAGCCGTTCCGGAGGTTGCGCATCTTCACCTGCACAAACCCGCGCAGGTTGCCCGGCGTGCGGTGCACCATGCTGAAGACCGTATGCAGTTCGTTGTTGAACTTCACCACCATTCCGGGGCGCAATTGCGTAGCTGCTAACATAAAGCCCCAGTTTACCAGCTATCCTGGAGGCTTACATGATTCCCGATCAGATTCAGGAAGGCCTCACCTTTGACGACGTTCTCCTGCAGCCGGCGCACAGCACCGTTTTGCCCGGGCAGGCCGACACCCGCACCCTGCTGACCCGCCGGATTCCCCTGCAGATTCCGATCGTCAGCGCCGCCATGGACACGGTGACGGAAGCACACCTGGCCATCGCCCTCGCCCAGCAGGGCGGCATCGGCATCATTCACCGCAACATGACGCTCGAACGGCAGGTGGAGGAGGTCGACCGCGTGAAGCGCTCCGAGAGCGGCATGATTGTCGATCCCGTCACCATCCGCCCCGACCAGCCGATCACCGACGCGCTCGAACTGATGAAGCAGTTTCGCATCTCCGGCGTTCCGGTGACCACCGAAGGCGGGCACCTGGTCGGCATCCTCACCAATCGCGACCTGCGCTTTGAGACGAATTTCCATTTGCCCGTCTCTTCCCGCATGACGCAGGGCCGGGACCGGCTCATCACCGTACCCGTCGGCACCACGCTCGAAGACGCCGAAAGCATTCTGCACAAGCACCGCGTGGAGAAGTTGCTGGTGGTGGACGACAACTACACGCTCAAGGGCCTGATTACGGTCAAAGACATCCAGAAGAAGTTGAAATACCCCAACGCGGCCAAGGACGAGCAGGGCCGCCTGCGCGTGGGCGCCGCCATCGGGTCCACCGGCGATTTTCTCGAGCGGGCGCAGGAACTGGTCCGCCGCAAAGTGGACGTGATCGCCATCGACTCTGCCCACGGCCATTCGCAGGGCGTCATGGACGCCGTGAAAGCCGTCAAGCACGCGCTGCCCGACGTGCAGCTGCTGGCGGGCAACGTGGGGACCTACGAAGGCGCCCGCGACCTCATCCGGCTCGGCGCCGATGGCGTGAAGGTCGGCATCGGCCCGGGTTCGATCTGCACGACGCGCGTCGTCTCCGGCGCGGGCGTGCCGCAGATTACCGCCATCGCCGAGTGCTCGAAGGCGACGCGGGAGGCGGGCGTGCCGCTTATCTCCGACGGCGGCATTAAGTACTCGGGTGACGTCACCAAGGCCATCGCCGCCGGCGCCGATTCGGTGATGATCGGCAGCCTGCTGGCCGGCACCGATGAGAGCCCCGGCGAGACAATACTCTACCAGGGACGTACGTTTAAGAGCTACCGCGGCATGGGTTCGCTGGGGGCGATGAGCGAGGGGTCCACGGCCGATCGCTACGGCCAGGCCCGCAGCGACAAGATGGTTCCCGAAGGAATTGAAGGGCGCGTGCCGTACAAAGGGCCGATCGCCGACCTGGTCTTCCAGCTCGTCGGCGGCTTGCGGAGCGGCATGGGCTATACGGGCTGCGCGACGATTCCCGAGTTGCAGGAGCGGGCGCGGTTCCTGCGGATTTCGCCGGCCGGCCTGCGGGAGAGCCACGTCCACGATGTCATCATCACGAAAGAGGCGCCGAATTATCGGGTAGAATAGCGGCGCGGGAACTTTTCGCTCCGGACGGCGTCGAAAACTTCAGTAGACTTTGGACTCAGGGAAAGGGAGTCGGTTATGCCAGAATCCATTATCGGTTTCGGCTATGAGGATGCTCCGGTGGCGTCCCGGCCTGCGGATGGCCGCGAAGAGGATGCCGCACTATTGCGGGCGTTGAAAGCGAACGAAGAGAGCGCCTACGAGGTGTTGATCGCCCGCTTTCAGCAGCCCGTCTACAACTTGGTGTACCGTCTCCTGAACGACCCGGCCGATGCCAGTGACGCCGTGCAGGAGGTCTTCCTGAAGGTGTTCCGCAACGTGGAGGCCTTCCGCGGCCAGAGTACGCTAAAAACCTGGGTCTACCGCATCGCTGTCAACGAGGCGTACAACCACCGGCGATGGTTCAGCCGGCATCGGAAGCAGGAGGTAGGACTGGAGACCGAAGAGGAGGGTTCGCGCAGTTGGATTGAGTCCATCTCGGACCCGGCGCGCGATCCCTACGAGCTGACGCTCAATGAAGAGCGCCATCAGATGATCGAGGAGTCGTTGCGCGAAATCAACCCCGATTTTCGCGCCGCCGTTGTGCTGCGGGATCTCGAAGAGCTCAGCTATGAGGAGATCGCCGAGGTCATGCAGGTGTCGCTGGGGACGGTGAAATCGAGGATTTTGCGAGGACGCGAGGCTCTGCGCCGCGCGCTCGTGGCCAAAACGAACGATGCGAGAGCCTACGGGTCGGTTTCGACCGGGACGATGGCTTGGATGCAGGAGATCGTGAAATGAGCAGCGCCAACAGCCGCCAACATCTCAACGAATGCAAGGCGATTCAGCGCGAGGCGGCCAACTATCTGGACCATTTGTGCACGGCCGAACGCGCCCGCGAGATTGCGCGTCATCTGAGCGCTTGTTTGGCCTGCACGCAGTCTCTGGACAGCCTGAGCCATCTCCGGCGCAGCGTGCGGGCCTTGCCGCCCCGGGCGGTACCGGTTAACCTCGCGGTCTCTTTGCGCGTTACCGCCAGCCGGCACCACGCGCGCCGGGCTAGCCGCGTGCGCTGGTGGGACCGGCTGCGGATGTGGACCACCAACAGCTGGCGCCCGATGGCGGTGCCGATGGCGGGCGGCTTTGCCACGGCCTGCGTGCTGTTCGCCACGATTTTGCCGATGCTCTCAAGCCCGGTGCTGGCTAACGACGATGCCCCGGTGGCGTGGTACCAGAGCGCCGAGTTGAGCGACCTGGGGCCGTTTGGCCTGGCGGCGGATCATCTGACGCTGGACCTGATTCTCGACGAACAGGGGCGGATGGTCGACTACTCGGTGCCCGAAAGCGAGAGCGTGCTGATGCGCGACGCCGAACTGCGCCGGACCGTTGAAAACAACCTGCTGTTCATGCGCTTCAAACCCGCCGAGTTCTTCGGCCACCGGACGACCGCGAAACTCCGCATCACCATTCGCCGGAGCCAGTTGGAAGTCAAGGGCTGATTGGGGCAGAAACTCGGTCAGCACTTTCTGCACAGCGCCCCGATGGTGGAGCGCATCGCGGCTGCGGTGTGTCGGTCCGCGCCTCGACGTATCGTGGAGGTCGGCCCCGGCAAGGGGGTGCTGACGCAGCGGCTGCTGGCGACCGGCGCTGACGTGATCGCCATAGAGCTCGACCCGGCGATGGTGGCGATTCTGCGCGAGCGCTTTCCGGATCACCCCTGCCTCACCATCATCGAGGCCGATGTCCTCACCGTCGACCTGGCCCAATGGGGCCCCGCCGTGCTCGCCGGCAATCTGCCCTACTACATCACTTCACCGATTCTCGACCGGATCTTCGCGGCCCGCGCGGCTCTGTCCGAGGCCGTGCTGCTGATGCAAAAAGAAGTTGCCGAAAGGCTGACGGCCGCCCCCGGCTGCCGCGACTACGGCTACCTGAGCGTGGTGACGCAGACTTACAGCACGCCGGAGTATCTGTTCGGGGTCAAGCCCGGCATGTTCCGTCCGCCGCCCAAGGTGGACAGCGCTGTCGTTCGCCTCACGCTGCGTCCCGAGGCCGGCGACGCCGCGGGGTTTCTGCAGTTCGCCGCCCGCTGCTTTGCACAGAAGCGCAAGACGCTGCGGAACAATCTCGCTCCCTTCTACGGCCACGAAGTTGTGGACGCGCTGCCGGAGGCTTCGCTCCGCGCCGAACAGTTGAGCGTTGGGGCGCTGCGGGAACTTTACGGCCGCCTGATCGCGTAGAATCGTGCGATGGCTGTTTCTCGTGTTCGTCTCGCCTCGGCCGCCATCTTCATGCAGGTGCTGCTGGGCGTTATCTACTCCTGGTCGGTGTTTCGCGCGCCGCTGGCGCAGTTGCACGGTTGGTCCCGCGCGGAAACGATTGCCCCCTACCGCTACTCGCTGCTGGCGTTCGCCATGGCCATGGTGCTCGGCGGCATCTGGCAGGACCGCAAGGGACCGCGCGTGGTGGCGACCACGGGCGGGGTGCTGCTCGGGGTGGGCTGCCTGCTGGCGGCCTGGCTGGGCGACACGCTGAACGGTCTGATCTTTTCCTACGGCACGGTGGCGGCCTGCGGTGTCGGCTTTGCCTATGTCACGCCGATTGCGACCTGCATCAAGTGGTTTCCGGACCAGCGCGGCCGGATTGTCGGCTTGGCCGTGATGGGCTTCGGCGTCGGGCCGCTGCTGTTCGGGCCGCTGCTCGAAGTGCTGCTTGGCAAGGATCCGGCGCAGTTCGCCGTCACGGTGCCGCGTACGTTTTTGATCCTGGCGGGAATTTTTCTGGTGGGGGTGGTGGGCGCGGCGCAGTTTTACCAAGTGCCTCCGCCCGGCTGGCGGCCGGCCGGCTGGAGCCCGCCGGTGGGGCAGGCGGCGACGGTCGAGATCGCACCGCGCACGATGCTCGGCATGTGGCAGTTCTATCTGCTGTGGCTTGTCTATTTTCTCGGAACGGCGGTGGGGCTGACGGCGATTGGCGAAGCAACGCCGCTGCTGCAGGAGATGGCGAAATCGACGGCGGTGCTCTCGGCCGGCGCCGCGCTGGGGGTGATGAGCATCTGCAACGGCGCCGGGCGGCTGGCGTGGGGCAGCGTCTCCGATCGCCTGGGCCGGAAGCCGGCGGTGCTGCTGATGTGCGTCGTCTCGGTGGTGGCCTGTTTGGGCTTCCTGCGGACCGCCGGCAGCTTCGGCACGCTGCTGCTGGGGCTGTGTCTGGCCGCGTTTGCCTACGGCGGCTACCTCGCCCTGATGCCGGCCTACACCGCGGACTTTTTTGGCCCGAAGAACGTGGGCGCCAACTACGGTCTCGTGTTTTCGGCCTGGGGTTTGTGCGGCTTTCTGGTGCCGGGCTACTTTGCGGGAATCATGGACCGCGCGCGTCAGGCCGGTGACCTCGCCGCGGGCTACAACGAGGTCTATTGGAAGCTGGCGGTGATTGCGCTGGCCGGGGCGGCCGCGGCCGCCATGCTGCGGCCGCCCCGAGCGGAGTCGTGAGCCCTTGGAATGCCTGATTGATTGCGGGTGCGTTTTCCGCCTGTTCGTGATAGAGATCTAAGTTATGAATTTCGCGCCCTTCCTCACAGCCTCTTCCCCGATAGCGGGCGGTATCCCCGCCGGTATACAGATGGGGGGCTATCAACCGCCCCCGCAGGGTGGCTACCCGCCGCCCCAGCAGCCTTATCAGCCCAGCAGCATGCCGAACAACGTGGCCGCCACGCTTTGCTATGCGCTCGGCATTATCACCGGCATCCTGTTTCTATTTCTCGAGCCGTACAACCGCGATCGCAACATCCGCTTCCACGCCTGGCAGTCGATCTTCGCCTTGGGCGGCGCCGTCGCTCTGCAGATCGGGCTGTCGATTCTGGGTGTGATCGCCTCCTATGTTTTCGGTCTGTTCGGGGTGTTGGTCGGCCTCATGAACCTCGGCGTCAGTCTGCTGACGCTGGGTCTGTGGATCTTCCTGATGGTCAAGGCGTATCAGGGCGAGCGCTTCTCGCTGCCGGTGATCGGTCCGCTGGCGGAACAAAAAGCGTAGCCGGATGGCTGCTTGCTGCGTCACTCTATCGTGGTAGTTCGCCTCTTTCTTTTTCTCTCCCTGGCTTTGGGCCTGCTGCCGGCCCAAAGCGCCAACCCTTCGCTGCCCCGCATCGGGATGATCGACTTTTTCGGGGTCCGCAAGGCCAGCGTCGAACGCCTGAAGAAGGCGCTGGAGGTCGCCGAAGGCGGCCCGCTGCCGCGTTCAAAGAGCGATGTCGAAGAGAGGTTGGAACTCGTTAGCGGCGTTGTGCGGGCGCGCCTCGAAGCCGTCTGCTGCGAGAACGGAAAGGCCGTTCTCTACGTCGGCATCGAAGAACGCGGCGCCCCCGCCTTTAACTACCGGGAGAGCCCGGAAGGCGAGGTCAAGCTCCCCGCACCGGTCGTCGAGGCCTATCTCGACTTCTTCGCCAAACTGCAAACCGCCATCCGGCAGGGTGACATCGTCGAAGACCTGACGCGCGGCCACAGCATCATGGCCAACCGCGAGGCGCAGGCGGCGCAACTGAAGTTCCTGCCGCTGGCCGCCGCGCACGAAGCGATTCTGCGCGAGGTGCTGCGCACGAGCGCCGACGAGGTGGAGCGCGCCATGGCCGCCTACGTCATCGCCTACGTCCCGAAGAAAGCTACCGTGGTCAACGACCTGCAGTACGCCCTGCAGGACCCCGACGATGGCGTCCGCAACAACGCCATGCGGTCGTTGCTGGGGCTGACGATTCTCAGCGAGAAGCAGCCGGCACTCGGTCTCAAAGTGAGCCCCACCTGGTTTGTCGAGCACCTGAACTCTGTCGCCTGGAGCGACCGGAACAAAGCCGCGACGGCGCTGTTGACGTTGACCGAAAAGCGCGATCCCGGGCTGCTCGGAATGTTGCGCGAACGCGCTCTCGAGGCGCTGATCGATATGGCCCGCTGGCGCCATCTCAGCCACGCCCTGCCGGGCTACATCCTGCTTGGGCGCGTGGCCGGCATCGAGGAGGCGCGCCTGCAGACCGCCTGGAGCGAGGGCAAGCATCAGCCGCTCACCGAAGAGATGATCCGCGACCTGACCCGGAAGAAGAAGTAGCAGCTAGCGCAGCTTCCGCTGTTTCAGGTAGGCGATCAACGCCGCCGGGTCGTCGGTGATGATGGCGTCTACTTTCGCGGCCACCAGCTTCTCCCAATCGGCGGGGGTATTGGCCGTCCACGGCACCACCTGCAAGCCGGCCGCGTGCGCCGCGGCAACTTTTTCGGGGGTCACGGTGGGGTAGATGGGGCTGACAATGGTAGCTTTGGCTGCCCGGGCGGCTTCGACATAATCCCGCCCGGCCTCCTCGCGCCGCGCCGGCAGCAGGGCGCTGCGCCGGATCTGCGGCGCGAGCCGCTCCATGGCGAGCAGCGTCCGGTAGTCGAAGCTCTGCAGGATCACTCGCGGGGCGAGACCGTGGCGGTTGATCACGGCCAGCACGAGGCGCGCGAACTCCTCCGGCTCCGGAGCCCACTCCGGATGCGCGGGCGTCATCTTGGTTTCGATGTTGAACTCGACGCCGGCGCCCTTGGCGAGCGTGAAGACGGCATCGAGCGTGGGCACGCGCGTGCCGGGGATCGCCTGCTGTTGGGGAAACTGCGGATTGGCCCGGGCGCCGCAGTCCCAGCGCTGCAGTTCGGCCAGCGTCATCCGGCGGATCACCCGCTCGGCCCCGTCCGGCCCGGCGCAGTAGGCCGGGTTCATCGTCGCATCGTGCGAGACGACGACGATGTTGTCCTTGGTCACGGCCAGATCGAGTTCGAGCACATCGACGCCCGCGGCGAGGGCGTATTCGAAGGCCGGGATTGTGTTTTCCGGCCGCGCCGCCCGCGCGCCGCGGTGGCCATGAACCTGAACCTGCGCTGTCATCGTTGCCGCCATGATCAACAGTAGAATGGGAGTTCGCACGCCTTCAATCTAGCAGTCTCAGATTGCAATCGCGTAACGATCCTCAACCTCTCATGAATCGCCGCCAAGCCCTCGCCCTCACTGCTCTCAGCTACTCCCGCATCCTCGGCGCCAACGACCGCCTGCGCATGGGCTTTATCGGCCTCGGCAACCGCGGCGACCAGGTGCACGATGGCTTTCTCGAGTTCGGCGATGCGGTCACCACGGCCATCTGCGACCTCCGCGACGACTACCTCGACCTGGCGGCCCGCAAATCCCGAGCCACCCCGGCGCGCTACAAGGACTACCGGAAGCTGCTCGAGGACCGTAACGTCGACGCCGTGGCCATCGCCACGCCCGACCACTGGCACGCCCTCATGATGATCGACGCCTGCCGCGCCGGCAAGGACGTCTATGTCGAAAAGCCGCTTTCGCTCACCGTGGCCGAAGGGAGGCGGATGGTTCAGGTGGCCGCCGAAACGAAGCGCATTGTGCAGGTCGGCATCCAGCGCCGCAGTTCGAAGATGCTCGCCGAGGCTGTCGCCTACCTGCGGGGCGGGGAACTGGGCCACATTACCGTCGCCCGCGGCTTCCACGTGCAGAACGAAGCCCCGAACGGCATCGGACTCGCGCCCGACAGCGCGCCGCCCGATGCCGCGATGTGGGAGCAGTGGCTCGGCCCGGCGCCCAAGGTGCCGTACAACCGCAACCGCTCCTTCTACAACTTCCGCTGGTTCTATGACTACTCCGGCGGCCAGATCACCAACTTCGGCGTGCACTACATGGACATGCTGCGCTGGGCCTGCCAGAAGCGTTCGCCGCGCTCGGTGGTCGCCATGGGCGGGCGCTTCGCCGTGCGGGACAACCGGGAGGTTCCGGATACCTGCGAGGTGCTCTGGGACTTCGGCGACATGATGATGGTCTTCGTGCAGTACAACGCCAATGCCGCCCCCGCCGTGGCCGCGCGCGGGGCGGAGATGGAGATCCGCGGTACCAAAGGCACGATGTATATCTACAGCAACAAATGGGAGGTGGTGCCCGAGCGCTACACCGACCTGCTGTTCGGCCAGCGCACCCCGCTCGACCGGGAGAGCGAGCGCGGCTACAACCCCTCGAAGAAAGCCACCATCGCCGCCCGGAGCATGGAGGGCGCCAGTTCGACGCCGCCGCACGTGCGGAACTTTATCGATGCGGTCAAAGCCCGCGTGGCGCCCAACTGCCCGGTGGAGGAGGGACATCTGTCGACGGCGAATACGATCCTCGGCCACATCTCGCTCCGCACCCGGGCTTTGCTCGACTGGGACGGCAACGCCGAACGGTTCACCAACAACGAGGCCGCCAACAAACTGCTCAGCTACAAGTACCGCGCGCCCTACCGGCTCGGCTGACGTTCGAGCGGAATGTCGCACTGGCAGCAATCGCTGCAGCGCCGGCATTTCTGACAGCGATGGAGTACGCAGGTGTCCTTCGTGCACCACACGCAAAGGTCACGCGACGGGTCGCCGCAGATGGAGCAGACAAAGGCGAGCGTGCTTGCGTTCAATCCTTGGCTCCTTTCGGCGCCGCGGCGGTCTTTTTGGCCGCCGGCGGCTGCTTGCTCAGGATGCTCCGGCAGCGCTGCGCCTCGGTATCCATGACGTGCAGTTCAGATTCGTGGGTGGCGGCGAGGTCCTTCATGTACTGCTCGAGAAAATCCCGGTTGGCGGAGTTCTCATTGGCGATGCCCATCAAGAGGTCAGCCACGGCGGGGTTTTGGTAGCGGCGTACGCCCGCGGCGAGCGAATTCAGTAGCTGTTCCAGGCCTTGCAGGCGGAAGTAGGTATCCATGGCCAGGCTGAGGCGGTTCGGATCCCGGGCCAGCCGCTCAGCCGAGGTCTGCAGATAGCCGAGCGCCTTGCGCGTGTTCTGCCACTGCTGCACGTAGGCCCCCGGGGCGCCATTCTCCTTCCACGCCTCCGGATTCAACTCTCCGAGCACCGGCTGCAGCCGGTTGGCCGTGCTCACCAAGGCGGCCAGCTGTTTGCGGGTCTCCCATTCCGGAGGCAAACCAGCCTGGGCGCAGGCTAGGCCAACGCAGACCAGACCAGTCATCAGGGAGCGGAAAGCGGTTTGTTTGCTCAAGCTTCCAGTTTACAGGGGCGGCGGCGGTGGTGGTGGGGGGGGCGTCGCTTCCGTATCAGCAGGCCGGCCGCCGCCTGCCGGGACGCCGCCCGTCGGAGAGCCGCCGCCGCGCGGTACCCGCAGCATGATGTTGTAGTAGGCGTCGGTAGCCGCCTGCAGGGTGCGCCGCAGGGCGCCGCCCTTGTCGAAACTCTTCTGCGCCAGCGGCTGGTTCTTGTAGACCCGGACATACTCGCCCGCGTTCAACAGCTTTGGCTCGCTCGGAGGCAGCAGGGAGTGGCGCACCGCCACCTGGCCCTCATCCACCGTGACCAGCGTCGTCGCATCGCCGTCTTCGATCTGCACGTCAAACACAGTGCCCCGCACCGAGATCACCGCCGTGGGGGTGGTCACGCGGTTCGGATTCGGCTGGCCGCCAAACTTTTGGATGTGCACCTTCACGCGCCCGAGATAGAGGTCGAGCAGATCCTTCCATCCGCCGGCGTTGTTCCGGAAGATGACGCGCGAGTTGGGGTAGACTTCGAAGGTGCTGCCATCGCTCACCTGAAAAACGGCAAACCCATCGGCCCCGGTGACGATCACCTGCCGGAGATTTACCCAGTCGCCGGGTTGCAAGGCCCAGGGGGTGCTGTCTTTCAGAACCGAGACCTGCCCGCTACTCTGCATGACCTTCGCCGAACGCTCCCGCTCCGGGGCGAACAGCGAAGGAGCCTGCGCAAACGAAACCCCCAAGCAGACCGCGCAGAGGGCGGAGAGGCGGAGCGAAGTCGGGGCGAGCAGCAGAAGCATATACGTGGGGACCCATCCAGGCCTTGACGTCCACTTCTTTGAGACTACCACGAAGCGGGCTGGACGCGGAATGTCACCTGACATGCAGAGCAGATGGAGGCCCACGCGGGTAACCTGGCAAAATGCTTTTTAGATCAATAGCTTTGGCCTAGTCCGGTCGATAGATATGGGTAGAATAGAACCAAGGCCTGAGTCAGGCGGAAACATTGTGTTGCAATCCATGCGCCGAGTAACTTTCATCCTGGTCGTTTGGCTGGCGCTTGCCGGGGTCTGTCCGGCGCAGTGGCGTCGCCTCGGGAACACGGCGGTCGATCTCCGGTTGTCCGGTCTGGCAACCGGTCCGATGGATCGTGTCGAGTTCCGGAGCGATGACGGGCGGCTGTTTGCGCGTGCGACCGCCGGCCAGTGGTTTTCTACGGCGGACTTTGAAAGCTGGAAGATCGAAGGCGCCGAGCCGATGGCCAGTCCGCTCCCGGCCCCGGTCCCGGACCGCGTGCCCGAGCCCGGCGCCCGGCTGCGTGCCAGTTCGGCGCGAGGGGTTTTGTACGCGGCCGGCCGCCATGTCTGGCGGTCGGACGATGGCGGCCGCTCGTGGACCAACCTAACCGCATGGGGTCAAACCTCTCTTCTCGGGGCGCCGGTGGCCGACCTTGCCATCGCGGCGAACGATCCGGCGTCGATTGCCGTGGCCACCGGAACGGGCGTTTGGCGTTCGGCCGACAGCGGTCTCACCTGGACCAGTTGCAACGCGGCGCTGCCCCATCTGCCGGTCCGCCGGATCGAAGCGCTGCCCCGCGGCTCCCAGGGGGCGCGGATCAGCTTTCTCGCCCCCGCCGCTACGGCGGCCCCGGAAGCGGCCTACGAATGGCAACCCGGGGAGCGGACCGCCTGGCGGCCCGCGGGGGGGCCTTCGCCGGCCGCGGCGCGGCGCGAGATCTCCCGCCGCCTCGGCGCCAGCGTGACGGCGTTTGAACGGCAGGGCGATTGGGCCTATGCCGGCTCGGTCGACGGCCGCCTCTGGACCTCTCTCAACCGGGGCACCGACTGGTCGGCGCCCGCCTATCAACCCGGCGCCGCCGTCGAAGCGATCGTGGTCGATGAACGGGACCCGCGCCGGGCGCTGGCTGTCTTCAGCCGCCGCGCCAACCGCCCCGACCTCACCTCGCCGCCCACGGTCGTCCTCCGCACCCTCAACGGTGGCCTGTACTGGGACGACATCACGGCCAACCTCCCGGAGACGGCCGCCTTTGGCGTAGCCGCCGACTTCGTCGCGCGCGCCGTCTACGTGGCCACCCTTGGCGGCATCTATCAGGCCGACCTCGCCGCGCCGTCCTGGACACTCCTGGCCGGTGGGGGGCTGCCGGCCGCCCCCGTCCTCGATGTCCGCCTCGATCCGGCCGGCAACCAGATCTACGCCGCCGTCTACGGCTTTGGTCTCTACACGGTCATCGCACCGCACCGCAACCGCGATCTGCGCGTCGTCCACGCCGCCGACTACGCCGTCCGCCCCGCTGCTCCCGGCGCCCTGCTCAGCATTCTGGGCGCCCCGGTCACCGAGGTCACCGCCGGCGGCCGGCCGGCCGCCGTGCTGCCCTCCCCGGCGTCCGAAACCCATATCCAGCTCCCCTACGATCTGGCCGGCAACGGCGTGGCGCTCTCGTTTGTTGCCGCCAACCAGCGTGTCTCGCTCGGTCTCGCCCTGCAGCCCGCCTCTCCCGCCATCTTTGTCGACCCCGATGGCGCCCCGCTTGCGCTCGACGCCGAATCCGGCGTCCTGCTCGACGCCCGGAATCCGGCCCGCGCTGCCTCCACCGTGCAGTTTCTGCTCAGCGGCCTCGGTCGCGTCTTGCCGGATTGGCCCGTTGGTCAGGCGGCGCCGCTCGAGAACCTGCCGCGTGTCGTGGCCGGGGTCAATGCCTATCTCGACGGTGTTCCCCTCGAAGTGCTCCGCGCCACGCTCGCTCCCGGTTATATTGGCTTTTATCTGGTCGAAGTACGCCTGCCCGCTCTCTGCAACCGCGGTCCGGCGGAGTTTCACATCGAGGCCGGAAACACCAGCAGTAACCGCGTGCGTCTTCACCTCGAACCGTAAGCTGTATTTCAAGGAACTTTCTGTGCGCTATCGTGCCTTTCTTCTCTCCCTGCTTCTGGCCTTGTTCGAGGCCGCGCTCCTGGTCGGGCAAACCCCGCCCGAAAAAAAGACGCCCAAACTGGCCCCCTACTACCCCACTCCCGAGCTGATCGTAGAAAAAATGCTGCAACTGGGCGCCGTCAAAAAGGGCGAAAAGGTCTTCGATCTCGGTAGCGGCGATGGCCGGATCGTGATCATCGCCGCCGAGAAGTTCGGCGCCAACGCCGTCGGCGTCGAGTTCGACAAAGACCTCTATCAGCAGAGTTCGGACCGGATCCGCAAGCTCGGCTTGTCCGACCGCGCCCGGATCATCCACGGCGATCTCCTCGAACAGGACTACACCAGCGCCGACGTCATCACCGTCTATCTACTCCCGGTGTCGAACGAGAAAGTCCGCCCGCTGCTCGAAAAGCAGCTGAAGAAAGGCGCCCGGATCGTGGCTCATGACTTTACCGTCGCCGGCTGGACCCCCGAAAAAGAGATCTCCATCGATGATGACGGCGAAGGCCGCAGTCACACCCTATACTTGTATCGACGCCCGTAAGCCGTCCCCGTAACGTCCCGTGGTCACCTTCCCTTCAGAAAAGCCCGCCGTGGCGGATTCGGCTCCGCTGGCCTTCAGTTGGACCAGGTCTTTTGCCTTGCTGCGGCTGATTCTGGCGCTTCTCTGCCTGGTTCTGGCGCTTCCGGGGCCGGGCCGCTGGATCGGACTCTGGGCCGCCTTTGCCGGCTATGCCGCTCTCCTGCTCCTCTGGCGGCGGATGGATGGGCGAATGCCCGGTTTCCGTCTGCTCGTCGACACCACCTTCCTGCTCCTGTGCGCCGCCCTCCCGCTGCCCTACGCCTCCGCCGCGACGGCGCTTTTCTACCTGTTTGTCCTGCTGGCGGCCGCTCTGTTGCACCCGTTGCGGGATGTGGTGACGGTCGCCGCTTTGACAATCGGGTTCTTCCAGCTTGTCCGTCCCGCCGAAATGGTCGCTTTCCCACCCGTCCTCCTGCTGGCCGGCATCGCTGTCGCCGTCATGGCGCTCCAGAAAAAGGCGCTGCAGGAGCGGCTGGCGGCCACCGCCCGGCAGGCGGTCCTGTCCCGCTCCGAGGTCGAACACGCCCGCGAAGATGAGCGCCAGCGCATGGCCGCCGATTTCCACGACGGGCCCCTCCAGAGCTTCGTCGGCCTGCAGATGCGCCTCGAGGTCGTCCGCAAGCTCCTCGAACGCGACCCGAACCTGGCCCGCGAGGAGATCATCCAGCTCCAGGAGTTGCTCAAGACGCAGGCCGCCGAACTCCGGACCTTTGTCCGCAGCATGAGGCCGGTGGAGGTTGACGGTGCCGGCCTCGTGCCCTCCCTCCGCAAACTGGTCGAAGGCTTCAGCAAAGAAAGCGGTATCCTGGCCAGTTTCGTCGGCGGGAACACGCGCGTGAGTCCCGACTCGCAGACCTCGCTCGAGATCCTCCAGGTCGTCCGCGAAGCCCTCCACAATGTCCAAAAGCACTCGAAAGCCTCCCGCGTCACCGTCGGCGTCGGCCGCGAAGGCCAAGCGCTCGAGCTGTCGATCGAAGACGATGGCACCGGCTTCCCCTTCAGCGGCGCCTATACCCTCGAAGAGCTCGAACTCCTCCGGCTCGGCCCCGTCTCCATCCGCCGCCGCCTGCGCAACCTCGGCGGCGAAATGCTGCTCGACTCCCAACCCGGCAAAGGCGCCTCGCTCAAGATCCGTGTCCCCCTATGAGGCCGGCCTCGCTCGTCCTCTGCCTCGGACTCACCGCCTGCGGCCGCTACGGCGACTTCTCGCTGCCGCCGCCAGCCGGCGACCCGCAACCCGTGCAGTGGCGCTGGGAGGACTCCGGCGCCCCGGTCCTCGCTCGCGGCCCGGCCGGCAGCTTCGATAGCCTCGACGCCCTGAACCCGTCGATTGTCGCCGTCAGAGACCGGCTCTGGAACTTCTACTCCGGATGGGACGGCCGCCAGTGGCGCACCGGGCTCGCCACCAGCACCGACCGCGGCCGCTCCTGGAACCGCCACCCCGCCCCGCTGCTCGCCCCCGACCCCGCCGCCGGCGAAGGCAACTACATCAGCGCCAACGGCGCCACCCTCCACCACCAAGGCGAGTTCCTCCACTGGTACCAGGCCGGCGAACCTCCCCAAATCGCCCTCGCTACCAGCCCGGACGGCCTCCGCTGGACACGCCACGGCGTCGTCCTCCCCCGCGGCCCCCGCGCCGCCTGGGACGAACGCGGCGTCGCCGACCCCTACGTGGTCGCCGCCGGCGACCGCTTCTACCTCTTCCACCTCGGCCAGGACCGAGCCCGCCGCCAGCGCCTCGGCATCGCCGTCTCGGCCGACGACGGCCGCACCTGGACCAAGCTCCGCGCCAACCCCATCCTCGAAATCGGCGCCCCCGGCCGCTTTGACTCCCTCGGCCTCGGCGAACCGGCCGTCTGGACCTCCCACGGACGCTGGTGGATGCTCTACACCGGCCGCGATCGCGCCGAACGCCGCAGGATCGGTCTCGCCGTCTCCCCCGATGGCATCCACTGGCAACGGACCAGCGAAGACGCCCTCATCACCGGCCGGGCCCCCTGGAACTCCCAGGTTGTCTGCGACCCTGAAATCTTGCCCCTGCCCGATGGCAGCCTCCAGGTCTGGTACGGCGGCGGCGACGCCCCCCAGCCCGCCGAGAACCTCCACGGCCAGATCGGCCTCGGCCGGCTCCTCCCCCGCTAAGCCGCCAGCCGCCCCGGCAGCACCTCCAGCCGCTCACCCGCCGCGTCCGGCTCAAACCGGACCACCGTCCGCGGCGCCACCCGCCCTTCCGCCACCATCGCCGCCAGCGGCTGCATCACAAACCGGTGCATCGTCCGCTTCAACTCCCGGGCCCCATACTCGACGCTCGTACCGTGCCGCAGAAGAAACTGCCGCGTCCGCTTCGGCACCTCCACCTGAAAGCTCCGCTCGCCCAGCCGCCGGTCCAAATGCTCCTGCAACCCGCGCACCTGCAACTCGAGAATCTTCTCAAGCGCCGCCGCATCGAGCGACTGGTAGGTCAACATCAAGTCGATCCGGTTGATAAACTCGGGCGAAAACTTCCGCTTCACCGCCGCCACCGCCACCGTCTCCAATCGCTTGGCCGCATTCCGCCCTCCGTCAATGGGGCGTGCGGCCGCACCCTCCGCCCGCCGCACCGTCGCCGTCTCCAGCCCAAACTCCGGCCGCAGCTCCCGCGCCATCTCCCGCGCTCCCAGGTTGCTCGTCAGAAAGATCAACGACCGCTCAAAGTTCACCGTCGAGTTGTCCCCCAGCCGCAGCGTCGCCTTGTCGAGCACTCCCAACAGCAGCCGCTGCAGCGACCCGGCCGCCTTCTCAATCTCGTCGAACAGCACAATCGACAGATTGTTCTCCTCGCTCATCACCGCGTTCAGCTTCACCTGCGTCAACAGCGGCTGCGTCTCCCGATGGCCCAGGTATCCCGGCGGCGCCCCGATCAGCTTGGCCACCTCGTGCTCCATCTGATACTCCCCGCAGTCCACCCGCAGAACATTCTTCGCGCTGCCGTGTAACACCTCAGCCAGAGCCTCCACCGTCCGCGTCTTCCCCGTACCCGTCGGTCCAAGCAGAAGGAAAACCCCAATCGGCCGCCCCTCCGGCGATAAGCCGGCCTGATACATCTGAATGTACGGGATGATCGCGTCGAGACTCTCCGGCTGACCGATAACACGTTCAGCGAGCTCAGCCGCCATCCTGGCGCCCCGCGGATTCAACGCGGGTTTTTTCTTGCGGGCAGGCAGTAGGTTCTTCACGATTCAAACTATACACCCACGCCACCAAACAACCCGGTTGCGAAGCCCTCTCCCAGTGCCACTTTGTGGAACAAAGTGAAAACTTTATCTGCTGAAGAATGAATAAGTTGCGTCAGCTATCCGCTCGCTGGAGCGCCCATCGCCATATGGGTTGTGAACGAGCGCCATCGCCTCGCGTATTTTCGGGTCATTCAGCAGCCGGCAAGCCTCGGACACGATCCTCTCACGGTTCGTCCCCACCAACTTCACCGTCCCCGCCGCCACCGCCTCCGGCCGCTCCGTCTTCTCCCGCAATACCAGAATCGGCTTGCCGAGCGATGGCCCCTCCTCCTGCACCCCGCCCGAGTCGGTGATCAACAGATAGGAGCGCCGCATCAGGTCGACGAAAGCCACGTAATCGAGCGGCGCAATGCGGTGAATGTTCGGCCGCCCGGCCAGTAGCCGGTCTACCGGATCCCGCACGTTCGGGTTCGGGTGCACGGGGTAGACAATCGCCACGTCCGGACGGTTGGCCAACTCCGCCAGCGCCTCGCAGATCTGCGTAAAGCCGGTGCCAAAGCTCTCCCGCCGGTGCGCCGTGACGACAATCAGCTTCCTCGCCGGGTCAAGCCAGCTCCAATCCACCCCGGCGCTCATCGTGCCCGCCTCAAGCCCCCGTTTGACGTGCAGCACGGCGTCAATGCCCGTATTCCCCGTCACCCAAATGCGGTCTTCCGCCACCCCCTCCCGCCGCAAATTCTCCGCCGCCCACGCCGTCGCCCCAAAATGCAGCTCCGCCAACCGCCCGGTCAGCACCCGGTTCATCTCCTCGGGAAACGGCTGCGCCAAGTCGCCCGTCCGCAGCCCGGCTTCAATGTGCCCCACCGGCACCCGCGCATAAAAAGCCGCCAGCGCCCCGCACAGCGTCGTGGTCGTGTCGCCCTGTACAAACGCGATCTCCGGCTTCCAACCGTCAGCCCCGGTCAGCACCGGCTCGAGCGCCGCCATCATCCGCGCCGTCGATTGGAACAGTGTCTGGCCCGGCTGCATCAGGTTTAGGTCGTAGTCCGGCTTCACCCCGAAGGCGCCCAACACCTGATCGAGCATCCCCCGGTGCTGCGCCGTGACACAGACCCTCACCTCGAAACGCTCCGGCTGGCTCTGAAAGTACAGCACCACCGGGCACAGCTTGATCGCCTCCGGCCGGGTACCAAACAGGAAAAGAACGCGGACCGTCTGCACGGGGACCGGCCTACTTGTGACGATACGTGATGCGGCCTTTGGTCAGATCGTACGGGGACATCTCCAGCGTCACCCGGTCGCCCGCCAGCACCCGGATCCGGTTGCGGCGCAATTTGCCCGCCAAATGGGCCAGCACAATCTTCTCCTGGTCCAATTGCACACTGAACAATCCACTGGGAAACTTCTCAACTACGGTGCCGGTGACTTCGATGCTATCTTCTTTACTCATTCGCCTCTCAACTCTACAGTATAGTCTCAAAAAATTTGCCGGGGTGAACTATCCGGAAACCAGCGACCGGCCGGGCGCGATCCCGTATAATGAAGCCCAGAACCATCCCTTGCAAGGCAAACGAATTCTCATCACCGGAGCCGGCCGCGGTATCGGCAAGCGCCTCGCCATCGGACTCGCCTCGAAGGGCGCCATCGTCGGCCTGGTCGCCCGCACCAAGGCCGAAATCGATCTCGCCCATCTCGAAATTCAGCACGCCGGCGGCGTCTCCCTCCGGCTGCCCGGCGATGTACGGGAACTCGATCGCATGGTCATGGCGGCCGAACGCATGCGCGCCAGCTTCGGAGGTACCGATATTCTGATCTGCGCCGCCGGCGTTCAGGGACCCATCGGCCTCATGCACGAAGCCGAAACCCGCGCCTGGCGCGAAACTTTCGAAACCAACGTCTTCGGCGTCATGCACGCCTGTCGCGCCGTCCTCCCGGAGATGGTCCAGCGCCGCGCCGGCAAAATCATCGTCGTCTCCGGCGGCGGTTCGCTCACCCCCCGGCCCCACTTCTCGGCCTACGCGGCCTCGAAGGCCGCCGTCGTCCGGTTTGTGGAGACCATCGCCTCCGAGTACGCCGAGCATAACGTCCAGGCGAACTGCCTCGCCCCCGGCGGCACTTACACCAACATGACCGACGAAATCCTCGCCGCCGGCGAACATCGGGCCGGCTGGAAGGAGATCGAGGACGCCCGCCAAGTCCGCATGACCGGCGGCGTCCCCCTCGAAAAACAGCTCCAACTGGCCGTGTTTCTCTCAAGCGAAGATTCCAATCACGTCTCCGGTAAGCTACTCCGCTACGACGATGACTGGAAGAAGCTCGCCCGCGGCTCCGTTAGTCCCGAGTTATACACCTTACGGCGCATCACCAAGAGCTGAGTGTCGTCACGGCAGCGGAGCCGCGCTCTGCTCCGGCGCTGTCACGCCCGGCGGCAGCTCGAGAATCCGGATGTTCCGAAAGTGAATCTTCGCGCCCTCGCTCTCAAGGCACAGATAGCCCTTTTTTTGGGATGATTTCGCAATCCCGTTTACAAACTTCCCGTTGATCGCCAGCTTAATCACCCCGTCCACCGCCACCACATCGTAAGTGTTCCACTGCCCCCGCGGCAGGCAGCGCATCTCCACCGACCGGCTCCGCGCCGCCCGCGGATTGTCCGCCACCGTCGTCACCCCGCCCACCCCGAACAACTCTCCGCTTACATACGAATCGGTCGGCATCACCCCGTCGCGCATGTTCAGCTTCGGCCAGTCGAGCTCCAGCATCTGCACCTCCACCCCGTCCGGCAGCCGGTTCTTCTCCCCCGGACGCGCCCCGCTCCAGACAAACACCCCGCTGTTGCCCCCCGGTTCGGTATGCATCCACTCAATGTGCAGAATGAAGTTCTCATACATCCGGTCGCTCCGCATCACCCCAATCGGCTTGCCCTTGCAGACCAACTCCCCATTCTCCACCGACCACGTGTCCGGGTCCGTGTTCACGTTCACCCATCCCGTCAGATCCTTCCCGTTGAACAGATCCCGGAACGCCAGCGGCGGGTCCGCCCCCCAGGCAAGCGCCGCGCAAAAGAAAACAGTCAGCAGTTTCATTTTTACCTACGATAATAGGTCATGCGGCGTTTGGCTACCCTCCTGTCCATCCTCGCTCTGTTTTGTCTTCCCGCCCGCACCCTCAACCGCGCCGAATTCGCCACTCTCATCGCCCAACTCTCCGAGCCCGAAGGCTACTTCGACACCGACAACCTCATCTCGAACGAGTCCACTTTCCTCACCGTCGCCGGCCATCTCCGCGCCCTCCCGCGCGGCGGCGTCTATCTCGGCGTCGGCCCCGACCAGAACTACTCCTACATCGCCCACCTCCGCCCTCAACTCGCTTTTCTCGTCGATATCCGCCGCGGTAACCTCCTCGAACATCTCCTGTTCCGCGACCTGTTCGCCCGCTCCCGCAACCGCCTAGAATACCTCTGCCTCCTCCTCGGCCGCGCCCTCCCCCCCGACCTCTCCGCCTGGGACCCTAAGCCCGTCGCCGACCTCGTCCGCTATCTCGACCGGGCCCCCCGCCAAACCCGTTCCACCTCCCTTGCCGACTCCGGCCTCCCCCTCTCCCCCGCCGACCGCCGAACCATCGCCTCCTTCCACCAGCGCTTCCAGGCCGACGGCCTCGATCTTCGCTTCAACTCCCACGGCCGCGAGCCCCGCCCCTACTATCCCCGCCTCCGCGACCTCGTTCTCGCCACCGACGCCGCCGGCCACCCCGCGAGCTACCTCGCCCGCGAAGACGACTTCCGCTACCTCCAGCAGATGCACCGCGAAAACCGCATACTCCCCGTCACCGGCAACCTCGCCGGCGAGAAAACCCTCGGCGCCATCGCCGCTCACCTCCGCCGCGAAAAGCTCTCCCTCGTCGCCATCTACACCTCCAACGTCGAACAGTACCTCTCCCGGGGCGGGGAACTCGACCGCTTCGCCGCCAACCTCGGCGCCTTTCCCCGCGCCCCCGGCGCTCTCGTGATCCGCAGCGGCATGGGCCCCTACGCCCGCGGCAACAACTACAGCGACCAGCTCGTCCAGCCCCTCGACGCCCTCCTCGCCGGCTACGCCGCGGGCCGTCTCCGTACCTTCGCCGACCTCATCAACGCAAGCCAGCCCTAGCCATCCAGCGTCAACCCGCCTCGCATCTCCCCCCGCTCGTACACCAGATTCGCCCGCCCCACCAGCAGCGTATCCAGCCGCCCAATCGCCCGGACGTCTTTGTTCTGGTACGGCAATTGGTGTAAGACATAGCGCATGGCATGAATCCGAGCCCGCTTCTTGCAGTCGGATTTGATCACCGTCCACGGCGCCTCTTCGGTATCCGTGTAGAAGAACATCGCCTCTTTGGCCTTCGTGTATTCGTCCCACTTGCCGAGCGACGCCAGGTCAATCGGCGAAAGCTTCCACTGCTTGAGCGGATGCGTCTCCCGCTCCTTGAACCGCCGCCGCTGCTCCTCCTGGCTCACCGAAAACCATAGCTTGAAGAGATGAATCCCGCTCCGCACCAGGTTCCGCTCAAACTCCGGCGCCTGCCGCATGAACTCTTTGTACTCCTGATCTGTACAAAAGCCCATCACCCGCTCCACCCCTGCCCGGTTGTACCACGACCGATCGAACAGCACGATCTCGCCCGCCGTCGGCAGCTGCGCGATGTAGCGCTGCAGATACCACTGGCCCTGCTCAATCTCGCTCGGCTTCGACAGCGCCACCACCCGCGCGCCGCGCGGATTCAGGTGCTCCATGAAACGGCGAATCGTTCCCCCCTTACCCGCCGCATCCCGCCCTTCAAACAGAATCACCACCCGCTGCCCCGTCGCCTTCACCCACGCCTGCAGCTTCAACAACTCCACCTGCACGTGATACTTGTACCGCTCATAGTTCCGCCGCGACATCCGGTTCTTGTACGGGTACGCCCCGTCGAGCCAGTCCTCGGCTAACTCATCGTCCGGGTCGGTCGCGACCGCCGCCTCCACTTCGGGCCGCCGCCGCAGCGCCCGCTGCAGGTTATCCACCTCATCGGGCGAAGCGCCGCTGAGAATCGCGTCGATCTGGTCCTGCCGCGCCGTCGCGGCGATGTCTTCCATCACCGCGCTCTGCGCCTCCTCAACCGAGGCAATCGCTTCGTGAATCGTTTCCGCCGCCGCGCTCGGGCGTTTGCGGGGAGTTCTGGTGGCCATGGGGTTAGAGGAGCCGGGCGCCGGTCTTCGTGTCGAAAATCAGCGACGACCGGGGCGGGATCGTAAGCTCTATTTTACTCCCATTCCGCAGATGCACCCGCGCCGCCCCGCCGTCTTTGTCGTGAATCAGTAACAATCCCCCGCCCACGTGCACCGGACGGTCGCCGTCGACGTAGATATGCGCCCCGGCCGCCCGCAGCGCCTCCCGCCATGCGGCCGCGCCCTCAATCTGCCGGGTCTCCGCCGTCAGCTCGGCGGTAAATGCCGCGCTCAGCCGCTCACCGTCGCAGTAACCGGGCTTACCCTGGAAAATCACCTTCCGGCCCTTATCGAGTAACTCAGTCCGGATCCACCGCCGCTGCGCCGCCGAGAGCAGCCAAGTGTTGGCGAACACAATTACGGCATATCGCCCCAGGTCCATCGTAGGCAGGTCGGCCAGGTGGACTGTCTCAATCCCCGCCCCGCTGCGCCACGCCTCGCCCATCGTCCGGTTCACGGCAATCGGGTCCGTGTAGGGGTCCGTCTGCGCCGAATGCCCGGTGTAGTAGTAAACCTCGGTGTCAAAGACAAACAGCACGTCTCCGGCGGGCTCATAAGGCTGCGCGTGGTACTGCTCGAGCAGCGTCTTTAACTGCCTGATCTCCGCCATCAGCCGCGTGTCCATCCACCAGCCCGTCTGGTTCGCCGGGCCGAAATCGTAGAACCATAGCCCCATGCCCCGCGTGAAACTCTCGAGTACATTCCGCCGGATCACGGCAATGTCGGCCGCCACGTCCGTCAGGTTGAACGCCGTGTCCACGTTATTGAGCCATTTCCACGAAGGCGTCTGGTCCATCTCATCGAGAAACAGCTTTCCGTGAAAGCGAATCGACTCAATCAGCGCCCTGGTTATCCCCGATCCGCCTAAGTCCCGGTAGTTGGCCCCGTAAGCCTGCGGCGCGCTCAGATAATCCACCTCCTTCGCGGTCAGTACTTTCTGCAGGCTCAGATGGCCGCCCGTGGCCTGCCGCGCGAACATGGAAAAGAAGTAACCATAAAAGGTGCCCGCCAGAATCGGCCGCGGCCAGTTCTTCTTTACCACCCCGCAGAAGTATATAATCAGGTCGGCGACTAACTCTTGCTGATGGCGGTAGTAAGCAATCACCCGCCGCCGTTTGGCCGGGTCGCGAAAGTAACCGTCGTCCACCGCCGCCCGCTCCTCTACCGTCGGCGCCGGCCCGCCCAACAGCTTCCGCATCGGCGCGCTGTCGTCGGGTTCGTTTCGCATAAAGCCCCACTGGTGCCACTCCCCGTACACGCCGCAGCAGACATGCACCCCCGCCAGCGCCGCCCCCTCCGGCGTTTTCGCCAGGCCGCGCAGCAGCTCCACGGTTTTGGCCGTCGCCATCGCCTTCCACTTTTCGCTCGCCAGGCTCACCCGCGGCGTCCGCCGCAGGTCGTCCATTAGAATCCGCACCGGCGTCGTGCGCTCGATCTTCTCAAGGTCGCCGTTCACGTACCGCACCAGCTCCTCGGGATGCTGCTCGGCCCACCATCCCGGTGCGTTCAAGTGCCACCGCAGCACGATGGCGGCCTCCGGGCACGCATCGAGCACCCCGCGCAGATGCCGCCGCACCAGCGCCAGATCAAGCGGCCCCTCTTTCGGCCAAACCAGTTCCAAAAACAGATCAATCTGAAACAGCCGGAAGCCCGCCGCCGTAAACGCCCGCAGGTTCCGCTGCGGCTCCTCCTCCCAAGTCCACCGCCCGCCGGGGCAGTCCGTCAAAGCGTAGAAACACGCATAAGTGGGCTTTCCGTTCACAAACAACGTCGGCTTGTTGTTCCACGGCCCCACCCGGGCCTCCACCGGCCTGCCCCCCGCCGCTGTCAGCACGGACAACGAACAGGCCTGCAAAAACGCGCGTCGATCCAACATAAGCCGTAGTCTATCCTCCCAACGCGAGGCCGTGCGCAATCGAGCTGAACTCGTTGCCGGACTCGATCCGCTCGGCGCCAAAGCGCTCCGCAAAAATCCGCCGCACCGCCGGCACAAACGATGTCCCGCCCGTCAAAAACACCCGGTCCACGCCCCGGCCCCCCAGCCGGTCCACGCACGCCGCAATCGCGGCCAGGTCCCCGGCGATCCACTCCTCAAAATCCGCCCGCCGCACGGTCGCGCCAATGTCGACGCTCCCTTCGGAGAAACGAAACGCGGCCGTCTCCGCCCCCGAAAGCTCCCGCTTGGTCCGCTGCACCGACTGGTGCAGCCGGTAGCCCAGGTCCTCGTTTACCAGGTCATACAACGCCTGCAGTTTCTCCGGCGCGTCACTCTGCGCGGGCAGCGTCTTCAGCAGATGCAGCGTCTCCTTGCTCCGCAGAAACGACAGGTAATGCCATCGCTCCAAGTGCGAGTACAGCCACACCGGCACCGGCAACCGCTTCCCCACCGGGTCGAGCGAACTCCCCAACCCCAACTCCGGCGAAACCAGGTGCCGGATCAGCCGCGCGTCAAACGTATCGCCGGCCAGGCCCACCCCGTCGTTGCCCAACAGCTCCCGCCCCCCCGGCCCTACCCGCAGCAGCGAAAAGTCGCTCGTGCCGCCGCCGAAGTCCCCCACCAGCAGCACCTCGTCGCGCTCGAGCCGCGCTGCGTAGTACGCCGCCGCCGCCACCGGCTCCATCTCGAACTCTACGTGCGCAAATCCGGCCAGCGTAAACGCCTGCCGCAACCGGTCAACGGCGTATGCATCGTCGGCCTCCGTCTCGGCGCCCACGAACCGCACCGGCCGCCCCACCCGCGCCTCCCGCACCTCGGTGCCAAACTGCCGCTCGGCCTCCGTCCGCAGGTCCCGCAGCAGAATCGCAATCAGCTCTTCAATCGTGTAGTGCCGCCCCAGCACCTCGGTCGATCGCAGGCTCCGGCTGGCCAAAAACGACTTCAGCGACTGAATCAGCCGCCCTTTGGCGTCTGCGTCCAGATACTGCGCAATCGCCTCCGGCCCCGTCCACCACCGCGCCCGCGCCGCCTTTGGCGCCTCGGCGTACAGGATGGACCGGTAAGACTCCGATCCATCCGCAAAGCGCGCCATCCTGACTTCACCCTCCACCGCCACCGCAATGGAGCTATTGGTCGTGCCGAAATCGAGACCCACCATTAGCGGGTTAACTTCACACCCTGCGACAGCTTCTCAATCCCTTCCGGATTCCATGCAAAGCCATACCCCGGCCCGTCCGGCACCTGAATATAGCCCTCGCTATCGAGCACCGGCCGCGTCAAAAACACCTCGTCCAAATAAGGCTCCGGCGTCAGATACTCCACCCACCGCGCATTGCCCGCCGCGGCCGTCAGATGCAGATCCGCCGCCAGCCCCACGCCCGTGTTCCACCCGTGCGGCACCACCAGAATGTTATGGTCATCGGCATACTGCCCAATCCGGTGCTGCTCGGTCAATCCGCCCACTTTCGTGACGTCCGGCTGCAGATAGTCCACCGCCCGGCGCTCGATCCACGGCAGAAACGCTTGCCGCCGCGTCAACACCTCGCCACCCGCAATCGGCACCCGCCCGTGCCGGGTCAACTCAATGTAGCCCTCAATATCGTCCGGCCGCAGCGGCTCTTCAAACCACGCCACGTCGTAATCGGCCAGCATCTCCGCCGTCCGCAGCGCCCACTTATAGCCATGCGGCCACAGCGCGTCCGACCCGCCCGCGTCCACCATCAACTCGCACTCCTCGCCAATGGCCGCCCGCGACTCCCGCACAATCGCCTCGTCCACCCGCGCGTTCCGCCGGCCAAACGGCCCCCAGCCGATCTTGAAAGCCCGGAAGCCCCGCGCGTAGGCCGCCTCCAGCTTGGCCCGCATCAGCTCCGGCTCCTCCATCAGCATCGACGCGTAGGGCTTCACGCGGCTCCGCAGCTTGCCGCCCAGCAGCCGGTGAATTGGCTGCCCCGTCACCTGCCCTAGCAGGTCCCACAGCGCCATGTCGATGCCCGAAATGGCGTGCGTCACGCTCCCGCCCCGCCCCTGCCAGAAGGTGTTCTGGTGGAGGATTTCGGTGGTCGCCGCCGGGTCGATCGCCGAAGCGCCCTCGTACAGCGGCCGCAGCAGATCGAGCGCTGCCTGCACGAGGCCGGCCGAGGTATAGACGCTCCCGAGCGCCGTCAGCCCCGTATCGGTCACCACCTCCACCAGCGTTCGCGTCTGCTCCAGGTCAGAAAAGCGCGAGGGCCAGTCCACATAGGCCTTCCCGTAGAGCGGAATCGCCCGAATCTGTTGAATACGATGCATCAATCTATTTCCCTCCCTCCATCCTACCCATTCCCGCCCGCCCGCCGGGCGGCAGTTTTTGACAGCCCCTCCCCCCCTCTGGGAAACTAAAAGCTAACCTAAAGGTAACTTGACTCCTCCCCCCGATCCCGCCCTTCGCGAAATGCGCGAAGAGATCCGCCGCCGCCGCACCTTCGCCATCATCTCCCACCCGGACGCCGGCAAAACCACCCTCACCGAAAAACTTCTCCTCTACGCCGGCGAAGTCGAAACCGCCGGCTCCGTCCGGCCCAAGAAAAACCGCGGCCACGCCACCTCCGACTGGATGGCCATGGAGCAGGCCCGCGGCATCTCCATCACCTCCACCGCCCTCCAGTTCGAACACGGCGGCTGCCTCTTCAACCTCCTCGACACCCCCGGCCACCAGGACTTCAGCGAAGACACCTACCGCACCCTCACCGCCGTCGACAGCGCCGTCATGGTCCTCGATGGCGCCAAAGGCATCGAGCCCCAGACCCGCAAACTCTTCGAAGTCTGCCGCATGCGCCGCATCCCCGTGCTGACCTTCATCAACAAGATGGACCAGCCCGGCCTCGATCCCATGGAACTCCTCGATGAGATCGAACGCGTCCTCGGCATGGCCCCCGTCCCCTGCAACTGGCCCGTCGGCTACGGCAACCGCTTCCAGGGCGTCGTCGACCTCCAAACCCGCCGCCTGCTCCGCTACCAGCGCACCCTTGGCGGCATGGTCCGCTCGGAAACCGAAGAGATGTCCATCGACGATCCCGGCTTCCCTGACTCTGTCGGCGCCGACAACGCCGCCCAACTCGCCGACTCCTCCGCCCTGCTCGCCGTCGCCATCCCCCCCTTCGACCGTGAACGCTTCCTGCTCGGCCTCCAAACCCCCGTCTTCTTCGGCAGCGCCCTCAACAACTTCGGCGTCGACTGCTTCCTCAACGCCCTCACCGAACTCGCCCCCTCCCCCATGCCCCGCCTCAGTAAGGACGGGCTCATCGAAGCCGACTCGCCCGACTTCTCCGCCTTCGTCTTCAAAATCCAAGGCAACATGGACCCCATGCACCGCGACAGCATGGCCTTCCTCCGCATCTGCTCCGGCCGCTTCGACCGCGACATGCTCGTCCACCACCCGCGGCTCAACAAGAAGCTCCGCATGACCCGCCCCCACCGCCTCTTTGCCCGCGACCGCCAGGGCCTCGACATGGCCTTCGCCGGCGACGTCGTCGGCGTCGTCAACCCGGGCATGTTCATCATCGGCGACACCCTCAGCACCAACCCCGCCATCGAGTTCGAACGCATCCCCAGCTTCCAGCCCGAGTTCTTCGGCATCCTGCGCAACACCGACATGAGCCGCACCAAGCAGTTCCGCAAGGGCATCACCCAGATGGCCGAAGAGGGCGTCGTCCAGGTCTACTACGACCCGGAAGGCGTCCGCCGCGAACCCGTCCTCGGCGCCGTCGGCCGGCTGCAGTTCGACGTGGTCGAATCGCGCCTCGCCCAGGAGTACGGCGTGCACGCCACCTTCGAAAACCTGCCCTATATCTGCGCCCGCTGGCCCCGCGGCGCTCCGGAAGCCCTCGCCAAAGTCCGCTGGCCCAGCTCCGGCGTCGTCCGCTTCCGCGACCAGTTCGACCAGCTCGTCTGCCTGTTCACCACCAAGTGGGAGCTGCAGTCGATCTCCCGCGACTACCCCGACGTCCGCTTCCACGAAACCAACGAAGTGCCCCTAACGCGGACGAGCTAACATCTCGCGAACCCGCTCCCGAAACGCCGGGTCCCGGTAGCGCGCCCGCACCGGAGCCCACCACACGGTAAACGCCTCCTCCTCAGCGGCTAGCGTGGCGGCCAGCGCCGGGCCCACGTGGCCTACCGCCTCGCGCAGCACCACCCGGTCCTGCAAGCCCCCGAGCGCGTCCTGAATCGTCTTCAGCTCCGCGATCCATGCCGCCAGCTCCTCGCCATAAGAGCCGGCGAAGAACTCCGCCTGGTAGCGAATCGCCTTCACTCGCTTGCGCAGATCGTGCAAAATCTCGCCCGTCGCCGCGTCCCAGCCCGCGTGCAGGAACAGCCGGCACCCGAGCGGCAGCAGCAGATCCGGCAAAGCCGGCCGCATCGGCAACGCCCCGGCGCTCCGGTACTCCGGTCGCCCGATCCACTCCCGCAGCCCCGCGCACAGCGCCCGATACCGCCGCCCCCGCAGCGTCCGCCGCAAACCGGCAAACGCCTCTTTGCGCCGCTCTCGCAGCGCCGGCAGCACCCCCTCGTCCAGCCCCTCCAGATCACTTAGCTTGGCCAGCAGAACGTCCAAATCCCGCACCCGCCCCAACCGGCGGCTGATCCGGCCAATCACCCGATCCCCGGCTCCCTCCGGCCAGCGCACCGCGAACCCAAACGTCTCGCACGCAGCCCGCAGGCGCCGCATCCCCACGCGCATCTGGTGCAGCGGCTCCGGGTCGGTATCCCGGAGCACCGCCTTCTCTTCCTTTGAAAAATGCCGGAAGCTCCGGCGGACGACCCGGCGGGCAAACTCCCCCAAGCGTTCGTTGGGTTCGTTTCGTCGGGCCGTCACGCCGATGGCTCCCGTTAGAACGTCAGCCGCAGCGCAAACTGCATCTGACGCGGTGTGCCGACAATGCCGGTGATGATGCCGGCATTCGGGTTGCCCACACTCGCGTTCGGGATATCGAACTGCGTGTGGTTAAACAGGTTGAACATCTCGGCCCGGAACTGCAGCTTGAACCGTTCGGTCAACTGGAAGTTCTTGAACAGCGAGAAGTCCACGTTCTCCCGGCCCGGTCCGCGCAGAATGTTCCGCCCGCCGTTGCCGTAAGTGAAGACGGCCGGGGTGCCCCACGCCGCGCCGCTGGCCGCAGTGCCGAGCGAGGTGTCAAACCAGCGGGCAATCGTCGGGTTGTCGAGCTGGCCGCTCTTGAAGCGGTCCGGACGGCTCCCGCCCGCGTTGGCCACCGGCGCGGCGAGCGTCGGGGTAAACGGCAGACCGGACTGGATCTGCAGAATCAGGTTGGTGTCCCAACCGCCGAGCAGATTATCCACCACGCTGTTGCCGGAGCTGAACTTCCGGCCCTTGCCGAACGGCACTTCGTAGTTGGTGCTATAGACAAACCGGTGCTTGATGTCGAAGCCCGAAGTGCCGCGGTCCACCCGCCGGAAGCGGATATCCTGCGGAATGGGTCCGTTGTCGCCGCCGCCGAACTGGTTCGGCACGTTGTCCACCGAGTTGGCCCAGGTATAGGCGGCCAGGAAGCCGAGGCCGTTGTTGAAGCGGCGCTCAAGCGTCGACTGCAGGCTGTGATAAGCCGACAGACCGTCCGAGACGTTGTAGTCGATGTTCACCACCCCCGGCACCCGCGAGAACAGGCGGCGGCGCGGACCCGGCGCACCCGGCCCGGGGTCGGGCTGGTTGAAGTTGAACACGGTGTCGAGACGGCGGCCGAGGTTACCCACGTAGCCGATCTTGAACACCAACTCCCACGGCAGCTGCTGCTGCACCTGCAGGTTGTACTGCTGTGCATAGCCGGACCGGAGGTTCGGATCGACGGCCAGGAAGTTACCCACCGGGTTCGCCACCGCCGCGTCGAAGTTCAGGTTCGGAATCGGCGGCAGACCGTCGGCGACGCGCCGCGGATTGGCCACGAACTGGTTGATGTCGATGACATTGATGGGGCCGAACGGTAGCTGCCGGTGCCGGCGCATCACGACGCTCTCGCTCCCCACCGGGTTAAAGAAGATGCCGTAGCCGCCGCGGATCACCGTCCCGTTCTTGACGCGATAGGCAAAGCCGAAGCGCGGCGCGAAGTTGTTCCGGTCCGCCCGTACGCCCGTCCGTTCGTCGGTGTTGAAGCCGGCAATCAACAGCTTGGCGTTGTTGACGTCGAAGTTCGTCCAGCGGTTGGTTACCTCCGAGGTCGGGGTGTCGAACTCGTAGCGGACGCCAAAGTTCAGCGTCAGCCGGTCGGAGATCTTCCAGTCGTCCTGCACGAAGTAGTTGGACTCCCAGATGCGGATGCCGGGGGCGATCAGCGTGAAGTCCTGCTCAATCGTGTTGGCCGTGCCGAGGATCAGCGCCGCCATCGCGTCGCCGGTGGCGGCCGCGTTGTTCGGGTTGTCGGTGAAGGTGCGGCCGAAGTTGAAGCGGCCGTTGCCGCGGTTGGTCTGGTACTGCGTCAACTGCCGGCGGCGGAAGTCGATGCCGTACTTCACGGTGTGCCGCCCGCGCAGGTTGGTGAAGTTCACTCCCGGATGATAGGTGTTCTCAATGCGGATAATGGGCAGCGAACGGGTCTGGCCGATGCCCGTGTAGCCGGCCGGGCTGAAGATCGGAATGCCGTTCGAGTTCGGGCCCTGGTTGGCGCCGCGCACGCCCAGCTTTTCACCGAGTTGCGCACCCTCGGCCGCGCCCTCCTGCACGAAGTTCAGCGCAAAGCGGTTAAAGCCCATGCGCGCTTCCATGACGAAGGTCGGGGTGATGGTCCGCACCCAGCTCAGCACCGAGTGGTAGGCCTTCAGTGCTGAATCGCCAGCGAAGGTGTCTTCGTTGCCCAGGCTCACCGGGCTGCTGATGCCGGGCAGGGTGACCGGCGCAAAGGTCGACGGACGCGTCGTGGTCGTGTCCTGCCGCGAGAAGCGTCCGAAGACCGTGTTGCGGTCGTTCCAGTTCCAGTCCACGCGCAGGTCGCCCTGGTCCCAGCGCTGCTTGTCGCCGGGGTTGGTGACGTGGTTGTTGACGAGGCCCGCGCGCTGCGGCAGCGGATAGGCCGACACGAGCTTCGACATGACCGGATCGAAGCGGTTCAGCGGAATCTGCCGGTTCGGGAAGGGATCGCGCGTAAAGCCGGTCGCCGTGCCCGGCGCCGGGCGCAGCGTGTTCGGGTCGAAGATATCGCGCACGGCGGCGAAGTTGCCCACGCGCGTTTCGGCCGTCGGTACGGTGTTGACGAAGGTGCGCTGCAGGCTGCGGCGGAAACCTTCATAGTTGCCGAAGAAAAACAGCTTGTTCTTGATGATCGGGCCGCCGAGGCTGGCCCCGAACTGGTTCTGCCGCAGCGTGGGCTTGACGGCGCTGAAGAAGTTCCGCGCGTCGAACTTATCGTTGCGCAGGAAGTTATAGGCGCTGCCGTGCAGCTCATTCGCACCGGACTTGGTGATCACGTTCACCGTCGCGCCCGAGTTCCGCCCCTGGTCGGCCGTAAACAGGCTGGTCTGGATCTTAAACTCGCGGACAGCTTCCACCGACGGCCGCAGCACGATCGACAGCGTCAGCCGCTCGTTGTTGTCAATGCCGTCCCACAGAAAGTTGTTCGACCCCTCGCGGTTGCCGTTGGCGAAGATCTCGCTGCCCGGGCGCAGGTCGTCCGGACGGGTGCCGCTCATGATGGTCGAACGGCTGCCGAAGCCCACGCCGGTCACGCCCGGTCCAAGCGTGGCCAGTTGCACGAAGTTACGGCCGTTGAGCGGCAACTCGGCCACCTGCCGCTGCTCGACCACCTGGCCGATCGACGACGAGTCGCTTTCAATGAGCGGGGTGGAGGCCTTCACCTCAACCGATTCGGTTACCGTACCGACTTCGAGCGCAATGTCGAAGCGGGCGGTCTGGTTGACCTCGAGGTTCACCTCCTGGAAGGCCTGGCGAAAGCCGGTCTTGGTGGCGGTGATCTTGTAGCGGCCCGGCGGTAGCAGCGGAATCGTGAAAACGCCATTGGAGTCGGACTCCACCTCGCGCGTTGCGGAGGTGGCCAGATTCTGGGCGGCCACTTTGGCCCCGGCCACCGCGGCCGAGGACTTGTCGGTCACTGTACCAGTGACGGAGGAACTGGTTTGAGCCCAGGCCGCGGCCAGGAACCCTATGCATAAAAGAGCGAAACGTATCATACTGACTTAGATCTCCCTGGCACTCCGTAACGCGATCTTAACGGAGCGCAACTGATGTTATGATATCGCCTGAGAGGGTCTCATGTGGAAGCCGGTACTCCTCGCCGCCGCGGCAGTGACGCTGATTGCCGCGTCGATTAATCCTAAGGACGATGCCTGGATCGGCGGCCGCCGGTCGTATTGGGCGTTTCAACCGGTGGTCCGGCCCGCAGTTCCCCAGCTGAGCTCGAATCCGATCGACGCATTCCTGCTCGAGCAGCTGCAAGCCAAAGGCCTTACCCCATCGCCACCTCTCGATAAAGCCCGCCTCGCCCGGCGCGTCACCCTCGACCTCACCGGCCTGCCCCCCACCGCCGAAGAGGTCCGCCGCTTCGTGGCCGACCGCTCCCCCCGGGCCTACGAAAACCTGGTCGACCGCCTGATCGCCTCGCCCGCCTACGGCGAACGCTGGGCCCTCCGCTGGCTCGACGTCGTTCGCTACGCCGACACCAACGGCTACGAACTCGACGCCGAACGCCCCCACGCCTGGCGCTATCGCGACTACGTCGTCGATAGCTTTAACGCCAACAAACCCTACGACCGTTTCTTAAAGGAACAGATCGCCGGCGACGAACTCTACCCCGGCGACCGTCAGGCCCTCATCGCCACCGGCTTCCACCGCGCCGGCCCCATTCATCTGGTGGGCGGCAATCAGGACGAGGAGATGAACCGCCAGGAGGTGCTCACCGAGATGACCCTCGGCGTCTCGAACGTCTTCCTCGGCATGACCGTTGGCTGCGCCCGCTGCCACAACCATAAGTTCGATCCCATCCTGCAGGCCGACTACTACCGCCTGCAGGCCGTGTTCGCCGCCACCGCGCTCAAGGACACCGAGATCGTCTCGGCCGAAGAGAAGGCCGCCCACGAAGCCGCCATGAAGGCGTGGAACGCCCGGCTGAAGCCGATCACCGACGAGATCGCGGCCATCGAAAAGCCCGTGCGCGAACGCATTAAAGCCGAGCGGCAGGCCAAGCTCGAAAAACGCTTCCGCGAAGCACTCGACATCCCCAAAGAGAAGCGGACGCCCGAACAGGAGATCGTGGCCAAAGAGGCCAACCGGCAGATCAACCCCACCTGGGACGAGGTCGTCGCCGCCATCGAACCCAAAGAGAAGGAGCGCCGCGCCGGGCTGCGCCGGCAGATGCATCAGCTCGAGTTTGAAAAGCCCGAACCGCCGCGCACCGCCTACGCCGTCGCCAACATGGATAAGGCGCCGGTGACCCATATTCTCAAGATCGGCGACCACCGCCATAAGCTCGACCCCGTCGAACCCGGCTTCCTGACCGTGCTCGGCGCGCTCGACGCCCCGGCCGGACCGCAAGGCCGCCGCGCGGCGCTCGCCAACTGGCTCGCCCGTCCCGAACATCCGCTCACGGCCCGCGTCATGGTCAACCGCATCTGGCAGTTGCGCATGGGCTCGGGCCTGGTGCCCACGCCGAACGACTTCGGCATTCTGGGCGGCCGCGCCTCCAACCGCAAGCTGCTCGACTGGCTCGCCGCCGAGTTCGTCTCCTCCGGCTGGGACATCAAGCACATGGACCGGCTGATCGCTACCACTGCCGCCTACCGGCAGTCGGCCGACATCGACGCGAAGAAGGCCGCCATTGACGGTGAAAACAAGTTCTACTGGCGGATGAACCGCCGGCGCCTGGAAGGCGAAGCCATCCGCGACTCGCTCCTGGTCGCCACCGGCCAGCTCAACGCCCGCCGCGGCGGCGTCCCGGTCAAAGTGCCCATCGAGCAGGAGATCTACGACATCATCTTTACCGAGGCCGAGCCGGACAACCTCTGGCCCGTACTGCCGGACAAGCGCGAGCACAACCGCCGCAGCCTCTACCTGCTCAACAAGCGCACCGTCCGCCTCCCGCTGCTGAATAACTTCGATCAGCCCGACGCCGTCAGCTCCTGCCCGGTCCGCGCCAACTCGACGCACGCGCTGCAGGCGCTGACGCTCATGAACTCCGACTTTGCCTACGAACAGGCCCAGGCCTTCGCCGAACGGCTGAAGCCCGGCTGCTCGGCCGCTCCCTGCCAGGTGCGCCGCGCCTACGAACTGGCCCTGCAGCGCGAACCCCAGCCCGCCGAAATGCGGTTGGCCCTCGACTTCCTCAACCGCCAGAAGATGCCCCTGGTGGACTTTGCCCGCGCCCTTCTCAACCGCCATGAATTCGTCTATATCCCGTAGAAACGTTCTTCGCCAGGGCCTGGGCGCCGTGGCCGCCGAGTGGCTGCTGCAGCGCGATCTGCGGGCCGCCGCCGTCCGCGCCAATCCGCTCGCCGCCAAAACGCCGCACTTCGAGCCGAAGGCCAAGGCCGTCATCTTCCTGTTCATGGTGGGCGCGCCGAGCTCGATCGACATGTTCGATCCCAAGCCGGCGCTGGAGAAGTACGCCGGCCAGAAGCTGCCCGAAAGCTACGGCAAGATCACGAGCCAGTTCACGGTGGGCGATACCCCGCTGCTGCCTTCGCCCTGGAAGTTCCAGCGCCATGGCCGGAGCGGGTTGCCGGTTTCGACGCTCTATTCGAACGTGGCCCGCCACGTCGACGATATCTGTTTCGTCCGCAGCTTCTACACCGAGAGCGTCGTCCACGCCCCGGCCATGTACCAGGTGCACACCGGACGCGTGCTGACCGGCTACCCGTCGATGGGCTCCTGGGTCACCTACGGGCTTGGCAGCCCGGCCGATAACCTGCCGGCCTATGTCGCCATGCCACAGCCGGAGGGCACGCCCGAAGGCGGCACCCCCTGCTGGGGCTCCGGCTTCCTGCCCGCTGTCTACCAGGGCACGCTCCTGCGCAGCGGCCCTTCGCCGATCCTGCATTTGAAGAACCCCGGCAACGTCACCGCGCAGCGGCAGCGGTCGACGCTCGATCTGTTGCAGAAGATGAACGACCTCGACACGCAGCCCGAGGACTCGGAAATGGCCGCCCGCATCGCCAGCTACGAGCTCGCCTTCAAGATGCAGAGCGCGGCGCCCGAGGCCGTCGACATTATGAAGGAGTCCGAGGCGACGCGGAAGCTCTACGGCATCGATAAGCCGCAGACCCGGGACTTCGGCACCCGCCTGCTGCTGGCCCGACGGCTCGTTGAACGGGGCGTCCGCTTCGTGCAGGTATACTCCGGCGGTGGCCCGGTGAGTATTCAGTGGGACGCGCACTCGAACCTGGTCGCCAACCACGAGAAGATGGCCGGGCTGACCGACCAG
>JAINDL010000113.1 GCA_019931245.1 Bryobacteraceae bacterium CoA2 C42
CGTTAACAGGCAGAGAGGAATTGGTTAACGGCTCGACGCGCCCTATCCCCTCCTCGCCCACCGCTCCGCCCCGCCCCAACCGCACACCAAGCGCTCTCGCCGCCGCTGGACTGCACCACGCTGGCAGAAACGATGCTGGCGTCGAAAACTCTGGCCGACCTCCGGATTCGCATTCGGTCATCCTCATTGCCGCCCATAGAAATCACCGCCAGCCGGCGACGCCAACAAAACACTCGACACGCCTCCAGTGCTCCTTCGCAGTACGCCCGTGGGAGAGGGCAAATTCTCGGCGGACCCCTCTTTCCTTCCCCCTTCCTCGAATGTCTCTCCGCCGCCGTCCACCACGGCAGCGAGACAGTAGCCTAGACAGCAGTGAAAGGCTTACACCGGACAGGGAGAACCGCATCGGATCGGGACGACCCGGCCACCACTACGGTCGATCGCCGAACAGTCGTTTCACGTCCCGTTTGCCCCGCACCACCGCCTGCGGTCTCCTCATAATGGTCGTCGAATTGGAATCGTGTCCCGCTGGTAGACCACCAAAAACGAATAGAGCGGGAAGAACAGGACGGCCCTGGTCGTCAGGTCCTTTCGGACGTGGCCTTGTCGCGGCATCTCTGCCAGCGACGCAAACAAACGAGGAAACTCGTCTTCCATGCGCTTTGCCAACTCCACGCTGTCCACCGCAATCCTCGACCAAATCGCCAACAGATCGTTCTGGGCCTCGACCGAAACCTCGTACGGCGACGCCATTAACGTTGCTGATCACGCCGCCATGCGGCCTTGCGCCGTTCCATGTCGGCGCGCGCCTCGTCCGCGGTGAAAAACTCTCCGCGCGCAAACTGCTCCAACGCGCGGTCGATCTTGCCGGCTACCTCGCTCTGGTGTTCTCGCAAGTGCTCATCCTCCACCCGCAACACCTGCAACGCACGCGCAATCACATCATCCGCCTTCTCGTAACCACCTGCCTGCATGGCCTGCGTGATCAATCGTTCCTGTTCCGCGCTCAGCGTAATGGCCATAACGGCCTTTCCCTCAGGATCGCTGATCGAACCGTTCGCCGGAAGCTGCGGACCGGCAACATTCGCCGCCCCAAAACCATCGCTACAGCAGCAACAGCGAACTCCCCATGCCCTTCTCGCGTGGTTCCCCGTACTGTGTCGCCTCGCCGAATCGCCGCGCGATCTCCGCCGCGAAACGGTTTCGGGAAAAAGCGCCTCACGCCTCCGCCATGCCTCTTGCTGACGCTCTCCGCCTACCCCGCCCGCACCGTCCCTCGTTCTGCCCCCCTCCCCAAAACTCCGGTCACAACACGTTCAAATATTTTTTCTGCCCGTAACCCACTCATTATACTCGACTTCCTCCCGCCAGCCCGCCCGCCCCGTCCCGGTTGCCCTCTCCCCCTGTGCTACTTTCAAACTGCGGAAGGCGCTCGTAGCCGGAATCTGTCGACGGATTCCCCGGCCACGGCGCCTTTTTTGCGTTCCATCCCACGCAGCCAAGCGCCCCGGCCGAAGCGGGTCCGTTGTGCGCGTCTTCAGGAAAAGACCAACCATGGAAAAACCACCGCTCACCGAAGAGCAAAAAGCCCATCGTGCCGCCGTCGCGCGAGCCAACGGCGCCAAAAGCCGCGGTCCGAAAACACCCAACGGCAAATACATCAGTTCACTCAACTCTATCGTCACCGGCGAAAACCTCGGCAAGCTCGAAGCGGACCTGCCCTCCTGCATGCAAAGCCTCACGATCGAAGATAAAGCCGTCTACCGGCGCCTGCTCCAAATCAACACCCGGCACATGCAGCCCCAGTCGGAAGCCGAACTCGAAGCCATTCGCCATCTCGCCTTCCATCAGTTCGAACTCAAACGGCTCGAACGCATCCAGGAAACCCTGCGTCAGATCGACCAGGACAAAGTCCGCGAACGGCATCCCGACTGCGACGACCTCGAACGCGAAGCCCACGGCTATAAAATCGGCATCCCCGACGATAAAGTCTATCGCACGCTCAATCGAGACCGTCGCTCCCACGAAATCTCGGTCCTCCACTATCAGAAAGTCTTCCGGTCCCTGCGGCGCGATACGCCGCTCGTGCCGCCCGAACCGGTCAGCGTCGCCGCTGAAATGCAGCCCGACGAGCCGGAACTCCCGTCGCCGGCCGTCGTCAATCAGGCCCTGCAGCTCGCCGCCCGCGCCGAAAGCGAACCCAGCTTTGCGCTCGCCCCGTGGATCCGCAGGTTCCTGCAGGATAAGGACTTAATGGAAAAAGTGGCCCGCCGCGACAATCGCGAATTAGTCGACGGTCGCCTCGTCATCCCGCGGCTGCCGCGCGCCGCCTGATCCTTATATGTCCCTATTCCGCTACTTTCCCTGCAAACTAAGCAACGATTCGGCTGCCGCCCCTCCCGGCCATCCACCAGCCGGAGCCCCGGAGCCCGGCCCAACGGCGCCGCTCCCACCCTCCGAATGGGCCGCCCGGCATCTCAATTTCATCGCGGACCCCAAGCAATCCGCCATTCTCGATTGCAACGACCCCCGCGTGATCTTACTCACCGCCCGTCAGGTCGGCAAAAGCACCATCGCGGCCCTGCGCGCGCTCTATCTCGCCGTGCATCAGCCCAAATCGCTCATCTTCATGGTCGGACCCATTCAAACGCAGGCCGGCGAAATCCTCCAAAAACTCAAGGAATTCGCCGCGGAGCTAGGCTTTCCCCTCCGGGGCGACGGCAACAATCCGCGTTCCCTGCGGCTGCCCAACGGCTCCCGCATCGTCGCCCGTTCGTCGGTTCCCCGCTCCGTCCGCGGTTTCTCAAAAGCCGCCCTCATCATCATCGATGAAGCCGCCTTCGTCGACGCCGCGGCCTACCGCGCCCTCTCGCCCATCTTAGCCGTCTCCCGCGGCCACCTCTGGGCGCTTTCTACGCCCCACGGGCACAACAACTTATTCGCCGAACTCTGGCACGATCGCACCAACCAATGGACCCGCTTCGAAATCCGCGCCACGGAATGTCCGCGCCTCACCCCGGAGTTTCTCGCCTCGGAGTTACAACTGCACGGCGAACTCTCTTACGCGCAGGAATACGACTGTCAGTTCATCAGCCACGGGCTGCAGCTCTTAACCAGCCAGCAGATCACCGCCGCTCTCATTGACCAGGCGCCCATTCCCGTCCTCGGCCTCTGGGAGAAAACCGAGCGCTACTACGGCCTCGACCTCGGCAAGCGGCAGGACCATACGGCCCTCGTCGTTGTCGAACTCACCTGGGAGTATGGCCCCCGGAACCCGGTCACTTGGCAGGTGCCGCTGCGTCCGCGCCTTACGGTCCGTTACGCGCCGCGGCTGCCGCTCGATACCGAATCCGTCACCATTCCCGGTTTCGTGCGCGCCGCCACGCAGCGTTTCGCCGGCGAATACGGGCGGCCGCGGGTCACCGAAACCCTGCTGATCGACGCCACCGGCAACGGCCACGTGGTGGTCGAACTGCTGCGGCGGGAACCGCACGGCTTGCGCCTCCTGCCGGTCTGTATCTCGGGTGGACGCACGGCGAAGCATTTGAAGGATAGCTATCTGGCCATCCCGCGCAGCGACCTGTTGGCGAGGCTGAAGCTTCTCTTTGAGCGGGGGCAACTGCACTTGGAGCGGGCTGCGTCGGGCATGCCGATCCTGGAGCGCGAGTTACGGCACTTCGAGTCCAGCGGAAACCAGCAGGAGCACGACGACCTCGTCATGGCCCTCGGCCTCGCCGCCTGGCAAGCTACCACGGACCATCCAAGCCTCCTCGGCCTCCCGGAAGGACAAGCACCGTTACCGCAGCGCCGCCTCATCTAATGGGCCCGCCGATTTCCCTACCGACGAACGAACCGACCCACCGATCCCGCTACCCGCCAACCGCCCGCCTACTTCCCTCCCGCAATCTCCCCGTGCGGCTTCTTCTGAATAATCTCCTCCGCCACCACCACCGCCTGCCCCGCCAATCCATCGCCCACCCAACCCTTCGCCTCCGGCGAAAACCGCAGCGCCCCCGCCAGCGTCTTCCCCATCCCCATCTTCTGAATATCGTCCACCGTCTTCCCGCTCTTCACCATCCCCTGCACCCCGGCGTACAACTCCCGCAGAAACGCCTTCTGCCCCGTCGCAATCTCCATCCCGCCCGGCCGTCCGTGCCCCGGCAGCAGATGCCGCACCGGCCGCTTCGCCGCTGCCTCCACCACCTTCGGCCAGTTCGCCACGTGCGCATCCCCCATGAAGTTGAACGGCCCGTTCGCAATCGCGTCCCCCGTCGCCAGCACCTGCTCCTTCGGCAGATACACAAACCCATCCCCCCGCGTGTGCGCCCACCCAAAGAAGTGGAACTCCACGCGCCGGTTCCCGTCGTCCAGCACAAACGGCGTCTTGTCAAACGTCTGCTGCGGCGGCTCCGCCGTCGTCCGCTTCAACTCGCTCACGTCCTTCCGATTAGCCTCGGCCCACCGCTTCGGCTCGTAGCGTTTCATCTCCTGCGCCACCCCGATGTGCGCCAGCGTCTTCGCCCCCATCTCCGTCCAAACGGCGTTTCCGTAAGCGTGGTCCCCGTGGTGATGCGTGTCGAACACGTACTTGATCGGCTTCTTCGAAAGCCGCTTCGCGTCCGCCGCCGCCAGCCGCGCGCCCGACGGGAAGTTCGCGTCCACCACAATCAGATAGTCCTTCATCTCAATGATGACGTTGTTGCAGTGGCCCTCTTTCTGAATATCGCCTTCCCGGAACCAAACCCCGGGCACAATCTCCTGCACCGTATTCGGCGTCGCCTCGCTCTGCGTCGTGTAAACCAGCCCCAGAAGCAACGCGGCCAAGCCCCCCAACCGGTAAACAAGAGTACGATTAAGGCCTGTACGATTCATGCCGGACAGTATATCCCAACCGGCCCGTTCACGCCTCGTTCAAAAAAATTACGCGCCCGTAACCCGCTCATTCCATTACGCGCCCCCCGTCGCCCGCCGCGCTGCGCCGCCGTTTCGCTTGCCCCCCTGTGCTACCTTCAAATTGCAAAGGTCGTTCGTCTAACGAATCGACAGCGTTCCACCGTCTACCGGCAAACCGATTCCGGTAATAAACGCTGCTTCGTCGCTGCACAAAAACAGCGCGGCGTGAGCCATCTCTTCCGGTTGCGCCATGCGGCCAATCGGCTGCGCCTTCGAAAGTTTTTCAAACATTTCCGCTTCCCGGCCGGCGTAGTTTTTTGCAATAAATCCGTCGACAAACGGCGTATGCACCCGCCCGGGCAAAAGCGCGTTACACCGAATGTTTTTGTCGAGAAAATCCTTCGCCACCGAGTAAGTCATCGATAACACCGCGCCCTTGCTCGTCCCGTAAGCAAACCGGTCGGCGATCGCCATCACCGAAAGGCACGACGCCAGATTCAGCACAACGCCGCCGCCGTCGGCCACCATATGCCGCAGCACGGCCCGTAAACAGTTCGCCGGTCCAAAAACGTTCACCCGTTGCACCCGTTCAAAATCTTCCGCCGAAGTCGTCAGCGCGTTCCCAACGTGCGCGATCCCGGCGTTATTAACCAGAATATCGATCCTGCCGCGTCGGGCCCGAATCTCATCCACCACGGCTTCCACGCGCGCGGCGTCCGTCACATCACAGGCAATCTGATCTTCGCCGGCTTCCCGTTCGAGCACCTCGACGGTCGCCCCTTCTTCGCGAAAGCGCCGGACAATCGCCAAACCAATGCCGGAGGCGCCGCCGGTCACAATCGCCACTTTTCCTGCCAGCCGTCCCATTTATCGCACCCCCGGCGCCTTGGCGGCGGCCTTGTAGACATAACCCGTCGCGCGGGCCATATCCGAACTGGTCAAATACAGCGTCCGGTTGTCGGCCCCGCGGCCGAACTTGATATTCGTCAATGCTTTTTGCTCCGTAGTGATCTTCTCGAGAATCTGCCCTGCCGGCGTCATCCGGTAGGCGGTTCCGTGGGAGTAACAGGTCAGCCACAGGTTGCCTGCCTCTTCCACGTCCATGCCGTCTGCCTGGCAGGGTTCAATCGTCGCCACTTCCCGCGCCCTGCTGTGGGTACCGTCCTGGCTTAGATCGAACGAGACAATCTTCGAGGTATTTAACGCGGTATTGTGTGCCACATACAAAGTCCGCCCGTCCGGGCTGAGAATAATCCCGTTCGGTCCGGTAATCTCTTGGCTGAAGACCTTTGCTTTTCCGCCCGGAGGAATTTCATAAATAGTACCTTTCGGTGCCGTCCCGTCATAGCCGTTGGGTGCGGTGAAGTAAACGGTGCCATTCGGATGCACCACCAGGTCATTCGGCCCTTTGCTGACGCCGGCGGGCATGGCATCAAACTTTTCCGCCACGACCGTGACTTTTTTATCCGGACTGACCTTCAAAATTTTCCCTTCGCCGGTAGCGGTGAGGTAGATGAAGTCTTGATCATCGATCCAGAGGCCGCCGGGGCCTTCTTTGGTCGCGACTGCCAGATACGGTTTCGCGCCTTCTTTCGCGGTCCAGGAGACGATTCCCTTGAAACTCCCGCGCGAAGTGAAGTAGAGAGTGCCTTTGGAATCGACGGCTGGCCCCTCGGTATTTCCCCAGGAGGGGTCTTGAGCGATCAAGACGGCCGCGGTCTCCGGGATGACGGTAGCCGACCCCCGAAACGGAGGAGCCGCCGGCTGGCACCCCGCCAGCAACAAACTCAAAATCGACAAACAAAACAAAACAAAACGCATACCGCCCCCCAGAGTAAGCAAACTCCCCCCACCAACGCAACCGAAACCCAAAGCGAACCCAGCAACCCACCCAAACCCAGCCCAACCCGACCACACCCGACCACCCCCAACCACCCCCCCCCCCCCCCCCCCACCCACACCCCCCCCACACCCCCACACCCCCCC
>JAINDL010000226.1 GCA_019931245.1 Bryobacteraceae bacterium CoA2 C42
CGGGCGATGATGGCTTGGAGGAACTCGAGCGGTTTGGCGTCCATGCTGGGCTCTAGGGTAACAGAAGCGGGCGGCGGCGCGGCCCAGGGGGGAGGGGTCCCCCCTGGAAACCCCCCTCGAAAAACCCAAAACCCGAAACACTCAAGGGAATTCCCCGGCACAGCGGAACCCGATAACGCTGACCCGGTACGCAGGTTCGTCCCCGTTACGGTCCGACACGCGGACGCCCGCTGGCCCGTTGTACCAGGAGCCGCCCCGCCAGACTTTGCCAATGCTGTCAAAGTCAGAAGCGGTCCACTCATTGACGTTACCGAGCATGTCGTACAACTGCCAGTTATTCGGATCTTTACTTTTGACGCCGGCGGGTCCATCCGTTCGGCCAGAGACGGCGATCCGGTCCAGATCGCCGTAAGCCTCTCCGATGGTTCCGGCGCGAGCGGCGCGCTCCCACTCCTCTTCCGTGGGGAGCCGCAGACCGCCGAGTTCGCAGAACTTTTGGGCTTCAAACCAGGTGACGGAGTGCATGGGTTTGTCGTCGCCCGGATAGCGTTCTGGTGGCTGCGACTTCATGACGGCGCGGAAGGCTTGCTGGGTGACCTCGGTCTGGCCGATCCAGAAGCCGGAGGAGAAGCCGTTGGGGATGAAGACGTAGGGCAGGTTGTGTTTGGCGTTTACCCGGACACCGGCCAGCCGGTTGCGGGCGTCGTTGGCCCGATCGGGCAGGGTGGGTCCCGCGACCAGCAGGACCAGCAGGACCAGCAGGACGAGCGCCAGCAGCGTGGCGGCGACGGCCACGCGGGTCATCGTCTGGCGCCGTCCGCTGGCGGCGAGGAAGCGGTCGACGATGGGCCGGTCCGGCTGCGGCGTGCGATGGCGCCAGGCCCGCGCGTCCCGCAGTTGGCGGCCGCGGTAGAGGCGGTCCCCGGTTGGCTGCGTGTGCCAGCGTTCGGCGTCGCGGTCGATCTCGCGGCCCAGGAGAAGATCCTCGCGGCCCTTGTCGAGCCAATCCCGCATCCGGGGCCACTCGCGAATGAGCGTTTCGTGGGCGATGGCGGCGGGCTGGTCCGCGCCGGGGGGAGCGTCGCCGAGGGTGATGAGGCGCTCCTGGGCCAGCACCTGGACCACCGCGACGGCGCCCGGGCCGAGCGCTTCGAGTTTGCTTTTGGGGACGCGGCGGGCGCTGTCGGGGCGGCCCTCGCCCAGGGTGGTCAGTTCGACGAAGATGCGGCGGGCGAGGTCGCGCTCGGCGTCGCTCTTGAGTTGGTTGGCCAGGACCTGGTCGGCGTGCTTTTGCACGGCGCCTTTCAGCCGGCCAATGGCGTCATAGTCGTGAAAGGTGGGCGGGCGACCCGGGCACTGTTTCCACAGCCGGTCGAGGACGTGTTCGAGCAGAGCGAGGCCGCCGGGTTCGTCGCCGACCTCTTCGACCATCGTCCCGGCGAGACCGGGATCGATGGCGAGGCCGGCGAGTTGGGCGGGTTTGCGGATTACGTCAAGAAGCCGTGCGCCGGAGAGGCGGGGGAGGAGGTAGTGCTGGCGGAGCAGTTCCCAGATGCGTTCGTCGCGGCGGCACAGGGCGAAGAAGTCGATGCGGAAGGTGACGACGACCTGCAGCCGGGAGTGCGGGCGTTGGGCGGCGCGGAGGACCAGGTTGAGAAACGGGGTGGGGTCGGCATTCTGGGTGAAGAGCTCTTCGAACTGGTCGATGAAGAGCAGTTGGCGGGAGCCGGGCGGCAGGGCGAGGGCGGCGAGGGCATCGCAGAGGGCTTCCGGGCCGGGGTGGCCGGATGGCGGGGTGAGGAAGCGGCGACCGGTGGCGATGGCTTCGCCACTTTGGGAGATCGAGGCCTCCGGAAGAAACTGGGGCAGGGCCTGGGCGAGGGCGTCGAGCGGCTGGTCGCCGGGCTTGAGGGTGGCGATGCGCCATTCGTCGTGGCCGGCGCGGCCGCGGTGGAGCGCGGGGATGAGGCCGGCGCGGACGAAGGAGGATTTGCCGGCGCCGGAGTCGGCGACGATGGGCAGGAAGCGGTCGCCGCGGCGGAGGCGTTCGAGCACGGCGGCCACGTCCGGGTCGCGCCCGAAGAAGAGGTGGGCGTGTTCGGCCTCGAAAGTGTCCAGCCCGCGGAACGGCGCTTCGTCCGGGGCGAGGACGTTGACGCGCTCGGCCGGGGCGGCGAGGATGGCGGCCGCGAGCTGTTGGATGATGGCGCGGTCGGGGTTGCGCCAGTCGGGCAGGCGCGGCGCCTGGTGTTGGCGGAGGAAGCGGGGGAGGGCCTGTTCGGTAGCATCGCCGAGCAGCAGCGGGATGAGCTTGTACTCCGGGTTTTCCGTGTTGCGGACGAGGGCGTAGCGGAGTTCGCGCTCTACCCAGCGTTTGACTCCGGAGGGGCCGACGAGGACGAGGAAGTGGGTGGAGGCATCGAGGGCCTGCTCGAGGGCGGGGATCCATGCCTGGCCGGGTTGGAGAGCGTCGAGTTCCAGCCAGACTGTAAGGTCGGGGTCGCCGACATCGCGCAGGTGACGCGCCACGGCGAGGGCGGCGTCGCCGTCCTGCGAGGCGTGGCTGAGAAAGACGGTGGGCATGGAACCGAGCGCGTTTCGGGTCGATTATAGCGCGGGGGAGTGAAGCCGCCGGGAATGCCATGGCAAATCGGTTAGGTGAGCCTTGCAACCCCACCGCTGTTTGCATATAATCAGCGGGCTTGTGTCATCGAAACGACACGGGAACACTGACTGATCTTTGGAGGGTTAACCATGCAATTCTTCGCCAAACTAGGAGTGGCCGCCGCGCTGTGCAGCGTCGCGGCCTTCGCACAAATTGGCACTTCGACGCTGACCGGCCGCGTCACCGATTCAACAGGCGCCGTCGTTCCGAATGTGAACGTAACCGTCGTGCAGCCGAGCACGAACTTCACGTCCACAACCACAACCAATGCGGAAGGCATCTTCCGTGTCCTCTCGCTCCAGCCGAGCATTTACCGCGTGACCTTCGAGTTATCCGGATTCAAGAAAGTAATCCGGGAGAGTGTCGAACTCCGCACGGGCGACACGCTGGCGCTCGACACCGTCATGCAGGTGGGACAAGTGACCGAGTCGGTGGAGGTGACCGGCGCGCTGCCGGCGCTTGAAACCGAAACGTCCGCCACCGGCGCCGTGCTGGCCGGCGACGTACTTTATGATCTGCCCCTTTATCAGCGCTTCGTCAATTCGACGATGAACCTGGTACCGGGCATGACGACGGGCGGGTACGCTTACGGCGGCTCGCTGGGCGCCTACCACCTGGCGGGCCAGCGCGCCGGCGCCATCGGCATCTTTGAAGACGGCGTGAACGGCAACGACCAGCAGGGCGGTACGGAAACGACCAAGCCGATTCTGAACTCGGTGGCGGAAGTGAAAGTCATCACGACCCTGCCGCCGGCCGAATACGGCCACTCGGCGGGCGGCGTGATCAACGCCGTGAAGAAGACCGGCACCAACGATCTGCACATGATGGGTTCCTGGTACGGCCGCACCCGGCGCATGCAGCACCGGTTGTTCTTTGACCGGCTGAAGACCTCGCAGGCGACCCCAACGGCGCCGAACGGCGTGCCCTCGTTTTTCATGATGCCCGACGCGTCGATCTCCGGCCCGGTGGTCATCCCGAAGATCTATAACGGCAAGAACAAGACGTTTTTCTTTTTCGGGTTCCAGCGCCTGCACGAGAAGAAGGTAGCGCAGGTGGACGCCTCCGTCCCCAGCCTGGACATGCGGCGTGGCGATTTCAACTTCCCTGGCGCCAACGCGATTTTTGATCCGGCGACAACCCGGCTCGTCAACGGCGTCTGGCAGCGCGACCCGTTTGCCGGTGGCATGATTCCGCAGAGCCGGATTGATCCGGTGGCGCGGAAGGTGCTCGAATTCGATCCCTGGCAACTACCCAACCGGGCGGGCAGCTTCATTTCGACCGGAGCGGCGGGCAACTACCTGGCGAACGAACTCGCGCAGGTGTACCTGAACGACTACAACTACCGCTTTGATCATCAGTTCAGCACGGCGTTCAAAGCCTACTTCTCCTGGACCGATAACAAGTACATTCCCGGTCTGCTGCGGCCGTGGAACATCCGGCCGGACCGCGGCGAGTTTGACGGCTCAGCGGGCGGTACGGCGCCGTCGCGGAACCAGAACATGTCGATGGGCAAGACGTGGATCGTCTCGCCGACGGTGGTGAACGACGCGCGCGTGGGCTACAACCGCCGCTGGGCGCAGCGGACCTCGCCTTCGTTCCAGAACGGCTGGGGCCAGAAGCTGGGGATCACCAACCTGAACTCCGACCTGATGCCGGCCTTCGGCAGTGGCGACCGGAACAATCCGTCTTCGATGTACGGTCTGACGGGCACGACCCCGACGCAGTCAGTAAACGAAACGATCTCGTTCCGCAACGACCTGTCGATCATTCGCGGCACGCATGCCTTCAAGACCGGCTACGAGATTCTCCGCTTCCGGCTGAACACGGCAACGCTGGCCAACCCGGTGCAGTTCAACTTTGCCAACTCCACCGTGGGTCTGCAGGCCAACGGCGCGCCGGTGCCCAACACGGGCAGCCCGTTTGCGGGCTTCCTGACCGGCTATGTGACCTCGGCCACCTTCCTGACGGAGTTGACGAGTTGGTTGCCGCGGTCGAACATCCACAGCTTCTATTTCCAGGACGACTGGAAGATTACACCCAAGCTGACCGCTAACATCGGTCTGCGGTATTCGAACGAAAGCGCGTTTCAGACCAAATATGGGCTGATGAGCCAGTTTGATCCGAACGCCACCGACCCGCTGACGGGCAACAAGGGGGCGGTGATTCATCCCAAGGGCGCGCTGACCAACGGCGACCACAACAACTTCAACCCCCGGCTGGGCCTGGCGTGGCATCCGTTCGAAAAGTGGGTGTTCCGCGGCGGCTTCGGCTTCTACACGGTAGACGTCAAGTTCCCGTCGGCTCGCGACCAGTACGACGAGTTCGTGGGAACGGCGGTGCAGGAAGCCCTTCCCGGCAACCCGACCCCGGTCTATCAGATTAGCCGGGCGACGGCGCCGAGTGCGCCGGTGGTGCTGCCCGATGGTTCGAGCCCGTTCCGTGGGACGAACTTCAGCGGGCGGAACGTTTCGATGTGGGATCCCAAGCTGCGGAACCCCTACGTGATGAACTGGAACTTCTCGATTCAAAACGAGATCGCCCGGGACTACACGATCGAACTCAGCTATCAGGGTTCGGGCGGCGTGGGGCTGATTGAACGCTGGGAGTTGAACACATTCCCGGTGGATCTGTTTGCTAACGATCCCGTGCAGCGGGACCGGGTATTTGCGGCATCGCAGAACTTCCGGCCCTATCCGCACTTCGGCAACATCGCCATGCGTTCGAACTTCGGCCACTCGACGTTCCACTCCGGAACGGCGAAGCTCGAAAAGCGGATGTCGCGCGGCTTGTTCTTCTCGACGTTCTACACGTTCTCGAAGACGCTGGCGAGCGCGGATACGGATAACAGTGGCGGCGGCGTGGCGCCGATTCAGAACCGGAATCTGGAGAAGGCGCGGGCCGGTTACGACCGGAACCATCGCTACATCGCCACGGTGGACTACGATCTGCCGTTCGGCAAGGGGCAGCGCTGGATGTCGACGAGCCGGATGGGCAACATTATCTTCGGCGGTCTGACGCTGTCGACGATTCAGACGATGGAGACCGGCAACCCGCTGAACTTCACGTTTGCCAACAGCCCGTTCAACTACTATCCGGGGTTCGCCGGCAACCGCCGTCCGGACCTGGTGGGCAGACCGGACTACGACTTCAGCAAGTGGAACAACGGCGGCGGCGACCGGTTTGTGACGAACAACCGGCCGGCGGTGATTGACATGAACGCGTTTGCCTATCCGGCGGCGTTCAAGGTCGGCAACGCCGGGCGGAACATTCTGACCGGTCCGAGCATGGCCTGGGCGCAGATCTCGGTGCAGAAGAACTTCATGATCAAAGAGAAGACGCGGGCGCAGATCCGTTGGGATATGCAGAACGCGTTCAAGACCTACAACTTCACCGGACCGACGACGACGGTCGACTTCCGGAACCCGCAAACCTTCGGCAAGCTGACGGACGATCCGCGCACGGCATCGCTGGGTGGTCAGCCGTTGATGAACGTAACGATCATGTTGCAGTTCTAGTTTTCCTTTACCGGAAAACCCAGCAACCCGCGGCTCTTCTCCGGAAGGGCCGCGGGATTTTTTTTGCCGCGGGACCGCCGGAAGTGATAGTCTACTGTGCTATGGACGGGACGCTGACGATTCTGCTGCGCCGGGCGCAGGGGGGCGACCGCTCCGCCGAGCAGGACGCGTTTGCGCGGATGAATGCCCGACTGCTGGCGCTGGCGAGCACGCTGCTGCGCCGGGAACGGGCCGGCCATACGCTCGAAACCAAGTCGCTGCTTTCAGAAGCGTTTCTGAGCAGACTCCGGCGGTTGCAGGCGCCGATCCAAAACCGGGAACACTACTACGCCATGGTGGGTCAAGCCATGCGGCAGGTGCTGATCGACCATTCCCGGCGGAAGCGGGCGGCCAAGCGGACGGACGCGGCAGGGATGCGCGCGCACCTGGAGTCCCGGGAACTGGATCCGGCGACGAGGCTGGCGGTTCGAGGGTTGCTCGAACGGCTGCGGCAGTTGGACCGGCACGCGGCGGAGGCGATTACGCTGCGTCACGTGGAGGGTCTGAGCCTGGAGGCGACGGCGCGCCAACTGGGCCGAGCCGTGTGGCGAGTGCGGGCGGATTGTGAGTTTGGGCTTAGCTGGATGAGTTCGCAGCTCGCAGCAGAGTAACGAGACGGTGGAGCCAGGCGGCGAAGTCAGCGGGCCGGCGATCGGGCTGGTGTCGCAGGGCTTCCATGAGGGCTTCGGCGATGGCGGGATTCATCCACGTGGCCACGGAAGAGGGGAAGGCGGGGTCCTGCGGGGCGACGGCGAGTTGGGCGGGACGTTGGCCGGAGAGGCATTCGAGCAGGACGACGGCGAGGGCGAACAGGTCGCTTGCCGGCGAGTATTGGCCGAGGAGGCGCTCCGGGGCGAGGTAGTGCAGGGAGCCGGTGATGGTACCGGTGTGTTCGACTTCGCCGACGGCGCCGCGGGAGGTGGCGGCGCCGAAGTCGAGGAGCATGACGTGGTCGGGGTCGCGGTAGAGGATATTGTCGGGTTTGACATCGCGGTGGATGAATCCTTTAGCGTGGAAGGCGAGCAGCGCCTGGCCGATCTGTTCGGCCAACAGGGCGACCCGGGCCGGGGCCAGGGGGCCCTGGAGCCGCAGGAGGTCCCGGAGGGAGGGGCCGGCGTAGAAAGGCAGGACGAGGGCGGGCTCACCGGTTGAGGTGACGAAGGAGTCGAGCAGCGGCGGAATGTGGGGATGGCTCACCGAGGAGAGCGCGGCGACCTCCTGGGAGAATCGGCGGCGCAGTTCGTCGTGGTTGGCGTCGGTGCGACTGAGTACTTTGAGGACGATGGGTTGGTGGGGGTTCTCGCTGTCGGACGCCCGATAGACGCGGGCGAATCCACCCTGGGCATGCAGTTCGCCGACGGAATAGCGGGAGAGGAGGACCCGTCCAGTGAGGCTCCCATCGGAGGGCAGAAGTTTGTAGCCGCGCACCTTGGCCAGATAGAAGAGTTTGGAGAGGCGGTAGCGCACCCATTCCCGGCGACGCCATCCCCACCAGAGCAGGGGAAGCGTGGCCGCGGCGGCCCCGGGGAGCCACCCGGGCAGATTTGAGGCGCCGCGAGTGACCCGAAAGGAGAATTCGGCAACGGGGGGCTGCCCTTCGCCGGTGAAGACGGCTTCGAGGGTATAGCTGCCGGCGGCCGGCTGGTCCAGCACGGCCCGGGCGTCGGGAGCGGACTGCCAGGGGCCATCGGGCGCCCAGCGGAACCGGATGGGCACGGAGCGGAAGGGGGAGGCGCGGAGGGTGCTCCACTCGAAGGTGATGCGGGAGACGCCGGCGGGGAACTCCCGGGGCATGGAACCGGCATCGAGCCATTCCCGGCCCGGGATCGCCACCCGCGCCAGGAGAGGCGCAGCGGAGGGCGCCAGAAACCAGGAAGGATCCGGCTTGATGCGGACGATGCCCTCGACGCCGGCCAGCCAGACGAAGCCGGCGGCGTCTTCGTGGAAGCCGCCCAGATTGGCTTCCCCGAAGGGAACGCCGCTGCGTTTATCGAGCCGGATCCAGTCGTCTGAAGAAACGCGCACAACGGACTCGCTTGGTCCCGGCAGGAGGGGCGAGTCCTTCGCCCCTTGGTGCCGGGCCGGCGCGGCCTGTGCGCTTTCTGAAGAATCGCGCACAACGGACTCGCTTGGTCCCGGCAGGAGGGGCGCGTTCCTCGCCCGTTGGTGCCGGGCCGGCCCGGCCTGTGCGCTTTCTGAAGAATCGCGCACAACGGACTCGCTTGGTCCCGGCAGGAAGGGCGAGTCCTTCGCCCGTTGGTGCCGGGCCGGCGCGGCCTGTGCGCTTTGTGAAGAATCGCGCACAACGGACTCGCTTGGTCCCGGCAGGAGGGGCGCGTTCCTCGCCCGTTGGTGCCGGGCCGGCGCGGCCTGTGCGCTTTCTGAAGAATCGCGCACAACGGACTCGCTTGGTCCCGGCAGGAGGGGCGCGTTCCTCGCCCGTTGGTGCCGGGC
>JAINDL010000149.1 GCA_019931245.1 Bryobacteraceae bacterium CoA2 C42
TGAGCGTTTGCATGCAGGATGGCATGTCCGCTTCGAGTTTGCCGAGGTTTTCGCCGGTGACGATGGAGTTGAGAGAGCTGATGTACTTGCCGGTAGGAGTTTTTGGTCCGCGGCTTTTGGCGCCGTTGGCTCGCGCGACGGCGGCGCGATGGGCTTTTTGCTCTTCGGTGAGCGGCGGTTTTTCCATGGTTGGCCTCGTTTTTAGCTGGAAAAAGGGAAAAGGCGCCGTTGCCGGCAATCCCATCCGGGATTGCGGCAACGAGCGCCTTTGCTGGTTTGAAGGTAGCACAGGGGGGCAAGCGAAACCGGCAGAGGGCGGGGTGGACGGCGGGGGGAGTGTGTTTAGAATGAGTGGGTTGCGGGCGGAAGAAATATTTGCAGGGCTCGTGAACGCACGAGAGGGCGGCTTTGAGTTGGGGCTGTATGATAGCCCCAACTCAGCGCAAAGGAGGCGCTACAGCCATGGAGTCTTTCGATTGTATCGGATGCGATGTCCACAAGGACTACTCCGTTTTCCGGATGTTCGATGCCCACCGCAAAGTGGGTCCACCGATTCGCATCCGGCACGAGAACGGCCAACATCAGCGCCAACGAGTTGAAGGTGCAAACGTTCAATCGGTTCCGGGCGTTTCGGGACCAGATGCTGAATATTCCGGACCGGGTCGCCGGCGAGTTGGCGGGGATATCAGACGCCCACGAGATCTTCCGGATCCTGCACCGACGGGAGGCGGCCAAGAAGATGGGAACCAGCGAGCGCTAGGTTCGCAAACTGCTGCGGCGGATGACGTTCGCCACGCGTCCATCTCCCCTGCCCTGCGCAAATCGACTTTATGGAGCGCCCTCGCATTGGTACTCTACGTTGATGCTGGCCAAACCGATGCGTACCTATTTCGCCGATTAACTCGCGGGTGAAGGGCCTCTCGGCCACCGGACGGCACTGCGGCCCTGCTCCCTGGCCGCAGATGTTTGCGCCGCCGAGCCGTGGGCCGCGCTGTCAGAAACCCAGTTGATCGCCGTACAACGCGACAAGGACAGTGAGCCCGATTTTGTTTCGGTGCTTGGGGCCGCAGCCCTTCGGCGCTAACCAAAAATGACCCACCTTTGCCGGCCAATAGTTGACCACGGATCCGGGGCCCGACAAGGCGACATTCACCCGGGGTCTGCTCAGCAACGCGCTGTTTCGCCGCGCCGATGACGACGAGACGGCACCGTCCACACAATCATTTACGCCGGGAGTGTTGCCGACAGCCAACCGGTCTCGACCGCACCTGCCACGTGGCAGCCGCTGTTTTCGGGGTGGTCAACTCTAAACGAGCAAGGATGGTCAACTTCTCGTTAGCGCCGAAGGCCGAGCCGCTTAACGACATCTTCTGCGCGATTCTATCCGCACGGCTCTGCACTCTCGCGCGACGCCCATGGACGGTCACCGGGTCCGCGCTCGTGAGGCGCCGCAAGAGGTCTTGTCAGCCGACAACGTGGGGTAAGTGAAATCCGAAGCCTTGCTCAAAACATCTCCCAGGGCTCTGTCCCCAATCAAAGCTCGAAATGGGGTTTTCAGGAACGACAGATGCCGAGGGCCGCGGGGAGGTGCAGCCTTTCAATTGTGCGCTCGGGAACAGGGCAACGCGGCTCAGAACGTAAGTTTGGCACCTATTTGAATAGTCCGGTTGCCGCCGGCGTTAGTGATGCGGCCGACAACGGCCGGGTTGGTGATGAGCGCATTAGGGTTGCCGAACTGGGGATTGTTAAGTGCACTGAAGGCTTCAAGCCGGAGTTGGAGGGCGGTGCGGTCGTTAAGAGCGAAGCCTTTCACAATACTGCTATCCCAGTTAAATTGTCCGGGGCCCCAGAGCTGGTTGTAGCCAGCGTTGCCGAAGGTGAAGTCGCGGGGCTGGGCGAAGGCCGAAGCGAGGAACCATTGGTTGAGGGTGCGCTGGGCGGGATAGACGGGGGCGCCGAGGACGACATCGGGGCGTCCGCCGACTGAGCCCTGCACGGTTGTGACGAAGGAGGGCGAGAAGGGTGCGCCGGAGAGAGACTGAAGGATACCCGCGATTTGCCACCCGCCGGCGATGGTCTCCCGCAAGCCGCGGGCACCAGACAACCAGCGGCGGCCGCGGCCGAACGGCAGGTCGTAGACATAGCTGGCAACGAGTACATGGCGCCGGATACCGCCAAGGTTCCCGCGGGAGTCGTTCCAGTTGAAGGGATCCTGGTAGGTTTCCGTGCCGATGGCTCGCACGAACTGATACTCGGCGCTCAGGAGCAGTCCGCCAGAGTAGCGCTTTTCGAGGCCAGCCTGCAGCTGATGGGTCAGACTTTGGAACATCGGGTTATTGATCTGGCTGATGTTGGCGAAGGGCTGAAAGACGCGGCGCGGCTGGACGGCACCGGGGGCGGGGGTGACGGCGTTGCGGGGGATGGACCCGAGGCCGGCAACGTTGCGTTGTCCTATATAGCTGATTCGGGCGCCGATACCGCGGGGCAGCTGGTGTTCGAGAGTATAACTCCATTGCAGGTTATAGGGGGTTCGAGGTCTTGAGAGCAGGGCCGAATCCGGGTTGCCGGGGATGCTGCCGACACCAGGAAAGGGATTGGCCATGGTGAAAGTGGGGGCGAGGCCGGAGCCCTGTTCGAAGGTTTCGACGGTGGCGAAGGGCATCTGGAAGGCAGCTTGTTCGGTCCAGTTGACGTTGAGTACGTTGAAATAGACACCGAAACCGCCGCGCAGCACGGTGCCGGGCAGGACTTTGTAGGCGAAGCCGAGGCGGGGAGCGATGTTATTGCCGTCCTGGCCGAGATAGTCCATCATGCGGGGCGGAAGATTGACGCGGCTGGCGAGGGGGAGGTTGAAGGCGTCGACGAGCCGGGGGATGCCGCCGTTGGGCAGAGCGTCGGCGAAGATGACGACGTTGCGGACTTCGGGCACGAACATGGAAGCGAATCCATAGACCTGGGGACGGATGTGCTGGTACTCGTAGCGTATGCCTAGGTTAAGGCTGAGCTTGGGGGTGACGCGCCAGTCGTCCTGGGCGAAGAGCTGGTAGCGGTTTTGGGCGAACTTGTTGCGGATGCCGGTGGGGTTGGGACGCTGGGTAGTGAGGGGATAGCCGAGGGCGAAATCGGCGTAGCCAACGCCGGTGAAGCGTCCGGGGAAGTTATAGGCCCCGCGCGCGGGCGGGCGGGCCCCAAAGTTAAAGTGATTTGTGACTTGCAGCATGGATCCGAACTTGAGGCTGTGGCTGCGGCGGATGACGGAGAGGTTTTGGACGTATTGGAAACTTTGGTTGAGGTCGCCGGATCCGGCTTCGGACATGGCGGTAATGTTGTTAATGTTGAGTTGGGGCACGCCGCCGAAGTAGTCGAGCGGGGGAAGGCCGGGGATTATGGAGGCGAGGTTCAACTGGAAGTTTTGCGGGGTGCGGTAGATGCGGGCGCGGAGATAGCCGAGACGCGATTCGCTCAGAACCGTGGGGGAGAAGGTGTGGTTGAGGCTGAGAGAGTTATTGAAGTTATGCTCGCCGATTTGGGAGAACCCCCCCGTAGGTGCTCACTGGTCCGACGCTGGGGTTGGGCCCGAGGAACCCGAACATGGAGGTGGCGCTGAGCTGGTCACGGGAGGAGAGGCGGTGGTCGATGCGGAAGGAGAGACGATCCACATTTTCGGGCAGGGGGATGTTTTCAACGAGGTTTTGTCCTGTGCCGGGAAGGTTGGGGAGGGGGTAAAGCTCGCCGAGGCGGCGGGTGACGGGATTGAGGCGGTTGGCAGGGATGAGGTTGCCGGGAAAGGGAGTGCCGCCGGCCAGCGGGTCGGTGATGGCGCGGAGTTCGGTGAAGTCGCCGGCGCGCATGCGGGGGGTAGCGACCTGGGCGGTGCGGGTGACGGCTTGGCGGCGGCGGAAGTTCTCGATGTTGAAGAAGAAAAAAGTGCGGTCGCGGCCTTGGTAGAGCCGGGGTAGGAGGACAGGGCCCGAGAAGTTGCCACCGAACTCATTGCGGTTGAACTGGGGCAGGGGCAGTCCAGTGGCGAAAAAGTTTTTGGCGGCAAGGAAGCGGTTGCGATTGAATGCAAGGAGAGTGCCGTGGAACTCGTTGGCGCCGCCGCGGGTGACGGCGACAATCTGATTGGCGCGACCGAACTCGGCGGTGGCGCTGGAGGTGATGACCTTGAATTCCTGCAGACCGTCGAGCGGCGGCCATTCGCCGAACCCCCGTTCGATCCAGGAGAGCTGATTGGTAACGCCATCGAGGCTAAAGGCGACGGAGCCGGTGCTCGAGCCGCCGGCGACGGTGGGGGTGATGCCAAAGGTGGGGAGCCCGTCCTGGCTTCCGGCGTTCTGGATGCCGGGGGCGAGGGCCATGAGCCCGACGATGTTCAGCCGTCCGTTGAGAGGGATCTGCGTGAGGGATTTGGAGTCGATGACTTTGCCGACGGTGGCGCTTTCCGTGTTGATGGTGGGGAGTTCGGCATTTACTTCGATGCGCTCTTCGGTGCTGCCGACCTGGAGGGTAATGTCGAGGAAAGCGCGTTGCCCGATTTCGAGGGAGATGCCAGATTGTTCGAAGGTCCGAAAGCCGGCGAGGGAGGCCGCGATGCGGTAGCGTCCCGGGCGGAGAAGGGGGGCGAGGAAGTTGCCGCTTGGTTCTGAGAGGACGGTCAGCGATTGATTGGTGTCGATGTTGGTGACGACTACTTTGGCGCCAGCGATAACGGCGCTGGTTGGGTCGAGGACGCGTCCGCTGATGGACGCAGTAACTTCCTGAGCCAACAAGAGGACCGGACAGACGAAGAGGAGGGTGAGAAGGAAAAGAAAGCGCTGGCCGGGTGCTGTAAGCTCCAGGCGGGTAGCGAGGTAGCTGAAAAGGGGGCAACACGTCAGGATGGGAGGATGCTATCAGAGAGGCCTGCAGAATACAAGGGAGTTATGCATCCTCCATCCATATTTGTATTGGCCAAAGCCTGAAGCTCCTATTTGGCCAGAGTAGAAAGTTCCTATTAACCTCCGCAAGGCTGAAGGATGAAGCGAATCGCAATGAGCCAAGCGGAGAGGGACCGGCCAGCTTACTCAAATCGCGCCCGCGATAAAAAGGTTACCGACGAGATCAAGTCGGTGCTGAATGATCATGCCAGTCAAGCCGATCTGTAACCGCGGCTTCGGATCCGCCGCCGATACTGGACTATGACTGGCTAGTCAACTACGCAAAATGCGGAGACGTCTTATTGTTGTTCCCAAAGCAAACAGAATTCAGCCGGGGTGATTTCGACATCGCGAAGAATTCCTCGCAAAGTTCCAGCACGCAGGGTCGCCGCCCCATGCACTGGGACGGTCGTACGGAGCGCTTCCTTAACAAGGACATGATGACTTCCGCGAATACGCGCCACGCGATAACCCTGCCAAGCTAGAAACCGAATCATCTCTGCGCCTGTAGGCCGCGGCAATTTAGGCATGCGCAGGGTCGGCGAACTCGAAATCGAGAGGGCGTAATGAACTCGGCGCGTTCACGCGGGCAAGCGCATCCTCAAGTCCAAATTCTTCAACGTAAGCAAACAGCGCCTCTCGCAAATCGGCGATGGCCTCTTCCTCCGTCGCTCCTTCACCGTATGCGGGAATATCAGGAACTCGGGCTGTGAAACCACCCTGTTCAGTGTCTGGAATCAACTCAACTGTGAGCCGGTGCATCGATCATCATCCTAGCACTTCGATCCAGATACAAACCCGGAACTCGTCCTCATCGCACCGGGCCCAGGCAGCAGTTTTTCTCATCGCGCATCGGTGATGCGTTAGCAGTACTGTTTTTCTCTGATTCCCTGCGCGAGGCACATGTTCTGCTCATGCCGGTTTTGGATCCGTTAGAAGAACTGTTTTTCGCCCTTGGCCATTGCCAGGCAGCTCCGCGTTGGCCCAGATCCGGAGGCCAGCCATGGAGCTATCGAGCCCTCCAGTCGCGAGTTCCGCGCCAAACCTAAAACATAGTCCACCCGGTTGCTTTCACACCAGCTCATCAACGCATCACGGCAGGAGCCGGAGTCTCCGCGGAGGATCACCTGCACCTTCGGGCAGGCTTGCCGGATCTGCGCCACGAGGCGTTGGACCTCCTCAACACAGCCGGCGGCGGCGTCCTGATTGGCGGGCCGGAGGCGAGCACACAGTACGTGCTCGCCGCAGAAGATGTAGAGCGGCAGGTAGCAATAGCCGTCATAGTAGCCGTGGAAGAACCGTTGTTCCTGGTGGCCGGGGAGGGGCAGATCGGTGGCATCGAGATCGAGTACGGTCTGCCGGGGTGGTGGTGGGAAGGCTTCAAGAAACAGGTCGACCAGGAGCCGATCGCGTCCGGGTCGCTGTCGATCTTTTGGTCGCGAGTCGGTTCGGCGGTGCTCAGTTCGAGGCGATTCAGGGTGCTTTTGCCGGCCAGGGGTTGTTGGGTTTGGCGTTTGCCGGCGGGGAGGCCGAGGAGGGGATCGTGGCGCTATTGGTCGGGATCGTTGAGGGCTTCGTAGCCGAGGGCGAGGCCGTAGATGCGTTGGGCGAGCAACTGACCGACGGGTGTTGGACGTAGCGGGGGTCGCGGTGATCGTGGAAGCAGGCGGCGAGGCGGGGCAGGAGGTTGAGTTGCCATGCCCAATCACGAGAGGGAGGAGCCCCTTCGCTTTCGGCATTGCCACAGTTCGGAATGCAACGCCCTGTTTACGATTTGCCCGTGTTGTGATCGCGGCCAACGCTATTGTGGGTCTGCTTGCCGACAGCGCGCTCGTCGCGCACAAGTGGCCGCTGGCGGGCGGCGTGATCAAGCGTCAGACGCAGGAAGGGAAGCTCACCGTCAGCGACAATCTCGGTACCGGCACCGTTCCTCCGAGCCGCGCGGGACGCATCAGGGTACCCTCCCAATCCCTTGCCCGGCGTCGAATGGAGCAGAACGCCTATCCCGGTGCTCCGTCTGCGGCCGCACCAGCCGCTGGCATGATCCCTTCTATCCACTGCCCCAGCGAAGATTTAAACCCCGGCGTGCGCGGCCTCGGGCAGATGCTCAAGTATCTACGTTTTCTGATGACCGTTAACAAGTTGGACGCCCGGTAGCCCGCACCTATCTTTGCGCGGACCAATGATCGCCATCGACCATCGAACTTGTCCACCGGGCTCGAAATAATAGGGGGGAGGTCCATATGTCGGTTGAACAGGCCATCCTCGACGCGGTACGATCGCTCCCATTCGACAAGCAACAAGAGGTCTTGAGCCACGCCACGCGTTTGCGGGACGAGGCGGCTCCGAAAAAGCCATTTCGAAGGATAAAGGGTATCCTTGCTGGCCGAGGGATTTCGGTTTCGGCGGAGGACATCGATGGAGCCCGGCGCGAAATGTGGAAGAACTTCCCCAGGGAAGACATCTGATGGCAGCGGTCCTGGCCGACACCCACGCGATCCTCTGGTAGTTGACGGCAGACGCGCGGATCTCGCGCGTCGCCACTGCCGCCATGGACGGTGCAACGACGGCCGGCGATCCCATATTTGTTTCCGCCATCCCGATGGTGGAGATCCAATACCTCGTCGAAAAGGGACGCCTCAGCGCCGCCGACCAACGAATTGTAGTCGCGGCCGTCGATGACCTTCAGAATCCCGCTCGTCTCGTTCCGGTGGACCGCATCGTCGTAGATGCGCTCGGTCGAGTCAACCGAGATGAGGTTCCCGACATGCCTGACCGCATTATCGCTGCGACCGCTCTTGCGCTTTGTGTGCCGCTGTTAAGTCATGATCGTAAGATCCGCGCATCTTCGGTCGAGACCATCTGGTAGTGAATCTCGAAGGTCTGGGGGTCCAGCCTGCCAACGCTAGTCTTGTTTTGCGGCTGCGGGAATCCGCGTTAAACTGCTTTCGTGCCAACCGAAGTTGCCAACTTGATTCTGTCCGAGACGAGCCGCCGGTTAGTGTGCGGGCTGTGTGCGGAATCCGCCAAACCGGCCCAAACAGCCCGGACTGAGGCAAACCCAGGCAAGGCCGCAACTACAATCGGATCAATATTTTACGAAGGAGAATGAACCAGAGGCAGAGGTCGATAGTGGTGGCGTCGAGAGCATAGAGGCTCTGTCCCGGATCAACGGCCAAAGGGTCGGTCGCGTGCAGAGGCCGGGCCATGGCGATCAGCGCTTGGGCGAAATCGGCAAGGATCCGCCAGTCCCGATTCTCGTTGGCTTCGGCCAAAGTGGAGCGGGCGACCGAGCCGCGAATACCCATATGATAGAGCTTCCCACGCATGGAGTAGAGGCAGCTTTCGATATCGCGGAGGCTCTCGCGGTAAGGAAGCTGAGCGAAGGCCATCGTTAGATACTGGTCCCAACAAGAGAACTTCTTCAAGTAGCGATCGCCGTTGTAACGGGCCACACCCTTCTGCAATTCTTTGTGCGGTATTTCGGCGAGCAGTTGGGCAAAGACGGTGCGACCAAAATTCATGCGCCATTTTGTACCGAAGCCACCACCCCGGGGAGGGTGCGGAAGTGGTCAAATTGTCCCGACGACCCGTTCCCATCGTTCCCGAGGAGATTCGGCCGCAATCAATTGATTCCACGATAGTTGCGCCCCGCTCGAAGAATGGTTACCGGACACTAGTGATGCAAGGCTTGCGGTGAGAATGTACGCGCACCGGGCTGGGCAACTGCCGTTTTTTAGGGCTTCGGGTGTATTTTGAGTGAAGGAGGATGTGGACCATGAGGGTTCTGATTTTGGGGGCGACGGGCACGGTTGGCCGGGAGGTGTTGGCGCAGGCGCTCGCGTTGGGTTATGGAGTGCGTACGTTGGTGCGGGATCCGGCGAAGATAGCGGTGCGGCATCGGAATCTTGAGGTGATGGCCGGGGACGCCTTGAACGCGGGTGATGTCGACCGGGCGGTGGAGGGACAGGAAGCGGTGGTGTACTGTTTGGGGGAGAGAGTGTTGGGCAAGGAGACGACCTTGTTTTCTGATACGACACGCATCCTGGTTGGGGCGATGGAGAAGCATGGGGTGAAGCGGTTGGTAGCGCTGACGGGGATTGGAGCGGGGGACTCAAAGGGGCATGGCGGTTGGCTTTATGACTGGATCATTTACCCTCTCTTCACCAAGAAGATTTACCAGGACAAAGACCGGCAGGAGGAATTGATCCGGGGGAGTTCGCTCGATTGGACGATCATGCGGGCGGCTTGCTTTACGGACGGACCGAAGGGTGGGAAGTTGCGGGCGACGGACCAACTGGAGGGGGTGACGATAGCGAGAATTACGCGGGCGGACACGGCGGCATTTCTGTTGGAACAGTTGGGGAGCAAGCAGTGGTGGAGGCGGTCGCCGCTGGTAGGCTATTGAGATGATTTGGTTGTTGTTGCCGGGGCTCGAGTTATTTGACGGCAAGAGTTTGAAGGGCTGGTACTGGACACGGGGAGGGGCGGTGCCGGCGCAATCCTGGGAGGCGCGCGACGGGGTGTTGCGGACGACACCGGGAGTGGGCAAGGAGGTGTCTTTACTGAGCGAGGCGGAGTTTGAGGATTTCGACTTCCGCTTCGAGTGGCGGGCGGAGGCGGGAGCGAATTCGGGGAGCAAGTATCGAATTCAGATGTACGGGGAATCGGGGCAGCGCCTGGAGCCGGTTGGGCTCGAATATCAGATTACGGATAATCCTAAAAACCGCCGACCAGCGATGGTCGGCCTCAGCTTTTGGGACCCACTGTAACGGTTTTTGTAACGATCAGAGCTTACATCGTTACAGCATCGGGTCTCGTGGCTACTTTCTCTCCCCCGCCGTTAATCTGCCAGCAAGGTGTTTTTCCGTGACAAAATGAGGGAGTGGGGGTAGGATGCGCCTATCGAACCTGAACCCAAGGATGACGTCATGATTTGCAACGCCACCGATCTCTCTCCCGATCAGAAAGCAGCCCTTGAAAAGCTGCTTGGCCGTCGCGTTCACGACGGCGAAGCGGTCAGTGTTCGTACCTTCGAACCTGCCGTGGTTTCGCGTGAACAGAAGATCGAGATCGCGAATGAACTGCGGAAGTATTTTGCAGAAGTGGATGCCGCTCGCAAGCCGGTCTCGGATGCGGAAGCTGAAGACATCACCAATGAGGCCATGCGCAGCGTGCGCCCGGGCTATCGCCCCCATCAGTGAGGATCGTTCTCGACACCGCAATCCTTGTTCGCGCCCATGACGGAGCAACTGGGTTGGCGCGCGACCTTCTACTCCGGCTCATTGAGTCTGACCACGTGCTGTTGATCTCCGACGCGATGCTTTACGAATTAGCGAAGGTGTTGCGCTATCCAAGGATGCTGGCACTCCACGGTCTTTCGGAAAGCCGCATCTACGACTATATCGGCTTCCTTCGCCGCACCACTGAGGTCATTCGTCCGAATCCACTGCTCGTAACTCCAATTCGGGACATCAACGACACCGTCGTCATGCAGACTGCGATCATCGGCGAGGCCGATGTTCTGTGCACGCGTGACCAGGACTTCTTCGAACCTCCGGCAGAGCCTTTTTTACGAAGGGCCGGAATCGCGGTTCTCGACGACATCGCGCTGATGCAGCGCCTTCGTTTCTAACCGTCGCGTACCAAAACATCCTAGGCATGTTGTTTCGGCAGATCCATTGAACAAAGCTACGCTAGGAGATCTGTTCGAAACTCCATAACAGGCGAGGACATCGATTGGCCGAATACGATGAACACTATCTGGATCAAGCCGACTTCACCGGGATCTTTTGCGGGAATACAGGCCGATCTTGATCTCGGCTCCGTTCTGCCAAGAATCATGCAGGGACCTGGGCGTTACGTTCACTGCCGGAACCACTCGGAGCGCAGCACGTTTCTTTTTCATGTGCCTCCGACCAGCCTCCGAACCTTTGCTTTTAGGAGTTCAGGGAGACTTGCGTTGTCGCAATGAGCCACACCGACCTTGGCGATGATGTTTGGATCACTGCCCGCGTAGCGGTAGCAACCAAGGCAGCACGCATCGAAGGCTGCAAGCGCCTGCTGCATCTCTTGCGCCGTCTCCGGTTGCTTCTTCCAGATACAATGGCCCATCTCGGGGTTGCTCCATCCGATCAAGTCGGGAGCGACTTCGTGTGGCGCACCGCAAGAAGCGCATTCGTGATCCACGACGTAAAAGTCTCCGGGCGAAGATTGGGGATGCGCCTCGTATCGACGGTTGCCGCTCACAGGGGTCAGCGTACCAGAGCCGGATCCTACTTGACACGAGGCGCTCTCATAGGTGGATGGGCGCTTGGGGGGTAGGGCGGCGGGCCGGGGCTCGAGGCCCCGGGACGCCGCTGGGGGGGAAGGTCGAGTGCGCCAGGCGGATTTGGTGGTGACTGCGTGGAGGTGGCTGGCGGCGGCATAATGCCCCCTGGAAATAGTGTGGGGCGCGCTGACGAGACCGTGGTGGATGCGCAATGGATTGGGGTGCCGTAAGCCGCATCGGCGAGGACAGGCGCCCGGGGAACGCCATCGGCGACTGCCCGTTGGATCTGTTCGGCGGCGATGAGCGGTTTGGTGCGGAAGACGACCTCGTCCGGTACCCCGGCCTTCCTACGGCGCTCCGGGTCCTCGCTCCAGGTTTCCGGCAGGTAGAGTTCGTAGGCGATCGGAAGGCTGGCTGCGTCGCTGCTGTCCGAGAGGCTGACGGCCACTTGGCCGTTGTCCTGTTTGCCGATTTGTCCCCGGCGTTGCCGGGCGACGCCGGCGGAGTGTTTTCCTTTCTTCCTTGGAA
>JAINDL010000132.1 GCA_019931245.1 Bryobacteraceae bacterium CoA2 C42
ACCGCGCACAACGGACCCGCTTCGGCCCGGCGGGATGGGCGCGTTCCTCGCCCGTTGGTGCCGGGCCCGCGCGGCCTGTGCGCTTTTTTTAAACCGCGCACAACGGACCCGCTTCGGCCCGGCGGGATGGGCGCGTTCCTCGCCCGTTGGTGCCGGGCCCGCGCGGTCTGTGCGCTTTTTTTAAAACCGCGCACAACGGACCCGCTTCGGCCCGGGCGCTTCTGATCGCCATCGACGCGGCGACGCAGCACCAGATTCCCGCCACGCTCCCAAGCCGGCGGCTACACTACAAAGCTGAGGCCCATGCACTCCTCCATCCAGAACCAGCTCCGCGCCGTCCGGCAGAGCCGCGGCCTCAGCGCCGCCGACCTCGCCCGGCGCGTTGGGGTGACCCGGCAGACCATCCACGCCATCGAGGCCGGCTCCTACATGCCCAATACCGAGGTCACGCTGCGCCTGGCACGGGCGCTCGAGGCGGCCGTCGAAGAGCTGTTTTCGCTGGCCGGAGAGGAGCCGGCGCTTCCCGCGGCGCTCCCGGCCGATGTGCTGAGCGCGGCGCCGCTGAGCAAGGGGCAGGCCGTGCGGCTGGGCCAGGTAGGCCGCCGGCGGGTGTGCCTCCCCGTTAACGCGGCGCCCTACTATCTGCCCGAGGCCGATGGCGTCGTCGCCCGGCCGGGACGGTCGGCGGCCGAGGCGGAGGTGATGGCCTTTCCCGGGGTGGACGGCAACGCCCGCCAGCTGGTGCTGGCCGGGTGCGACCCGGCCCTTGGCTTCGTTGCGCACATGGCGGAGCGCAGCGGCGGGGTGGAAGTGGTTGCCGCCCCCGCGGCAAGCCAGTTGGCGCTGCGCTGGCTGCACGAGGGCAAGGTCCACATTGCCGGCTCGCATCTCGAAGATCCCGCCACGGGTGAGTTCAACCTGCCCTACCTCCGCCGGGAGTTTCCCGGCGAGGATTTCGCCGTCGTCAGCTTCGCCCGGTGGGAGGAGGGATTCGTGGTGGCGCCCGGCAATCCGAAGGGCATCCGGAAGGCGGAGGACCTGGCGCGGCGCGGCGTCCGCCTGGTGAACCGGGAGCAGGGGTCGGGCAGCCGGGCGCTGCTCGACCGGCTGCTCGGCGCCGCGGGGGTGCCGGTGGCGAAGGTGAGCGGCTATGAACGGCTCGGCTATGGGCATCTGGCCGTCGCCTACCTGGTGTTGAGCGGGGAGGCGGACTGCTGCGTGGCGACGCGGTCGGCGGCCCAGACCTTCCGGCTCGATTTCATCCCGCTGCAGAGTGAGCGCTACGACTTCGTGCTGCGCCGCGAGACGCTGGCCACGCCCGCCGCGCAGGCCTTTCTGGACGTGCTGCAGCGGGCCGCCCTGCGCCGCAAGCTCGAGGTTCTGGCCGGCTACGATACGGCGCAGACCGGGGCCGTCCTCGCCTAAATCATGGTATCCTAAGGGTTTAGTTCTTGAGCGCCATGCCCCTTCTCCGCTACGAAACGAAGAGCGGCATAGCGGTAACCCGGAATCTGAGCAAGGCTTCTTACAAGAGGGGCCTGGGCAGTCTGCTGCAGGATCTGGACCGCTATCGCGGCTTCTACCTTTCCTCGGGATACGAGTATCCCGGGCGGTACTCCCGTTGGGATATTGCTTCGAGCAAACCGCCGCTCGAGGTGGTGGCCTGGGGCCGCCGAGTAGAGTTCCGGGCGTTGAATCCGCGCGGGGGCGTCTTGTGCCAGATTTTTGGCCGGCTGCTGGCGGATCATCCCCACTGGGAGTCGTTCGCGGCGACCCCCGGGGGCCTGTGCGGCACGCTGAAGCCGCTGCCCGCGTTTTTTCCCGAAGAGGAGCGGTCCAAACAGCCGTCGGTCTTCTCCCTTCTGCGGGCGCTCGTTGAAGAGTTCCGGCATCCGGACGACTCGAAGCTCTCGTTCGTCGGGGCCTTCGGCTACGACCTGCTCTTTCAGTTCGATCCCATTCATCTGCGCCTCGAACGGGGGGACCGCAAGGACCTTCACCTGTTCTTCTGCGACGACATCCTCTATGTGGATCGCAAGAAAGAGGTGATTGAGCGCTACCGCTACGATTTCGCGTTTGAAGAGTTGACCACCGTGGGCGTCGCCGGCGGCGCCGCGCCGGTAGCGAAGCCGCCGGTGCTCGCTCCGGCTCCGGTGACCAGCAACCACACCCCGGCCGAGTACATGGCGAACGTCGAAAAGGTGCGGGCCCGCATGAAGGTGGGCGACTACTATGAAGTCGTGCTGCGCCAGACCTTCTCGACGCCGTACGCTGAAAAGCCGTCCGTGCTGTTCCAGCGGATTCAGCAGGCCAGCCCCTCGCCCTACGAGTTTCTCCTGCAGTTGGGCGGGGAGCAGTTGGTGGGCGCTAGCCCGGAGATGTTTGTCCGTGTCGAAGGGCCGCGCGTGGAAACGTGCCCAATTTCGGGGACGGCCCGGCGGACCGGCGACCCGATGGCCGATGCGGAGGCGATCAAGAATCTGCTCGCTTCGGCCAAGGAAGAGAGCGAGTTGACGATGTGCACCGACGTCGACCGCAACGACAAGTCGCGCGTCTGCGTGCCGGGTTCGGTGCGGCTGATCGGCCGGCGCCTGATTGAAAGCTACGCCGGGCTGTTCCATACGGTCGACCACGTTGAAGGGCTGCTGATGCCGGGCTTTGACGCCATGGACGCGTTTCTGTCGCACATGTGGGCCGTCACGCTGATCGGCGCGCCGAAAAAGGCCGCCTCGCAGGAGATTGAAAACCTGGAAAAAGACGCCCGCGGCTGGTACGGCGGCGCCATCGGCATGCTGTCGCTGAACGGCGACATCAACACGGGCATCACCATCCGGACGGTGCACTTGAAGGACGGCATGGCCTCCTACTCGGCCGGGGCGACGCTGCTTTACGACTCCGACCCGGCGAGCGAGGAGCAGGAGACGCAGATCAAGGCCACCGGCTTTTTCCGCGCCCTCGCGATGGGCAAAGCCGCGCCGCCCCCGGCCGCCGCGCCGCCGCGCGTGGGCGAAGGCTTGAAACTGCTGCTCGTCGACAACGATGACTGCTTCGTGCTGACGCTGGCCAACTACGCCCGGCAGACCGGGGCCGAGGTGGTGACCTACCGAGCGGGTATTCCGGAGGCGAAGATCGAGGAGATTGACCCGGATCTGATTCTGATCTCGCCGGGGCCGGGGCGACCGGAGGAGTTCGGGGTGCCCGCGCTGGTGCGGTTTGCCGCGGCGGCCGGCTATCCCGTGCTGGGCGTCTGCCTGGGATTGCAGGGAATCGTCGAGGCCTTTGGCGGGGAGTTGGGCGTGCTTGATTATCCGATGCACGGCAAACCCTCGCTCGTGCGCCACGGCGGCGCCGGATGCTTCGCCGGCCTCGCCGACCCGCTGCAGGTGGGCCGGTATCACTCGCTCTACGCGCTGCCGGAGAAGCTGCCCGCGTGTCTTGCCGTCACGGCGCGGAGCGAGGACGGCATCATCATGGGCGTCCGCCATAAGACGCTGCCGGTGGAAGCGGTGCAGTTCCATCCGGAATCGATTCTGACGATGAAGGACAAAGCCGGAGTGCAGATGATTGCGAACATGGTCCGGATTCACGGGCGGGCGAAAACTCGCCGACTGGTGAAGGGGTGAAGACCGGGATCGCCGTCTTTGCCTGCACGGCGGGCGTGGCGGCGTTTTTTGCGATTGATTTCTGCAATCTGATTTATCAGTGCGGCTGCCAGGGTGTGCTCGGGGCCGGGGCGGCGCACTGCAATATTCACGACCATCAGGCCGCCCGGCACTGCCCGTGGTGCACGCACGGCGGGGTGGGGTTTGTGGCGGCGATGACGCCGGTGTTTGCCGCGCAGGGCTGGCTGGCGTTTACGCGCCGGCCGTTCGATTGGCGGCAGAGGCTGCTGGGCGGCTGGTTGGCGTTTCCGCTGCTGGGAGGAATTGGCGCGCTGCTGGTAGGCATGAGCAAAGGGTACTGGGTCTAAAGTCCATTGCTCGGATGCGCGTTTCGCCTTATGCTGTTGTCAGTAGATTCCCTGGTCCCTTATGAGCCTCTCTGATGCCATTTACGTTGTTTCCCTGATCCTGGTGATTTGGATCGCGCTTGGCATGAGCGATGGCGACGGCGGGAAGCGATCCCGCCAGCCCGTTTCGTAATGGCGCTGGATGTCATTGTTGTCGGGGGCGGGGTGGCCGGGCTGGCCGCGGCGGCGGCATTGGGCGGCGCGGGCTGGAGCGTGGAGTTACTCGAAGCGAGGCCTCATCTGGGCGGACGCGCGACTTCGTATGCGCTGCCGAAGACGGGAGTTGTGGATAACTGCCAGCATATCCTGCTGCGGTGTTGCGTGAATCTGCTGGATTTCTATGGACGGATGGGGGTGGCTGACCGGGTGGTGTTCGGGCAGGACATTCCGTTTCTCGAGCCGGGCGGGCGGGTGAGCCATTTCCGGCGGGGCGTGCTGCCGGCGCCGCTGCACTTTACCGAGTCTTTTCTGCGGATGAGCTTTCTTTCCTGGGCGGACAAGATCTGCGTGGCGCGGGCGTTTCTGGCGATTTTGTGGGAGCGGGGGCGGCGCCGGGACCTCGAAGAGATTTCGATGCTGGACTGGCTGCGGGAGAAGGGGCAGTCGCCCAACGCGATTGAGCGTTTCTGGCGGCAGGTGCTGGTGAGCGCGATCAACGAGGAGCTGGACCGGATGGCGGCGATCCATGGCTTTCAGGTCTTCTGGCTGGGCTTTCTCGCTTCTTCGACCTCCTACGAGATGGGGGTGCCGACGGTGCCGCTGGTGGAGTTGTACACGGCGGGCGCGTGGGCCGGGATGCCGCGCGTGGCCATCCGGCTGCGGCAGACGGTGGAGCGCGTGTTGGTCGAAGGCGGCGTGGCGCGCGGCGTGGTGGTGGCTGGCGAGGAGCGGCGAGCGAAGGTGGTGATCTCGGCGGTGCCGTTTGAGAAGGCGGCGGGTTTGGCGCCGGAGGCGGGGATTGACGTGGGCGCTTTTACCCACTCCTCGATCACTGGGGTGCATTTCTGGTTTGACCGTCCGGTGACCGCGCTGCCCTACGGGACGCTGCTCGACCGCAATCTGCAGTGGTTTTTCGCCAAAGAGGGCGGCCGTTATCTGCAGCTGGTCGTGAGCGCTTCGAAGCCCTGGCTGAAGCTGTCGCGGCAGGAGGTGATCGAGCGGTCGATGGCGGAGCTGGCCGAGTATCTGCCGCTCGTGCGAGAGGCAACGCTCTTGAACGCGCAGGTGGTGAAGGAGGCCCGGGCCACTTACAGCGCGCTGCCCGGGCTCGGCAAGCACCGGCCGGGGAACCGCACGAAGCTGACCAATTTTGTGCTGGCCGGGGATTGGACGCGTTCCGGCTGGCCGGCGACGATGGAGGGTGCGGCGCGGAGCGGCTATCTGGCCGCCGAGGCGGCGGCCGAAATACTGGGCCGCCCCGAACGGTTTCTGCTGCCCGATATCGCATAATGGGAATTATGATGCTGCGACGGGTACTTGTTCTGAGTTTGTTGGCGTTGCCGGTGTGGGCGGATCCTCCGATGACGAAGCTGCGGGTGGAGGTTCGCAAGGAGTTCAACGATAAGCCGGTGGAGCGGGCGAGCGTGATTGTGCGGTTTGTCGAGGGGCGCAGCGTTGTGAAGCTGGGCAAGAAGATCATGACCTCCTACCAGTTGAAGACGAACCAGGAGGGCGTGGCCATGATTCCGCCCATCCCGCAGGGCAAGATCCAGATTCAGATCATCGCCAAGGGCCTGCAGACCTTCGGCCAGATTTTCGATGTCGCCGAGGAAGAGAAGACGGTTGAAATCAAGCTGAAGGATCCGCAGCCGCAGCACTCGGTGCATCAGTAATGCTGGCGGCGCTGCTCGAATCGACGATTGACCGGGAGCTGCAGTATCTGCGCGGGTTGACCGCGACGCAGGCCGCGCAGGCGCCGAAGCCCGGGGCGTGGTCGCCGAAGCAGGAGTTGGGCCATCTGGTGGATTCGGCGGCGAACAACCACCTGCGGATTGTGCGGGCGGCGCTCGAAGGCGCCTACACCGGCCCCGGCTACGATCAGGATGCGTGGGTGGAGCTGCACGGCTACCAGACGATGCCGTGGATGGAGTTGATCGACCTTTGGTATGACCAGAACCGGCTGCTGGTGCATATGATCAAGCGGATTCCCGCCGCCCGGCTCGAAAGTCCATGCACGATTGGCGGCGGGGCGGCGGTGACGCTGGCGGCCCTGATTGGCGACTATGTGCTGCACCTGCAGCACCATCTGGACCACCTGCTGGGGCGGGAGACGGTTACTCGCTATCCACAATAGCGACGCATTCGATTTCGACGCGGGAGTCCCGGGGTAGGCGGGCGACCTCCACCGTCGAACGGGCCGGTGGGTTCGTTTCGAAAAAACGCGCGTAGACGGCGTTCATGGCGGCGAATTCGCCGAGATCCTGGAGGAAAACGGTGGTTTTGACGACGCGGCCGAGCGAGGAGCCGCAGGCTTCGAGCACGGCGGCCATGTTCGAGAGCACGCGCTCGGTCTGCAGGGTGATATCGCCGGCGACGAGTTCGCCGGTGGCGGGGTCGAGGGGAATCTGGCCGGAGAGGTAGGCCATGCCGTGGTGGACGATGGCCTGGGAGTAGGGGCCGATGGCGCGCGGCGCCGTGGGGGTGGCTATGATCTTCATCCCTCTTAGTTTGGCATCTGGAGGGTGCCGGTGAGGTCGGAGACCCGGTCGATCTTCTCTTCGCGGAGGAAGCGGTCGAGTTCGCGGGCGATGCGGAGGGGGGCCGAGGGGTCCCAGAAGGTGGCGGTGCCCACCTGCACGGCGGCGGCGCCGGCGATGAGGAACTCGGCGGCGTCGATGCCGGTGGCGACCCCGCCGAGACCGAGCACGGGGATCCTGACGGCCCGGGCGGCTTCGTAGACCAGGCGCAGGGCGATTGGCTTGATGGCGGGACCGGAGAGGCCGCCGTAGCCGTTGCCGATGCGGGGACGGCGGGTACGGGCGTCGATGGCGAGCGAGACGAAGGTGTTGACGAGGCTGAGGGCATCGGCGCCGGCGGCTTCGGCGGCCTGGGCGAGGGGTTCGATGCGGGCGACGTTGGGGGAGAGTTTGATGATGAGGGGGCGGCGGGTGAGGGGCCGGAGGCGGGCGATGAGGTCGGCGAGCAGGGCGGGATCGGAGGAGAAGAAGATGCCGCCGTGTTTGGTGTTCGGGCAGGAGACGTTCAGTTCGTAGGCGGCGAGGCCTTGGTGATCTTCGAGGATGCGGATGACCTCTTCGTAGTCTTCGGGGGCGTAGCCGAAGACGTTGGCGATGATGGGGGTGGTGTACTGGCGCAGCGCCGGGAGTTTTTCGACGGCAAAGGCGCGGGCGCCGATGTTCTGCAGGCCGATCGAATTGATCATGCCGGCTTCGGCTTCGAAGATGCGGGGCGGGCGGTTGCCGTCCATCGGCTGGCGGGAGAGGCCTTTGACGACGATGGCGCCGAGGGCGTTGAGGTCGAGCAGGGAGGCGAATTCAAGGCCGTAGGCGAAGGTGCCGGAGGCGGCGAAGATCGGATTTTTCAGTGGAATTCCGCAGAATGTGGTCGATAGACGGGAAGAGAGCATGGGCAAGGCCAAACTCCACAGTATCAGTACTTTCGATTGGGCCGTGATCAGCCAAGCCAATCTGCGAACTAAGGTCTCAGCCGAATGGGTTCGACCGGGCGTTTTAGGGAACCTGGAGGTGTAGGGCCGGGTTGAAAGGAATCTAACCGCGACAGTGGAAGCGAAACTCCAACGGACACAGCCGGCTCAGCACCGATCGCTGGCCACCAAGTTTTTCCTGTTCACGGCGGGGATGATGGGGTGGCTCGTAGCCGTGACGGTGGCGTATGACCACATCAACGGCACGCTGAGTCTAGGGAAGAGCGCGATTCTGTTAGGAGTGGCGCTGGTGATTGCGACCCTGCTCGTGCAGGTGACCGTGCGGCTGCTCGTCAAGCCGATCGAGACGCTGGAGCAGGGATTGGTGGCGGTGGCGCAGGGGGAGTTGCGGCCGATCCGGTACCGGCGATCCGGGGACGAGGTGGAGTTTCTGGCGCGCAGCTTCAACGACATGATCGGGATGCTCAGCAAGCAGCGCGCAGAACTTGAGCAGCATCACGTGCTGCTCGAGGAGCGGATCCGGCAGCGGACCGAGGCGCTCGAGGTGGCGATGCAGCAGGCGGTGGCGGCGAGCCGGGCCAAGAGCGAGTTTCTGGCGAATATGTCGCACGAGTTGCGGACGCCCATGAACGGGGTTCTGGGGATGATTGAGCTGGTGCTCGACAGCCCTCTGACGGCGGAGCAGCGGGATCAACTCGAGACGGCGCAGCGGAGTGCGTTTTCGCTGCTTGAGCTGTTGAACGATATCCTTGACCTTTCCAAGATTGAGTCCGGGCGGATGGCGCTCGAGAAGGTTGCGTTCGATCTGGCGTTGGTGGTGCGGGACTGCGCCAAGGGGCACGGGGCCAAGGCGGGGCAGAAGGGCGTCGGCCTGGTGACGGAGCTGCCGGCCGATCTTCCGGCGCTGTTTCTGGGCGATCCGTTGCGCATCCGGCAGATTCTGCACAATCTGTTGAGCAACGCGGTGAAGTTTACGAGTGAAGGGGAGATCCGGCTGGTGGTGCGCGCCGCGGATCGGAACGAAGCCGGGCTGGTGGAGCTGCAGCTGATTGTCTCCGATACCGGGCTGGGGATTGCGCCGGATAAGCTGCCGCTGATCTTTGACAAGTTCACGCAGGCGGATGGAAGCATCACGCGGCGCTTTGGTGGCACGGGTTTGGGGCTGGCGATTACGCGGCAGTTGGCGGAGATGCACGGGGGGAGTGTGACGGTGTCGAGCGAGGAGGGCGTGGGGAGCCGGTTCGTGGTGACGCTGCCGCTGCTGGCTTCCGAGCAGACCGCGCCGGTGGAGAACGAAGAGGCGGTCGGGGTGGCGGCGAAGCGGACGGGGCGGATTCTGTTGGTTGAGGATAACGCCGTGAACCAGAAGGTATTGCAGTCGCTGCTGACCAAGCGCGGCTACACGTGCGCGATTGCCGCTGAGGGGGCCGAGGCGCTGCGGATGTTGGCGGCCGAGGCGTTTGATCTGGTGGTGATGGATGTGCAGATGCCGGGCATGGATGGTCTTGAGGCGACGCGGCAGATCCGGCGAAGCGAGGCGTGGCGGCAGCTGCCGGTGGTGGCGCTGACGGCGCACGCGATGAGCGGCGACCGGGAGCGGTGTCTGGAGGCGGGTATGAACGCCTACCTGACCAAGCCGATCGATTCGCGGGAGCTGCTGCGGACCCTCGACCGCTATCTGCTGGCGGCGTCAAGCGGGGACAAGCAGCCGCTGGCCGGCGCGGCGGACGTAACGGGCGATATGGTGCGGCTGTTCCTGCAGTTGGCGCCCGAGCGGCTCGATCGTTTGCAGCAGGCGGCCCGGGGCAGCGACACGGAGGGGCTGCTCAGCGGGGCGCGTCAGGTGCAGACGGCGGCGCAGTCGATTGCGGCCATCCGGGTGGCGGACCGGGCTCGGAAGCTGGAAGATGCGGCGGCGGCGCGGGATGCGGGGGCCATTCGCCACTCACTGCTGCTGCTCGAAAGCGAGATTGCGCGGCTCAGCCGCCAGAGTGAGCCGGCGCCAGCGCGGCCAGCGCGTTGATCCGCTCCCAGAGGGCGTCGATATCGGCTTCGGTGGTGGCGAGGTTTCCGACGGCGACGCGCAGGGTGAACTGTTCGCGCAGCAGGGTCTGCGAGATAAAAAAGTCCCCGCTGCGATTGATTTCGGCGGCGATCCAGCGGTTTTCGGCCGCGGGGGCGAGCTTGCGGAAGCAGACGGTGGAGAACGGCGCGGGCGCGGCCAGTTCGAAGCGGCCATCGGCTTCGACGTAGCGGCGGAGGCGCTGGGCCAGTTCGATCTGGCGGCGGAGTTCGGCGATGAGCCCCTGGCGGCCGAAGTAGCGGAGGACGAACCAGAGTTTGAGGCCGCGGAAGCGGCGACCGAGTGGGATGCCGTAGTCCATGAGGTTGACGGCGCGGGGGGCGGCGGTGGTGCGGAGATACTCCGGGGTGACGGTGAAGGCGCGGCGGAGAATTTCGGGGAAACGCGTATAGAAGGCGCTGCAGTCGACGGGGACGAAGAGCCATTTGTGGGGGTTGACGACGTAGGAGTGCGCCCGCTCGGCGCCCTGCAACAGGCCGGCGAACTCGGGCAGGAGGAGGGCGGCGCCGGCGTAGGCGGCGTCGATGTGGACCCAGAGGTGGTGGGGCGCGGCGAGGTCGACGATTTCGCGGATCGGATCCACGCTGGTCGTTGAGGTCGTGCCGAGGGTGGCGACGACGGCGCAGGGGGTGTAGCCGGCGGCGAGGTCGGCTTCGATGGCCTGGCGAAGGAGTTCGGTCTGCAGGCGGAAGGCGTTGTCGGTGGGGATTTTGACGAGGTTGTCGAGGCCGATGCCGACGGCGATGACGGCTTTGTCGATGCTTGAATGGGCCTGGTCGGAGCAGTAGACGCGGAGGCATTTGGTGAGGCCGCAACGGCGCGAATCCGGGTCGGCCATCTCGCGGGCGGCGGCGAGGGCGTGGAGGGTGCTGATGGAGGCGGTGTCGAAGATCTGCCCGAAGTAGTCTTCGGGCAGGCCGGACCACTGGCGGAGCCAGCCGAGGGCCACCTGTTCGAGCTCGGAGACGGCGGGGGTGGCCACCCAGTTGATGCCGTTCGAGTTGAGTGCCGCGGCGAGCATTTCGGCGAGGACGCCGGGGACGGAGCCGGTCGAGGAGAAGTAGTTGAAGAAGCGGGGGTGGTTCCAGTGGCCAACGGCGGGGAGGATCTGCGCCTCGAAGTCGGCGAGCAGTTGGGCGAGCGGCTCGCCCGTTTCGGGGCCTTGCGCGGGCAGACGGTCGATCAGGTCGCCGGGGTTCATCCGGGGGGTGACCGGATAGCGGCGGGAGTTGGCCAGGTAATCGGCGATCCATTCGATCGCCTCGCGGGCTACCGGCCGGAAGGATTCGACGTCGTGCATGGGAGTTACAGCAGCGCGAGATCCTGCTGCATGGCCGCGAGCCAGTCCGGGAACCAGGCGCGGAAGAGTTCGCGGTGGGCGAGCAGATCGGGGCCGAGGCGGGTGGGGGCGAGGGCCATGGGGAAGCCGCGGAGGGCGAGGGCTTCCTGGACGCCGAGCGGGGTGGGCAGCGGATCGATCTTTTCGATGAACTCGGCGAGGCGCTGGGCGAGGCGGGCCTGGGCGGCGGCGTTGCCGGTGGTGACGGCGCGGTCGAGGCCGGTGATGAGATCGGGAACGGCGCAGGCGCAGCCGGAGATGACTCCGTCGGCGCGGTGGCGGCGGGCGGCGAGAATGGAATCGTTGCCGATGAGCAGGGTGAAGGGCTGGCGGTCGCGCTGGGCGGCCAGGGCTTCGAACAGGTCGAGGTTGCCGCTGGAGTCTTTGATGCCGGCAAAGCGGCCGGTGGCGAGGACTTCGCAGGCGGTGGCGGCTTCAAGACCGGTGGTGAAGAAGGGGAGGTTGTAGAGGAAGGTGGGCGGGAGGTCGGCGGCGTGGTCGGCGAAGCGGCGATAGAACTCGCGGAGTTCCTGCTGCTTGTAGCGGAAGAAGTGGGGGGGCATCAGCAGGAGGCCGGCGGCGCCGCTCTGGGCGGCATCGCGGGCGAGGGTGAGGGCGCCTTCGAGGGTGGAGTGGGAGACGTTGACGAGCAGCGGGACCCGACTACGGCGGATGGCCATGTGGGCAAAGCGCATGCGCTCTTCGACGTCGAAGTGGACAAACTCGCCGGTGGCGCCGAGCAGGGCGATGCCGGTGACGCCGTGGCCGACGAGGAAGTCGATGATATCGAGCGCGGGGCCGATGTCGATGGTGTGGCCGGAGGGACGGCGGACGGTGACGAGTGCGGCGAGGGGGCCTTGAATGGGGGGCATAAGCGAAGAAACTCCTAGTTTACCCCCGGATGCCCCGCTCGAATTTTCTCAAAATTCTTGTCGACGGGCGGGCCGGCTGGCGCGTCCTAATCAGCATGAAATTTCGTTTGCTTCTTATCGCCTGCGGCATCCTGGCCTGGCCCGCGTTGGCGGCGGAGTATTTTCCGTTAGCGGTGGGCAACCAATGGGTTTATCGGCTGGATGGGGCGACCGAGAGGGTGGTGACCACGATCGGGCAGAACCGGGAGGTGGCGGGCCAAACCTATTTTGTGTACGCCGGGCTGGACGGGCCGAGCGGGTTGCTGCGGCGGAACACGCAGGGCCAACTGCTGGTACGGCAGCCGGACGGGGCGGAGGGGGTGTGGGCGGATTTCACGGCCGACCGCTGGGAGACGGCGGTGGCGCCCTGCCCGGGGGCGGCGACGGTGGAGGCGCGGGATAGGCGGGTGGAGTTGGGCAGGAGTTCGTTCGCCAATGGCCTGGTGATCCGCTATGCGTGCGCGGAGGGGGGCGTGGTGCGGGAGGTGTTTGTGCCGGGGGTGGGGCTGGTGGAGAGGGAGACCGCGTCCGGTGGCGAGCGGCGGGTGTACCGGTTGACCTACGCGCGGGTAGGCGGGGTAGCGGTGTTTGGCGGGCCGGAGCACTCCTTCCGGCTGAGTCTGGACGGTGCGAGCTATCCGCCGGAGTTTGTGTTCGAGGCGCGGATGACGCTTGAGAACTCCACCGGCAAGCCGCTGCGGCTCGAGTTCGGCAGCGGGCAGAGCTTTGATCTGTACTTAAAGGACGCCCGCGGAAACCGGGTGTATGTATGGTCGGCAACCCGGAGCTTCGCCATGCTGCTGCGGGAGGAGACGGTGGAGGGGGAGAGAAACTGGACGGCGACGGACCGGCTACGGCTTGAGCCGGGGGAGTATGTGATGGAGGCGGTGTTGACGACCCTGGGTAGCCAGCCTTACCGGGCGACGGTTCCGTTGACGGTGATCCCGTAAGCTGGTAGTATTGAGAGGGAAAGTTCTGTCAAGGATTGGTATTTCTGTAAATGGCAAATCATGTTTCGGCTTTGAAGCGGGTCCGCGTTACCGAAAAGCGCACCGAGGTCAACCGCATGCGCAAGTCCCGCCTCCGCACCGCCATCAAGCGCGTGCGTAAGCTGATCGCGAGCAAGGACGCCACTGGGGCTGTGGCTGCGTTGCCGTCGGTTTTCTCGATCGTCGACCGCTCCGCCAAGTGGGGCATCATTAAGAAGAACACTGCCGCTCGCTACAAGTCCCGCGTTTCGGCCCACGTCAAGAAACTAGTCGCGTAGATCGTTCGGTCTCCAGATTGCAGATTTCGAGTTTTGTCGCCCGCGCTGAATCCTTAGCGCGGGCGTTCTGCGTTGTACTCAGGATGGAATGATGCTGATGCGGAGACATCTTGTAGCGCTTCTTTTCGCGGCGCCGCTGCTGCTGGCCCAATCGCCGGGGCTGAGCGGCACGGTGTTCAACGCAGCCTACGCCGAAGTGAAGCTAATGCAGGGCGCCGAGGAGCGGGCGCGGACGAGCGCCGGCGGCGATGGCGAATACGCCTTTCGCGGCGTGGCGGGGGGAGATTATCAGCTGGTGGTCAACAGCTGGTGGTCAACGGGCGGCGGTTGGTCGATGTCACCCTGCGAGATAAGGTGCAGGTGCTCGATTTACACTACCGGGAGGCAGCGACAGGGCTGAGGATCCGGGTGGGCGGCGACCGGATGTCCGCCAAGTTGATCACCAAAGTTCCGCCCGTCTACCCGGCGGCGATGAAGGCGCAGCGGATTGAGGGCCCCGTATGGCTGGAGGTGGACGTGGACCAACGGGGAGCCGTCACGGCGGCCCAGGTGATCGCCACGCCGCACGCGGAGCTGACCGAATCGGCGCTGCCCGCCGTGCGGCAGTGGGTGTATCAACCGACGCTGCTGAACGGCAATCCGGTGGCGGTGCGCACCGCCGTCCGGGTGAACTACACGCTCACGCCGTAAGCGCCAGAATCAGCTGCTCCATGATGATGCGGTCATCGGGGCGGATGTCGCGCAGGCCGCGATCGGCGCGGAAGAGGCCCTGCGCGGCGGAGCGCATCTGCGGCAGGGTGAAGGCCTGGGCGGTCTGCGCCACCTGTTCGGCGCGGGCCTTCCACATGGGCACGCCCTGGCGGGAGAAGTACTGCTGGATCTGGGCAGCGCCGGCGAGGCGGGCTTCCTTGGCGGTGATGGCCATGCGGAACTGCCCGGCCAGAAAGCTGAGGGCGAGGGGCAGGTACTCGCCTTCGCGGACCAGGGTATCGAGCACTTCGAGGGCGGCGCGCCGGTCGCGGCGGCCCATGGCGGCGACGAGGGCGAAGATGGTGGCCTCCCGGGCGTCGGGCACCATTTTCTGGATCTGCTCGATGTTGATGGGGCCGCCTTCGCCGGTCAGCAGGCCGAGCTTTTCGATCTCGATGGCGATGCGGGTGGAGTTGTTTCCCGTGGCCTCGACGAGCAGTTCCATGGCGTCCGCGGTGAGACGCAGGCCGGCGTCGCGGGCGAGCAGTTGGGCCAGGGCGCGGGCTTCAAGGGGCGTGGGGTGGGGGAACTCCACCTGTCCGCCGATGCAGCCGTAGAACTTCTGGACGCGTTCGATTTTGGCTTTGTCGTCGCCGTCGAACTCAAAGCGGCTGCACTGCAGAATGACGATGACGCCCGGGGGCGGGTTCTTGAGATACCGGGCCACGGCATCGGCGCCGCCTTCGGCGTCTTTGCCGCGGGGGAGAGCGAGTTCGGCCGAGGTGATCCAGAGGACGCGTTTCGTGGCGAACAGGGAGTAGGAGCAGGCGTCGTCCATGGCTTCGGCGAGCGAGAGTTCGTCGAGGTCGAGGCGGGTGAGGCCCTCTTCGCGTTCGGTGCCTTCGGTGAGCCAGTATTCGATCAGCGCCCGGCGGCATTTGTCGCGGCGGTAGGCATCGGGTCCGATGAACAGGTAGGCGGGCAGCAGGCGGCCGAGCTTGATCTGGGTAAGGAACTGGTCGGGGGTGAGCGCCATTTAGAATCCCGAGAGGACGGCGCTGACGATGGTGCGCGCGACATCGCGGCTTAACCGTTCGAGCGCCGTCTCTGACTCTTCAAAGTACTGCGTCTGATCGATGGAGATCTCGTAGCGTTCGCGCACTTCCATGTTGGCGCGGGTGAACAGCACCTTGCCGGAGGCGCGGTCGGTGAGGCTGACCTGGAGGGTGACGGAGATCTGGACGCCGGCGGCGCGGCCGGTGACCTTGTCGACGACGGTGGGGAAGGCGATGTAGTTGAGGACGGTGCCGCGCAGCGTGGCATCGGCGTCGTTGGGGTCGGCGACGACCTGGTAGCGGGTGCGGGTGAGGAATTCGCGGCTGATGGCGGTGCTGAGGCGGTCGGAGATTTTGTAGCGGGTGGTGACGTTGCCGAAGGTGGGGATGGCGATGGTGCGGACGGTCTTGGGCAGCAGGTCGGCTTTGCCGCCGACGTGGTAGCCGCAGCCGGTGAGGCCGAGGGCGGAGAGGAGGGCGCGGCGCTTCATAAGAGCTCCCGCACCACGTCGACGGCGATTTCGGCGCAGAGCTGATGATTGTCGGCCGCGAGCCAGAACCAGCAGGCGCGGCTGTCGTTGTGATCCACCTCGATGGCGCCGGCGGCGTAGCCGGATTGGCCGGCCATGTTGACGTTGTTGGGCGGGTCGAGTTCGTCGGTGCGGAGGTCGAGCCCCTCCTGCCTCAGATGGTCGAGCAGCGAACTGATCCTGACGCCGTTGGCGAACTCGACCCAGAGCGAGACGGCGTAGCCATGAAAGACCGGGGCCTGCACGAGGCGGAGCGAGGGCATGGGGATAACGCCGTCGATGGCGAGCAGCGAGGCGAGGTCGCGTTCGATGCGTTTTTCGCGGCCGGCCCAGCCGATGGTGGACTCTTCGGCGGGGCGGGCGATGAGATTGAAGGCGAGCTGTTCGCCGAAGACCTCTTTGGGCAGGGGCTTGAAGGTGAACAGGCCGATGGCCTGGCGCTGCAGTTCGTTGATGGCGCGGAGGCCGCTCATGCTGGCCGGTTCGAAGATGGTGGCGACGGCGCGGCGGACCGGCTGGCTTTGGTGGAGATGGGTGAGGAAGTGGGCCAGCAGGTAGGCGGCCGGGTGGGGGATGGAGTGGACGACCGGCCCTTCCGGTGGCTTCGATTCGAAAAACGGGGCGCGGACGCGGGCTTCGGGTTGGGTGGCGAGTTCGCCGGTGAGGTCGACGACGGCGGCGCGGCCCTGATGCTGCTGCACCAGGGCGAAGGCGGCGCGGGCCTCTTCGGCGCCGCCACTGAGGACGATGACGCGGGCCGCGGCGATCTGATCGCCGTCGAGGGCAGGAATGACGGCGGGTTCGTCGTCTTCGTCGGCCGAGGGCGGGGCGATCCTGGCGCTGACGCCTTCGCCGGCGGCGGCCGGGGTGAGGTGCGCCTTCAATCCGGCGTCTTCAAAGCGGGCCTGGAAGTCTTTGCCGACCAGGGATTCGCCGCCGAGCAGAACGACAAGAGGTTTAGCCAATCTGATGCTCCGGGGCGGGGGTGGCCGCTTGTGGTTTGCGCTGCAGCAGGCCGCCGAGGCGGACTACGATGCCGCTGCCGGTGTAGGCGACGCCCATGGCGAGCAGGACGTGCTGCGAGAAATTAAAGATGAGGAAGATCATGGCCCCGAGCGTGATGACGCTGCGGAACGAGCGCGGGCTGAGCAGGTTGAAGTCTTTGAAGCTGCGGTAGCGCCAGGTGCTGACCATGAGGAAGGCGAGGAGGCCGATGAGCGCGATCCAGGCGATGGCGGCGGCCCAGTGGCGCAGCGGATAGGAGTTGGCGGCGTAGACAACGGCGGCGAGCATGCCGGCCGCGGCGGGGATGGGCAGTCCGACGAAGTACTTCCGGTCGGGGCGGCCGGGGTTTTTGGGGACGGGATTGACCTGCACGTTGAAGCGGGCGAGGCGGGAGGCGCCGCAGAGGAGGTAGACGAAGATGACGAAGTAGCCGGCGCGTTCGAGCGGTACGCGCAGGCCGGTATCGGGCAGCAGGGACCAGTCGACGAACTGCAGGCCCCAGGTGAAGGCCAGGATGCCCGGCGCGAGGCCGAAGGAGATGACATCGGCCAGCGAGTCGAGTTCGCGGCCGAAGTCGCTGACGGTGTTCGTTACGCGGGCGATGCGGCCATCGAGGCCGTCGACAAAGACGGAGATGCCGAGCATGATGGCTGCGAGTTCAAAGTGGTCGCGCGCCGCTTCGCCCGCGCCGAGGGCGTGGTCCATGGCGCCGCGGAAGCACTCGACGATGGCGAGAAAGCCCAGCAGCAGGTTGCCTGCGGTGAACATCGTGGGCAGGGCATAGGCGGCGCGGCGGGGCCGGCGGTCCGGGGAGTTCGGGTCAAGCAAACGCTCGGAGAGATTCAGCCGTGGCATCATTTCCTTTTCGCGATGACGGAGGAGGCGGCCGAGACGCGGTCTCCCACCTTGACGGTCAGCTCCCATTCGGGTCCGAGCCAGACATCGACCCGGGAGCCGAACTTAATGTAGCCCATACGCTCGCCGGCGGCGAGTACATCGCCGGGCTTTTTGTAGCAGATGATGCGGCGGGCGATGAGGCCGGCGATCTGGCTGAAGGCGATGCGGACGCCGTCGGTGGCTTCGACGACCATGGTGTTCATTTCGTTGTCGGTGGAGGCTTCGTCCTTGCTGGCGACCAGGAACTTGCCGGTTTGGTATTTGACGTCGACGACCCTGCCGGCGATGGGGGTGCGGTTGACGTGGACGTCGAAGACATTGAGGAAGATGCTGAGGCGGGTTTTGCCGTCGATCTGTTTGATCAGGGTTACCTTGCCATCGGCCGGGGAGACGGCGACCGGCCCGGGGGGCACCTCGCGCTCCGGGTCGCGGAAGAACCACAGGCAGAACATCGCCAGGATGACGAAGGGGATCGCCAGCCAGGGGCGGGTGAGGTAACCGGCCAGCGCTCCGCCGGCGAGCAGACCGAGCGCGTAGTAAATTCCGTCAATGACCATAGTGTCTAATCTGCTATTTTCGCAGATATCGCCATGCGTCTTCTTCTCGCTGTTTGTCTCGCGCTGACGCTTCCCGCGCAGACGCCGCTCAAATCGCTGAATCCGAAAGTGGAGAAGATTGTCGCGGCGGTTTCGGCCGATCGGATTGCGTCCACGCTGCGGCGCCTCGAAGGCTTCGGCACGCGGAACATTTTCTCTTCGCAGGAGCATCCGACGCGCGGCGTCGGCGCGGCCTACCGGTGGATTGCCGAGGAGATGAAGAGCTACAGCCCGCGGCTGCAGGTCTCGCTCGACCCGCACGAGTTGAAGCAGGGCGGCCGCGTGTTCCGCGACGTGAAGATCGTCAACGTGGTGGCCGTACTGCCGGGCACGACGCAGAAGGACCGGCACGTGATTGTTAGCGGCCACTACGATTCGCTGCATATTGTGCGGAAGAAGGTGGGGGAACTGGAGCAGATGGATCAGGAGGCGACCGTGGCGGCCGATGCGCCGGGCGTCTCCGATGACGGCTCCGGCACGGCGGCGGTGATGGAACTGGCCAGGGTGATGAGCCAGTTTGAGTTTGAAAAAACCATCGTGTTTGTCGCCTTCGCGGGGGAGGAGTACGGCCTGCTGGGGGCCAACGAGTACGCCAAACGGGCTCGGGAGCAGAAGATGGTCATCGACGCGGTGCTGAACAACGACATCATCGGCAACGACATGGCCGGCAACGGGAGAAGCGCCAACTCGGCCGTGCGCGTCTTCTCGGAAGACCCGATCGACTCGCCTTCGCGGACGCTGGCCCGGTACGTCAAAGAGATCGGCGAGCGCTATGTGCCTTCGATGACCGTCAACACCGTCTTTCGCGCCGACCGCTTCGGCCGGGGTGGCGACCATACGCCCTTCGACCGGGCGGGCTACCCGGCCGTGCGATTCACGACGCCAAGCGAGTTTTACGCCAATCAGCACACGGGCTCGGATACCTTCGCCAACGCCTCGCCGGCTTACGCGGCGCGCGTGACGCGGGTGAACGGCGCCGTGGCGGCCGTGCTGGCCTGGGCGCCGCCGGCGCCGGACGTACTGACGAAGGCCCGGTCGGTGACGAGCGGCGATGAGGTCGACGGGCCGAACCTGAGCCGCGGTAAGAGCGGCTACGATGCCTTTCTCAAGTGGAAAGAGGTGGGTGATGTTACGGACCTCGCCGGCTTCTCGATCGTGCGCCGGGATTCGACGGCGCCGTACTGGGAGAAGGAGCAGTTCGTCGGCCCCGGCAAGGAGTTCCGGCTTGTGGATGTGTCGGTGGACGACATTGTGCTGGGCGTGAAGGCGGTGGACCGGGAGGGGAACGAGAGCCCGGTGTCGGTTTACCGCATTGTGCCGCGCAGGCTACCCTAGGCGTATTATGCTTTCACGCCGGGATTTTGCGACCGTAGCGGCGGCGCTGTGGGCTGAGGCGGTAGCCTCGGCGCAGCACCAGCACCAACAGGCCGAATTGGCTCCGCAGGTGGCCGCCGCGGCGGCGCCTGTCTTCTTCACGGCGGCCGAACGCGCAGCGCTTGATCGATTAACGGCGCTGATCGTCCCGGCCGACGAGCGCAGCGGCGGGGCGGGGGCGGCCAATGTGACGCAGTACATTGAGACGGTAGTGTTCCACGCGCAGAAGCCGCTGCAGACGGCCTGGCGCAACGGGCTGCGGCCATACCTCGGAGCGGCCGACCCGCTGGCGCTGCTGACGGAGGCGTCCCGGAACGAGTTCCGGCCGCGGACGGTGGCCGAGCGATTTTTTGTGCTGCTGAAGGACGCTTGCGTCGAAGGCTTTTACACGTCGCGGGAAGGCATAGTGAAAGAGCTGGGCTACAAGGGCTACACGTTCCTGCGGGAGTTTCCCGGGGCCGAGCCCGCTGAGTTGCGGCCCCCGGCCGGTTACCAGCCGCTGCTGCGGCAGAGGAGCTAAGGGCGATGGCGAAGATCTACGACGTCTGCATCATCGGGTCCGGCGCGGCGGGCGGCATGACCGCGCATGTGTTGACACAGGCGGGCCTCGACGTGGCCATGCTCGAAGCCGGACCGCGGCGCGATCCGGCCGAGTTGCCGGTGCACCGGGTGCGGCGCTGGAACCTGCCCAAGCGGGGCCTGCGGGGCGATTACTTTCAGGAGTACCTCGAAGAGACCAAGTTCCTGATCGATGACAAGAAAGAGCCCTACGGGTGGGCCGGCGAGGACTACTTTCAATTTGTCCGGGTGCGGGCCGTGGGCGGCAAGAGCCTGTTTTGGGCGGGGGTGACGCCGCGGCTGGGCGTCGAGGAGTTTCAGCCGCTCGATGATCATGACACGCGGTGGCCGATCACGTATGAGGAGATCGCCCCTTGGTACGACAAGGTGGAAGCCCTGATTGGCGTCTCGTCCTCCGGAAAGCCGCTGGGGGCGTTTCCGCTCAACAACGGGCTGCCGTCGCTGAGGCCCAAGGCGGCCGAGCTTGAGTTCGCCAAAGTGGCGGGCAAGCTGGGCAAGGGCCTGGAGATGATTCCGATCCCGAAGGCGATTCTGACGAAGGATCACAACGGGCGGCCGGCCTGCCATTACTGCGGGCCGTGCTGGGTGGGATGCGACAGCGGATCGAAGTTCGACTCGCTGCGGGTGTTTCTGAACGGCGCGGAGAAGACGGGCAAGCTGACGCTGCTGGCCGGGGCGCGGGTGCGTTCGATTGAACTCGACAAAGAAGGGCGGGCGAGCAAGGCGCATTATTACGACGTTGCGGCGAAGTCGTGGAAGGAGATTCAGGCCAAGCAGTTTGTGATGGCGGCCGGGTGCGTGGAATCGGCGCATATTCTGCTGAACTCGAAGATTGCGAACTCCTCGGGGCTGGTCGGTCGGTATCTGTCCGAGCACATGTACGCGGCCATCAGCGGGCACCTGCCGCAGCTGACGGGGCGGCCCGTGACCAACGAAGACGGCAACGGCGCGCACAGCTTCATTCCGGACCTGACGAAGAACTGGCGGGGCAAGAAGTTTCTGCGCGGCTACCAGATCTTCCCGGGGGGCGGGACGGGCGAGACGACCTTCGTCGGCAAGTCGCTGCCGGGCTTCGGGCAGCAGTGGAAGAAGAGCATCCGGGACTACTACACGGCGGGCGCGTCGGTGCTGTTTCAGGGCGAGGTGCTGCCGTACCGCGATAACCGGATTGAGGTGGACGAGACGCTGCGGGACGACGCCGGCATTCCGGGCATCCGCTTCCATTTCCGCTATCGCGAAAACGAGCAGGCGATGTTCACCGACATGATGGAGACGGGCGAGGAGCTACTCAAGGCGGCCGGGGCTGAGTATTTCCCGCCCAAGAACCCGAAGTGGATGCCCTACGGCCACTCGATCCATTACGTGGGGACGGCGCGGATGGGCAAGGATCCGAAGAGCTCGGTGACGGACCCGTATGGACAGTCGCACGATGTGCCGAATCTGTTTGTCCACGACGCGGGGATTTTTGTGACGGCGGGCAATCAGAATCCGACGCTGACCATTCTGGCGCTGGCCATGCGGGGCAGCGAGCGGATTGTGGAGCGGTGGAAGCGGCGGGAGGTGTAGTGCGGAAGCTGCTCCCGACGGTCAAATACCTGCTCGAAGTGGAGGTGCACGTCTACGCGTTCTCGATTGCGGCGAACGTGCTGCTGTCGCTGTTTCCGTTCCTGCTGGTGTTGATCTGGTGCGCGCGGCTGGTGGGTTGGGCGGCGGCGGAGGAGTCGGTTTTCGTGGCGATGAGCGATCTGTTCGGACCGGAGGTGGAGCGGCAGATGCGGGCGGGCATTGGCTGGATTCCGAACCGGTTCGCCAGCTTCAGCTACACGTCGATTCTGCTGCTGCTGTTTACGGCGAACGGTATTTTTGAGCCGCTCGAAGTGGCGTTGAACCGGGCGTGGGGCATTACGGAGAACCGGAGCTACTTTAAGAACCAGTTGATCTCGATGGGGCTGATCTTCGGCTGCGGGTCGCTGGCGATTCTGTCGATTGCGCTTTCGGCGCTTAACCGGGAGTATTACGCGGCGGCGGGGCCGGTGGCGGGGTTTCTGGCGCCGGTTTACGGGAAGCTAGCGGCGGTGCCGGTGACGATGGCGAGCCTGTTTCTGGTGTACTGGGTGCTGCCGAACCGGAAGATCCCGGTGGAGAGCGTGGTGCCGACGGCGATCACGGTGGGCCTGGCGCTGGAGGCGCTGAAATACGCGCTGAAGTCCATCTGGCCGTGGTTTCTGCGGAAGTTGCAGGTGGAGTACGGGCCGTTCTACTGGGCGGTGATCATTGTGCTGGTGAGTTTTTTGGCGAGCATGATTGTGCTGGCGGGGGCGGAGTGGTCGGCCCGTTCGCGCAAAGACCCCAGTTGCATATAATGGTGGATTCGCTAGAGAGGTGATCCATGGCAGACAGCAACGAAAAGACGAATGAGATTTCGCGCCGGGACGCGGTGAAGACAGCGGCCGCGGGCGCGGCGGTGGCGGCGGGGGTGATTTCCGGGGCGCCGTGGATTCAAAAGGTGAAAGCCGCGAACGACCAGATCCAGTTGGGCATCATCGGCACCGGCGGCCGGGGCTACTACCACGTTACCCACCTCAACAAGCTCGACGGGGCGCGTCTGGTGGCCGCCTGCGACATCTACCAGCCGAACCTCGACAAGGCCGTCAACGGCTCGAAGGACAAGCCCAAGGGGTACAAGGATTACCGCGAGGTTCTGACCAACAAGAACGTCGACGCGGTGATCGTGGCGACGCCTCTCTACATGCACTTTCCGGTGACGCGCGATGCGCTGCTGGCCGGCAAGCACGTCTTCTGCGAAAAGTCGCTGGTGCATACCCCGGAAGAGGTGCACGCGCTACGGAAGATGGTCAACGAGCGGCCGAAGCAAGTGCTGCAGGTCGGCCTGCAGCGCCGTTACAGCCGCTTCTACCAGACGGCCAAGCAGATGGTGGAGAAAGGGCTGATCGGCGACGTGACCAACGTCTACGCGCAGTGGCACCGGAACCTGATCAACGTGCCGAGCGCGACCTGGACGATGAAAAAGAACGACCCGCGCGGCGAGGATGCCAACTGGCGGCTGCTGCGGAAGTACTCGGGCGGCCTGGTGGCCGAGTTGGGCTCGCATCAGATGGACATCGCCGACTGGATGTTCGGCTCGCACTTTGAGTTTGTCTCCGGCGTGGGCGGCATTGATTACTTCAAGGACGGCCGCGATGTGTTCGACTCCGTGCAGCTGATCTTCCGGTATCCGAAGGGCCAGCGGCTGATGGCGAGCTACATTTCGACCAACCAGCACTGCGCGCTGTTTGCCGGGCAGCGGGCGCAGTTCGGCGAGTGCATCATGGGCACGCAGGGCACGATTCATATCACGGTGGGTACGGACGATGAGCCGGCGCTCGGGATGTGGTACCGGGAGCCGGCCAAGAAGGTGCCGGATCCGGGTACGGCCAAAGCGGCCATCGCCAGCGCTTCGCTGGCTTCGACCGGCAAGGGTTCGCGGCCGCTGCCGATTCTGCTGAGCAAGGACGAGATCACCGAGCAGGACAGCTTCATGTCGCGCGAGCTGAAGTACGCCAAGCGCTGGCTGTACGCCAAGGGCGTCATGGTGCCGGAAGAAGATCGCAATCCGGTGGACCAGCAGTTCATTGAGTTCTTCGAATGCTGCCGGACGCTGGCCAAGCCGAAGGCGGATCTGGAGATTGGCTTGAACGACTCCTCGGCGGTGATTCTGTCGAACCTGGCGATGGATGAGAACCGGCGGGTCTATGCGAGCGAACTCGACAAGATGGGCGCGGGCGAAGCGCCGAAGAAGAAGGCCTGACGGATGGCATCCTAGGCAGCGCCGTTCCTCGCGTTACAATGGGGAACGGTGCCCCTAGAAGAAGACTCCATCGGCGTCGAGGCAGGAACCGCTCCTCCCGCCCTCACCTGGCAACGCGTGCAGTTGGCACGCCACCCCAAACGCCCCCATACGCTCGATTACATCGAGCGGTTGATCACCGGCTTTCAGGAGATCCACGGCGACCGGGCCTTTGGCGACGATGCGGCGATTATCTGCGGCTACGGGAGCTTTGAAGGTTCGCCGGTGATGGTGATTGGCCAGCAGAAGGGCCGGGACACCAAGCAGAAGCTGAAGCGGAACTTCGCCATGCCCAAGCCGGAGGGCTACCGGAAGGCGCTGCGCTGTATGCAGATGGCCGCCAAGTTCAAGCGGCCGATCGTCTGCCTGCTCGATACGCCGGGAGCGTATCCGGGTATTGATGCCGAGGAGCGCGGCCAGGCCGAGGCGATCGCGGTTAACCTCCGCGAGATGACGCGGCTGGGCGTGCCGGTGATTTCGATTGTGATTGGCGAAGGCGGCTCCGGCGGGGCGCTGGCGCTGGGCGTGGCCAACCGTGTGTACATGATGGAGAATTCGATCTACAGCGTGATCAGCCCGGAGTCGTGCGCGGCGATCATCTGGCGCGATGCGGGCAAGGCGGAGTTGGCGGCCGCCGCGCTGCGGCTGACCTCGCGGGACCTGTTGCAGTTGAAGCTGATTGACGGGGTGATTCCGGAGCCTCCGGGCGGAGCGCAGGAGGATTGGGATACGGCGGCGAAGCTACTGGCCAATACGCTGCGGGGGGCGCTGGCGGAGTTGGGCAAGATGAGCGGGCCGGAGCTGGTGGACCATCGCTACGAGAAGTTTCGCCACATGGCGAACTTTTTCGAGGAAGCGTGAAGAGCCGCACCGGGTGGATTGTTGCGGGGGTGGCCATCGCCGTGATTGCGCTGATGGTGTACTCCTCGCTCGATTTGGGCGGCTATCGGGTGGAGGTTTGCAAGGAGTATCAGGGCCGGTCCGCCTGCCGGACGGCCTCGGGGGCCAATCGCGAAGCCGCTTTACGCACGGCCTCCGATAACGCCTGTGCTTTGATCAGTTCCGGGATGACGGACTCGATCGCCTGTCAGGGCACCAACCCTGTTTCTGTTAAGTGGCTGAAAGGCAACTAACAAACCGAGTTACCTGGGAGCCTTCCGGAACGTCTGTTGCAGTGAAAAACTTGAACTTTTCGGTTCGCTCCTCCGTCTGAATTCTTCAGGAGCCTTTTTACACGTGAAAAAATGGAAGATTGCGGCTGGCGTTGGCCTGTTGCTGGCGATTGCCGGCGGGGTCTACGCGAGTTTGCAGTGGAGCAAGAAGGGCATCGTCACTGTGCAGACCGGTCGCGTCGTGCGTCAGGACCTGACGGCGATCGTCACGGCGTCGGGCGAGGTGAAGCCGCGCAATTACATCAACATTGGCAGCAACGCGCAGGGTCCGGCCCGGATTACGGACATTTTGGTGAAGGAAGGCGACCGGGTGCGGCGCGGGCAGGCGCTCGCCAAGCTGGAGAGTGTTCAGCCCGAAGCGGACGTGGCGGCGCAGCGCGCGACGGTGACTTCGACGCAGGCCGAATCGGCGGCCGCCGAAGCGAGTCTGAAGGCGCAGGACAGCAATCTGCGGACTCTCGAGGCTTCGATTGAGCGGTCCAAAGCCGATTTGACGCGTTCGAAACTGGATTTTGACCGGGCCGAGAAGCTGCTCAAAGAAGGGCTCTTGTCGCGGCAGGATTATGATTCGCGCCGCGTGGCCGTGCAGCTCGGCGAGGCGACGGTGCGGGAGTCCGAAGCGCGGCTGGCGCAGGCGAAGGCGCAGCTCGAACAGTTCCGGGCGAGCCTTTCGGCGGCGCAGCGCCGGATTACGGTGAGCGAGGCGAATCTGCGGCGGGCGACCGATGTGCTGAACCGGACGCAGTCGACGTCGCCGATTGACGGGGTGGTGACGAACCTGCCGGTGCGGGTGGGTGAGACGGTGGTGCCGGGTATTCAGAACTCGTCGGCATCGCTGATCATGACGATTGCGGACATGTCGATAATCACGGCCGAAGTCAAAGTGGACGAGACCGATATTGTGAACGTGAAGCTCGACCAGGCGGCGGATGTGACCGTGGACGCGATGCCGGGCCGGTCATTCAAAGGCCACGTGATTGAGATTGGCAATACGGCGATTCTGCGTTCGACGGGGCTGGCGGCTTCGCAGTCGGCGATTTCGAGCCAGGAGGCCAAGGATTTCAAGGTGGTGATTGCGCTCGATAATCCGCCCGACGAGATGCGTCCGGGCCTGAGCTGCACGGCGAAGATCATTACGGCCATGCGGCAGAAGCCGCTGACGATTCCGATTCAGGCGCTGACGGTGCGTCAGAAGGGGGACCTCGAGCCGCGCAAGGAAGGCGAGAAGGAGCCGGAACTGCCGACGGATCCGGCCGCGCTGCGGGCGCGGAAGGAAGAGTTGCAGGGCGTTTTTGTCGTGCAGGGCGACAAAGCGGTTTTCAAGAAGGTGGAGACCGGGATCACCGGGATAACGGATATTGAGGTCGTCAGCGGCTTGAATGAGGGCGAGGAGATCATCACCGGCAGCTACAAGGTGATCCGGACATTGCGAAACGAAGCCAAGATCAAGGTGGACAACAAGTCCCCCGTCAAGACAGAATCATAAGGAAACTTCATTAACCCATGGCACAAGCAGCGGAAGCATCGGCTCAGGCGCGCGGCGAACAGTTGCGGCGCGAGGGCGTCATCATTCGGACTTACGGACTCTGGAAGACCTACCAGATGGGGGACCAGACGATCAATGCCGTTTCGGGCGTAGACATGGAGATCCGTAAGGGCGAGTATGTCGCCATCATGGGACCTTCGGGGTCGGGTAAATCGACGCTGATGAATCTGATCGGGTGCCTGGATACGCCGAGCACGGGCGATTACTTCATCAACGGGTCGCTCGTGAGTTCGATGAACGACGACCAGTTGGCGCACATCCGCAACAAGGAGGTGGGTTTCGTCTTCCAGACGTTCAATTTGCTGGCCCGCGCGACGGCGCTGCACAATGTGGAGCTGCCGTTGATCTACGCCGGGGTGCCGGCCGACCAGCGGATTGAACGGGCCAAGCTGGCGCTGCGGCAGGTGGACCTCGAAAAGCGCATGTACCACAAGCCGAATGAGTTGTCGGGCGGTCAGCGGCAGCGCGTGGCGATTGCCCGGGCGCTGGTGACTAATCCGTCGATTCTGCTGGCGGACGAGCCGACGGGCGCGCTCGACTCGGCGACTGGTGTCGAAATCATGGCGCTGTTTGAGCGGCTCTATCAGCAGGGCAATACGATCGTGCTGGTGACGCACGAGCATGACATTGCGATGCACGCGCACCGGATCATCTTCCTGCGGGACGGCAAGATTGAGCGGGACGAACCGGTGAAGCACTAACGGGCAGCGGCTCTCGATTGCGAAAGGCAGCGCGGCGATGGATTTGCAGCAACTGCGGTATTTCCTTTCGGTGGCGCGGACGGGGAGTTTTGTGCGCGCGGCCGAGGAAGAGAACGTAGCACAGCCGACTTTGTCGCAGCAGGTGAAGCGGCTGGAGGCGGCGCTGCGGGTGCCGTTGTTTGACCGTTTGGGCAGGGGGGTGAAGTTGACCCGGTTTGGCGAGGCGCTGGAGCCGCGGGCGCAGGAGATTTTGCGGCAGGTTACCGAAACGGAGAAGCTGCTGGGTGGAATGCAGGAGGCCGATGGCGGGCGGCTGACGGTGGGGGTGATTCCGACGGTGCTGCCCTATTCGATAGCCGCGCCGCTGGCGGAGTTTCGGGTGCGGTATCCGCGGGTGGTGTTGGAGGTGCGGGAGGGGACGACCGAGCGGTTGATTGACGGGCTGCGTGGCGGGCAGGTGGATCTGGCGATTCTGGCTTTGCCGGTCAAGCAGCCGGAGATTGTCTGCAGTGAGCTGTTTCGCGAGCCGCTGCTGGTTGCGATTCCTCCGGAGCACCGGCTGGCTGGGGAGGCGGTGGTGGCATTGCCGCAGCTGTTGGGGGAGAAGATGCTGCTGCTGCGGGAGGGACATTGCCTGCGGGAGGATGTGTTGACGATCTGCAGCCGGGTGAAGGTGCAGTTTGAGCGGGTTTTCGAGAGTGACCATTTGGCGAGTATTTTTTCGCTGGTGGGGAATGGGTTTGGGGTTAGTATTGTGCCGGAGAGGGCGCGGGGGGCGGCCCGGGAGTGCCGACTGCTGCCGCTTGAGCCGCGGGCGGTGCGGCGGATTGGGTATGCGCAGGTGAGGGGGCACCATGCACTGCCCGTGCAGAAGCGGTTTATTGAGTTTCTGCGAAAACGGGAGTGGTGAGGTATGATGGAGGGGTTGGTTGAGCGGGAGTAATTCAGTGGTAGAATGCCAGCTTCCCAAGCTGGACGTCGTGGGTTCGAATCCCATCTCCCGCTCCATCTTTTCAACAACTTGGGAACATTCCTAGAAACCCTCGTTACTGCGATTACTGCTTTTTCTCTTCCCTGTCCTCTTTTGGCCGTTTAGACCCCTCACATTTGCCATAGTTTTGGAGCACGGCGGAACTTGCACGCGCCCCGGAATCGCCTACTGGACGACGTTCGTTTCCAAGCGTCGAACGGCAGCCAAGCGGTCTTCGAAACTGCTGATTGCGTATTCGTTCTCGTTAACGTTCACCGTATTGCCCATTTGGGCGGAACGGGTGTGAGCATCGACACCTGCCTGCTTTGATAGCGTGGCAAAGGTGCGGCGCATGACTTGAAAGGTTGCCCAGTCCAACCCGATCGCTTTCAACTTTGGCTGCATGTTGCGCAGCCAGACGTTGTTGCGCCAGATGGGCGTATTGTTCTCGGTCGAGAAAAGCCATGCTTCGGGGTTGGTGGTTCCGACCTCCTGCAGCCAGGCTGAAAGCAGGGTTAAGGTGCCCTGCGACAGCGCGACTTGCCGGTAGGAACGTTTCGTCTTTGGGGTGTCGATCAGGCCTCGGTAAAGGCGCCGCCGAACCCAGACAGAACTGCCGTCCACATCACCAACCTGCAGGGCAAGAATCTCTCCCGGTCGCATCCCTTCCCAGGTAGCGAGGCGGGCGATTAGCTTCTCTCGGAGATCCAATGCTCCGATCAATTGCGCGGCTTCCTCGCTGGTCAAGACTCTGCGCGGCTGACTTGGCTGGCATTGTCTCGGAGTGTAGAGCGCGGTCGCCGGGTTGCGGTCGACGACGCCTTCACTCATTGCGAGTTCGAAAATGGATCGGAGGCGAAACCGAAGATGCGCCACCATGCTGGTGGCGTGGGTAGTGGCCTTTGTGTCGAGGAGCTTTTGAAGGGCACCTCGGGTGATCTCTGTCATAAGGATGGGACCCAGATCGGGCACGAGGTTAGCCGTGAGCCGATTCTCCTCGGTGGCCGCAGTGGATGGTTTCCATTTGCGGCGGTAGACAGGCAGATAAATGACTTCGATGAACTGTCCGAACGTGTAGATCGGCGTCACCAATTGCCCTGCCTGCAAGTTTTGGGGATAAAGAATTTCGGCCAGCTTCGCCTCGGCTTCGGGCCTGCTCACCTTGCTGCAGAGTCCGAGTTCCTTGGATCGTGGCTTTCCATTCTCCCGCCATTGGGCATACCAGTAGTTCTTCCCATTCCGTTTTCGCGGCTTCAAACTGCCGCGTTGGAATCGCTTTCGACGCATAGATTGTTCCTCTTCTTGCGTCCATGGCGGCGAATCCTGACATGCCTCTGAGGCTAGCACCTCTCCTTGTTGGCCTCCAACCACTGATCCAGCCACTCCCGGCGGACCAGTTTCCTGCGGCCCATCGAGATGTGGCTGAGCCGGGGTATCCCGGGAACCTTCCCGTTGATTACGTTCGCGACGTGCGTTTTCGAACATCGGAGCAGGGACGCCACGTCGCGGATGGTGAGTACCGCTTGAGGCTCTGGCGGGTTTTGCATGTTTGCACCTCATAGGTTTACGGCCGAGATATAGGGGATACCGAACAAACGGGACCATGCTTGGAGGCAGGCCTCCTGGGCGGCGGGGATGTAGGTGTGTTTGGTCCAGGTGGCGTTCGAGATTCCGACGATCAGGGTCGGGCTTTCGAGGGCGGAGTGGACCATGGGCCAGACGAGGAGCTGTTCATAGCAGATCAAGATGGCTAGTCGGTGTTGGCCGACGTTGAGGGTTCCGGGTCCGGTTAGGTTTAGCGGGACGCCGTCGGCTGGGCCGAAGGGCTTCCACATTCCGACTGGGATGGGGATTCGTTGGTCGAATCGGGCGGCTAGATTGGCGCCGATTGTGAGGACGGAATTGTTGAACTCGTCGGAGCCGGGGATCGGTCGGCCGGTGCCGATGAGGACGGTCCGTTTGGTGGTGTTCAGTTGATTGATGGTGTCGGTCCAGTAGGCTTCCGTCGCGTCTGTCCAACGGCGAACCGCGCCCTCGGGGAGAATTGTGAGAGACGCGGTCGAATTGTGGACTGCTTGCCGGGCGGATTCTTCCTTCTGGAAGGTGTCCGGGGAATCGGCAGTGTTGAGGGCCTTGATCTCCTGCGGTTGGGCTGGAGGAACATATAAGAGGTTGGCGGCGAGGATTGCGGCAGCGATGGTTTTAGGGTGTACGGGCCAGATCGCTTCGGTGAGTGCGGTTGCAGCTAAGCCGGCTAGACCGGTTCCTGGGTACAGGAGTCCGGCGGCTGTTAGCGGCGAGGCCCAGCCGATGATTCCAAATGGTGGAATCGCCGTCAGGAAGAGAGCTGCTGGGATTCGCCAGAGGCGTTGAGCACCGTCTTCGCTCCAGAGAACGATCCAGGGCGCGGTTAGGACTGCGGATGCGGTGATCAAGAGCCCGATGCCGGTTGCAGGGTCTTCGGTTATCCATGGGATCGGGGCGGAGGCCGCGGCGAAGTATGTGAATGCGGCGACAGCGGCTCTGGCGCGCGTTCGTTGGCGGAACACGATCCACGGCATGAATGCGGAGAGTGCTATCCACGTAGGAGCCATAGTGGGCGAAGCCTCCTGCGGATTTGGTTGGTCTGGATCGGACCCATGTATCGGGAGTCGTAGCTGCCAGCGTTATAGGTCGAGGCGACCCAGACGGTTCCGGGTTTCACTCCGTAAATTCCGGTCGGCCACGGTTTTAGCGGCCTGCCGCTTGCGTCGTAGGGGACGGGGTAAGTGTTTCTGAGGAGGTGTCCGTTGATGCTGATCCCTTCGGGGCCGACGATGACCAGGTCGCCGGGACGGGCGACTATGGGTTTCAGCAGTGGGACGGCTCCATCGGGGCAGGCGAAGCCTGGGGTGCGGTAGCTTCGCGAGGCCGATTCGGAGGCGAATGGCTCGACGGGGCAGAATTCGATGAGTTCCGCGTTGGGTTCGTTCGTCGTCGCATACAGGCCAAGAGGGAGGCTGTAGCTGGTGTTGATGCGGATTCCGAACTGCATCGCCAGTGCGGATGCCAGGACTGCAGCGAAAGCTGGCGTACCGATAGCGAGGGCAAGGGTTTTATGACGGCCAGACGGCAGCATCGCTTTCGGCCTCCTTGGTGGTCTCGTCCATCTGAGGGGCGTTGTCCTCCGGCGCCTCTTTGGTTGTCCGCGGCTTGGCGATCAGGTACACGCTGCGGGCGATGATTTCGTAGATCGTCCGCGCACTGCCGTCCTTTGGCGTGAACTTGCGGGTTTGGAGGGTGCCCTCGACGAAGACGTTCTCGCCTTTCTCGTAGGTGACGGCGATGTCGGCCAGGTCCCCGTAGAAGACGAGGTTGTGCCAATTGGTGTGTTCCTGGTATTGGTTGTTGCGGTCGGTGTACCGGTAGCCTTCCGCCATGCGGACGTTGGCGACGGGCATTCCCGAAGGCATGTACCGAACTTGGGGCTTGTCGGCGAGGTAACCAGCCAACTCGATGCGGTTCTTTTGCATGTCAGTCCTTCCTTTCCTCCTCGTGAAGATCCATGTCGAGCTGCTCGATGAAGCCGGGCTTGGTGGGCGGTCGGCCGTTCAGTTCGGTGACGAAAGCAGCTTCCATTGGCGATTGGGGAACGAACTCGGGACGGCTGATGACGTTGCGGGTTCGATCCGGGGGGAGTTGCGGTTCGATGCCGGCTTCTCCGATCGCTACAAACTTTGTTGGCGGGGGGATGGCGGCTCGTTGCTTGAGAACAGGGTCGGTGAAGTAGAGAATCTGGGTTCCGTAAATGGGGTGTTGGCCGCTGACGAAGATCAGCATGTCGCCGGGGGCGGTGATGCGCTCGTTGGCACCTTCGCCGGACTTCTGCGGTGGCTTCAGGCGCATGACTTCGTCTGGCGTCACGAGGGGCCTTTCGACCTGGTCGACGGTGGCGCTCATGTGGTTGGCGATGGGCGCGAGGCGGGAGCCGGAGAAGTTGAAGGTCGCCTTCTGGATCGTCTTCGTTCCGGTCATCTTGGAGAGCAGTTCGGCGGTGTCGAACTGGTTGGGAGCGTAGGCGGCGCGGACGTGGCAGTTCGAAACGATGCTTTCGTTGGGGCCGTATTCGTCGACGATTTGGCGGATGTCCTGCGTGATGAGATAGGCCTTGAGGCCATAGCCGGCCATGTAGGAGAGAGCGTCGGCGAAGATTTCCATTCGCTTGAGCGAGGGGAATTCGTCGATCATGAAGAGCAGCCGGTGGCGGTTGCGCTTCTGGGCGGCGCCTTCGAAGTCCATCCGCTCGGTGAGGCGGTTGACGATCATGGTGAAGATCAGCCGGATGAGTGGGCGCAGGCGGATTTTGTCCGATGGCGGGACGACGAGGTAGAGCGATACGGGGCGGGTGTGGTTGACGAGGTCGTTAATGGTGAAGTCGCTGGCGGCGGTATTCTTGGCGACGAGCGGATCACTGTAGAGCGTCAATGCGGTCTTCGCGGTTGATAGGACGCCGGAGAAGTCTTTGTCCTCTTTGTCGAGCATCTCGCGGACCTTCTCGCGGACGACGGGATGGGTGGTGGTTCGTTCCCCATCGGGTGTCGTCCATTGATGGGTTCTTTGGGGATCGTGGGGGAAGTTTTCGAGTTCGTTCAGGGTGTCGCGGAAGCTCTGGCCAGGCTTGGTGAAGGTGGCGGCGAGATTGCCGAGGCTGGCCTCGCGGCCTGCGGCTGCGGCGGCGTAGCAGACGTGGAGGATCATTCCGGTCGTGATCGATGCCGCGGCATCCTGCCAATAGCGCTCCATCGGGCTGTCCTCGCCGGTGCGGACGATCATGTCGGCGACGTTCTGCGCGTCGGACACGTCGCGGGGCGTGCCGATGCGGACCTCGGCGAGGGGATTGAAACGGGAGCCGTTGGCTACTTCGACGGGAGAGAACTTGAAGCAGAGGTGGCCGGCCTTGGCGCGGAAGCCAGCGGTGCGGGCCCAGTTCTCGCCCTTGATGTCATAGACGACGGCGGACTCCGACCAGGCGAGGAGCGTCGGGATGACGAGGCCGACGCCCTTGCCGCTGCGGGTTGGGGCGAAGGCGAGAACGTGCTCGGGACCGTTGTGCCGTAGGTAGTGGAGATGGCGCGTGGTGGGGTTGAGCCAGCCGCCGACGTAGACTCCCTGGTGGGCGTTGAGGAGGCCGGTGGATTGGATGTCGGCGGCGCTGGCCCAGCGGGCGGAGCCGTGCAGGTCCTCTGTATTGGCGGAAAGGCGACGGGCGCGGTGGAGGTTGAGGCCGTAGACGATCAGGACCGTGACGGCGGAGCCGACGACCACGATCAGCGCTCCGGCTAAGAGGGGCTGCTTCACTTGGAGGTTGGTGGTGTTGCTGTGCTGAATGAGCCAGAGGGCCCAGGCGGTGGGCTGGTAGATGGCGTGGCCGGAGTGGACGAGGATGGGTTGGCCGAGTGCAGGCTGGTAGCGGAATTGGTGGGCGATGAATTGCGTGGCGGCGACGTTCACCGTGGCGAGAAGGGCGAGCCCGGTCAGCATCGCCGACCAGTTGTAACCGCCGACGAAGCCGGGGTCGGTAGGCGTCCTGTATACCTTTGGCTCGCGTGGCATTGGTGGGTTCTTAGCGCGCTAGCGCGTGGGACCGTTGGCGGTCCTGGTTCGGCTTGAGCTGGGCTACTTGGTTGGAGTAGGCGACGAGGACGTTTTGGGCTGGACTGGCTGGACCAGGCAGCAGGTGCTTTTCGTGCGCCACGGCGCTCTTGGCGCTGAGCCGCTGGATGATGTGGTGGTCCGTCTCGCCGATCAGTTCGCCGCGGTACTTGCCGGAGCCGGTGTCGGCTGGGTAGGTCCGGGCTTGGTCGCCCATGATTTTGCGGGTGAGGGCTTCGGCTTCGGCCAGAGATTCGTTGATGGCTTGGGCGCTGGTTGGACGGCGGCCGTCGACCTCGCCGTCGAGAACCTTTTCGGCTTCGAGCTTGGCCATGCCTCGCGAGGCTACCGGATCGCGGTGTTCGGTGGCGGTCTCCTTCTCGGTGATGGCAACGGCGGCGTTGCCGCGTTCGAAGGCAGCAACGTGCTCGGAGGTTTCGGTTCGGAGCTGCTTTCCCCGCTCGAGATCGAGCAGGTAATCCGCGGCGCGGTGAGCATCTTTGGCGGCGCGGAAGATTTCGTTCTTGTCCTCACTGAGCGATTTGATCCAGGACTGGACGTAGGCGGCGTGCTGCTCGGGGTTGTGGGGGATGCCGCGCTCGGCGGCGAGGAAGACGCTGGTGAGTTCGGCGCGGAGTTCCTCCTTGGCGTAGTTGGGATCGCCGAAACGGTAGCTTTCGTTGAGAGTTTGGCGGTTCAGGCGGTCAGGATGGCCGCTCCAGTGGGCGAGTTCGTGGAGGGCGGTTCCGTAGTAGTGGGCGGCGGTTTTGAAGGCGGTGCCTGGTGGGAGGTGGATGTTGTCGGTGGATCGGCTGTAGAACGCGCGGTCGTTCTGGTCGTGGATGATTTTCGCGCCGGAATTGTGGAGGATCGATTCACCGGATTCGGCGATTTCCCATTCTGTGCGCTGTTTTGGGACGTTGTGGTCCGCAAAAACTCCATCCGAGCCCTGCACTATCGTTTAAGCGGCCTCCTTCACCAGGCGATACTCGTGATGTAAGCCGCCAAGTACCGGTGTTTTCGTTAACCGGTATCCGACTGGCAGCTTGTGCCGGTGGTCACTGGCCGGAACAGGCTCTTGGCTGGGTTCCGGAATGCCAGGTCCTAAAGAACTGTGAGGCCGGCCTCGGTTATAGTGAAAGGCCCATTCTTTGACAATCCTCCGCAGATGGCCTTCGCTGAGCGGAATCAGGAAATCTAGACACTCCCGGCGAAGACTGCCACCGAGGCGTTCGCAGTAGGCATTCGCCTTCGGCGCCCGTACCGGCGTTCGGAGAACGCGCACGCCGAGCCGCGTTACCGCCTTGTCGAGTTCCTGGGAAAAGATGCTGTCCCGGTCGTGGAGCACGAATCGGTACGGATGGTTGCCGGGCAGAGTTTCCCGGAACTGCTGCAGGGTCCACTCCGCCGTCGGACGGGCGGTCACATTGTGATGGAGAGTACGGCGGCTTCCCACTTCCATCAGCACGAAGACGTAGAGAATCCGAAACGTGGCCGTCATCACGACAAAGAAGTCGCAAGCCACGATCCCTTTGGCGTGATTGTGGACGAAAGGGAGCCAGCGCTGCTTGGGCTCTGGCGTGCGCACCGGGCCGCCACGGCGCAGATACTTCGCGACCGTCCGAGAGGAAACCAGGATTCCCAGTTTCAGATGCAGTTCGTTGGCGATCCGTTCCTGTCCCCAGGTGGGATTGTCTGCCGCCACCTCGCGGATCAACGCCTGGAGGTTCTTGGGCAGGCGCGGTCGGCCCGCTGTCTTCGACTTCCAACGCCAGAAGAGGCGGAATCCCTGGCGGTGCCAACGCAGGAGCGTGTCGGCTTGTACGTTCACCAGCGCGTTGCGCCACGCGAACCATTGACTCAGGGCCGCCATCATCCAGCGGGTGGAATCGTCGGCCCGCCGAGGCCTGACCTTCCGCTCCTGGAACAGGGCCAACTGCTTTCGCAGGAAGAGGTTCTCGGCCACCAACGCCGCCCGAGGACGTGCGGCGAGGGCAACCAGTCGGACCAGATCAACAGCAACCAAAGACAGTGTCCGCAAGCAATGCACTACAGCGGGGAAGCTCAAGGAACTCGACATGGATTGCCCAGGATCGCACGTTACAAAACGTTACTGGCCTGCCCTTGCGGGCTCGGACGAGGTTTTTGCGGACTACAGGCACACCCGACGAAGTACTGGTTGGGGAACCTTGCGGCGGACACGAGCTTGGCGACCCTGGTAGCGACGGCCCAGCGCCGATGGATCATCGAGCGGGACTACGAAGAGCTGAAGCAGGAGCTTGGCCAGGGGCACTACGAGGGGCGCGGCTGGCGGGGATTCCATCATCCTGCCACAACTTCCTGCCACAACTTCCCCTGCCGCTTAAGGGTATTGCCGCTTACGGCTTTCTGATCGCGGAACGAAGCCGTTTTCCCCCTCAGCCCGCGCTGGACCGCTCCAACTTGCCCTACCCGAAGTTCCACCGGACGGGAAGCCGCGCGGGGCGGGCACAACGCCATAACCCCCGGTCGATTGCGACTCTGCGCATCCTGGTCTCCAGAGTGCTGGCAGGGCGGCTTCCGTGTTGCCCGCTTTGTTGTGCCGTACTTCTATAACACAGTAGT
>JAINDL010000181.1 GCA_019931245.1 Bryobacteraceae bacterium CoA2 C42
GCCACGGGCCAGCCGCGCTCCTTGACGAGGTAGCCGATGACCACCGGCGCGGGGATGCCAGAGAGATTGGCACCGCCTACTTCTGAGCGGTGGCCTCCGGCAGCGCCTGCGCACTGCCGCGCAGCGCGTAGCAGGCGGCACCCGCAGCCACCACGAGGGCCGTTACCGTGAACGCCGCGGGCCAGCCGCGCTCCTTGACGAGGTAGCCGATGACCACCGGCGCGAGGATACCCGAGAGATTGGCAAAAGTGTTCTGGGCCCCGGCCACGGCGCCAGCGTAGCGCGGCGTCAGGTCGAGCGAGCCGCTTGAAAACACCGGGGTGATGGCGCCGAGCAGCGTCATGCCGGCGCAGAGCAGCAGCACGGCAACCACCGCGGAGGGGGCGGCCGCCGCAGCCAGCAGACAGAGCGCCGAGAGGACGTAGGGAATCAGCAGCAGCTTTGAGGCGCGGGAACGGTGGGGGCCCGCGCGGTCGAGCAGTTGGGCGAAGCCGTTGGCGCCGGCCCAGGCGCACAGAAACGGGAGCGAGGAGCCGGCGGCCATCTCGGGCAGCGACAGCTGGCGCGCGGCGGACAGATAGGTCGGCAGCCACGTGACCATGAAATAGAAAAACCAGTTGGCCGAAAAGTGCAGGGCGAACAGGGCCCAGAGCGCCGGGGCGCGGGCGAGCGTCTTCCACGGCACCGGCTCGCACACCGCGGCGGAGAGTTCCGGCCCGTCTTCCAAGCGCAGCCAGAAGGGCAGCCACAGGAAGCCAAACAGGCCGAAGACCCAGAAGATCGCCCGCCAGCCGAACACGTGCAGCAGCCAGGTGGCAGCGGGCACGGCCAGGACAGGTCCGGCGTAGCCGGCGCTCCAGCACAGCGCCGTAGCGCGGGAGTACTCACGGGGTGGAAACCAACGGACCAGCGTGCCGTTGATGCAGGAGGCCGTACCACTCTCGCCCACCCCGAGCAGCAACCGCATGGCCGTGAGGCCGGCGAGCGACCGCGGCAGCGGCGTAAGCAGCGTGCAGAGCGTCCACCAGCTCATGCAGGCGGCAAAGACAGACCGGGTGCCATAGCGCTGGGCCAGCAGGGCCACGGGCGCCATCAGCAGCGTGTAGCCGAGAAAGAACCCGGAGAGCACCCAGCCGGCCTGCGCCGTGTCCCAGTGGTTCTCGCTCATCATGACCGGCATGGCGACGGAGAGACTGACGCGGTCCGAGTGGGCGATCAGGTTGGCGAGGAAGCACAGCAGCACGGCGTCAACACGGCGGGGCCAGGGCAGGCGGCGCATGGGTCCCGTCAATGACCCCGGAGAAGGGCCGGCTCCAGTCCGGGGATCTCCTCGTCGGCCGGAAAGTAGGGGCGCTCGAGGCGCGAGAAGCGCACGTGGCGGAGCGAGGCCGGGGTGGCGCCCGGGGTATCGAGAACATAGGCGGCCACATAGCGGCCGACGTAGCCAACGCGGTAATTCATCGGGTTCTTGACGACAACGAAGCGGGCGGCGCCAGGGTCCAGGCCGGCGGAGCGGAACTGCTCATCGGCCCAGTCGTAGGTGGAGAAGCTAGTGACCAGAATGTCGACGTTACCCGAGCGCACCCAGGCGGTGGGGCCCATCTCGCCGGCCTGGCCCTCCCAGATGCCGCCGGAGTAGACGAAGCGGCCGCCGGTAAGCGCCTCGATGCGGACGGTGAGCGGGAGCGGCTGGCCCCAACGCGGATCGATCTGGTGGCCGAGGGCGAGCGAAACCGTGTCGCCGGGTTGGCGGCTATGGAAGAAGGCGGCTGCCGCGGGATCAACCACCATGGCCAGCGAGCGGACCGGAAGCCGGGACTGCACGAGAGCGGCGAGCGCGTGGACGCTATCGCCGCAGGCGCCGCCACCCGCGCAGTCCGAGGTCTCCAGCAAGAGGATGGTGCCGGGGGGCTGGCGGGAGGCATCGGCGATCGCGGCGGCCGGCGTCCAGACGCGGGGTTCGAGATCGAAGCGGAGCTGCCAGTACATTCGGGCTATGCCGGTGGCGAGCGAGGCGGCGAGGGCGGGGTCGCCGTTGGTGACGACGAGGCCGCCGCCGCCCATGCCGGGGAGGTCGAGGTGGGGCTGGACGAGGAAGGCGCTGGTAGAAAGCACGCCGGACTGGCGCTCAAGCGACTTGGTGTAGCCCATGACGGCGGCGAAGGGGCCTTCGTCGGTGCTTCCCATGAAGCCACCAACGATGACGGGCACTTTCGCCATAGCCATCGTTGGGCGCGCGAGGCCGTCGAGGCAGTCGGCCAGCAGGCGGGCGCCGCGCTCGCCGGTGGAGAAGGTATCGCGGTGCGGATAGGTTTCCCACGCGACCAGGGCGTTCGCGTTCGCCACCATCCCGGCTGTGACGTGGGCGTGGCAGTCGAGCGTGGCGACCAGCGACACGTCCGGGCCGACCATGGCGCGGACGGCGGCAAGGAGGTCTTCATCAAGGCTGCCGAGGCCATCGACGGCAGCGGCGCCGTGCAGCGGCATCAGCACGCCGTCAACGGGAAGCACGGCGCGAAGGCGGTAGAGGAGATCGTCCTTGAGCGTGCGGTAGCAATCGGCGGTGAGCGGGCCGCCGGGGCAGGCGCTGGCAAACAGAAGAGGGACGATCTCGACGTTGCGGGTGCGCAGATGCGCGAGCGCGCCGCCAAGGACGCCGCCGGTGGCCGCGAGCAGTTCCTCACCGCGCCGCAGTTCGGTGCGGCAGAACGAGTCGAGCGCGGTGAGCGTGCCGCACAGGTGGTTGGACTCAGTAAAGATGGCGCCTAGGGCGACACGATGAGGGGGCATGAGATCAGGCCTCGTAGGGTGGCGCCGGGGAGTAGAATTGGGGGCCGAAGACCATGTCAGAGTAGTTGCCTTCGGGAATGGAAGCGCCCGGCGGCAGGCTATACCGGTCGACGGTTTCCTCGTCGAGGGTAATGCCAAGGCCGGGCAGTTGCGGCAGGGCGAGTTCGCCATCGCGCAGTTGCCACGGCGCGGTGAGCAACTGTTCGATGAGCGGATTGCCGGTCTGATCCATTTCAACGGTGACGCCGGGGCCGGCCGCCGCCAGCACGTGCATGTTGGCGGTGAGCGCCACGGCATCGCTCCAGGTGTGCGGGGCCACGCGGAGGCCGTGGGCGGCGGCGTGCCGGGCTATCCGCAGACTCTCGGTGATGCCGCCGCAGCGGCAGGCGTCGGGCTGGACGATGTCGACGACGCGACCATCGATCAGTTCGGCGAAACCCTGCCGGCCGAACTCGTTTTCGCCGGCGGCGAGGGGGATGCCCGCAAGGTGAGGGCGGAGTTCGTCGAACAGTTCCGGGGTCTCCGGCAGGAACGGCTCTTCGAGCCAGAAAATGTTGGCTTGGCGGAAAGCGGGCGCCAGGCGCTGGGCCTGGGCGAGCGGGTAGCGAGCGTTGCCTTCGATCATCAGGCGGGGGGCGGCGCCGATGGTTTCGCGGACTTGGCGCAGGGCGGCCAGATCGTAGTCGTAGTGCCGGCCGAGCCGCATCTTCATGCCGCGAAAGCCACGGGCGAGATGGCGGCGGGCTTCCTGGCAGAGTTCGGCGGCGTCGGATTTCCAGAGCAGGGCGCTGGCGTAGACCGGAACGGTGTGGCGGAAGGCTCCGAGGAGTTGATAGACAGGCAGGCCGGCGGCCTTGCCGCGCAGGTCCCAGAGCGCCATGTCGATGCCGCCAAGCGCGGAGACCGCGGCGCCTTTGCGGCCGTACCAGCGGGTGACCGAGTAGCAGCGCTCCCAGAGCGTCTCGACGGCCGAGGCGTCTTCGCCGAGCAGCAGCGGACGGAGCTGGTTTTCGATGATCGTGCGGACGAGATCGGGGTGGGAGTAGACCGAGCCGAGGCCAACATGCGGCGTATCGGTGAATATCCGTACGAGCGTCGAGACGCGGGCCGTGCAGTAGCCGCCGGCGTAATGAAAGCCCTCGCCGGGCGGGTAGGCGAAGCGCAGCGTGGTCGATTGTATGTCGCGAATGCGCACGGAGTTCTCACATTCTATCCGGACTCGCCGATCGGCTGGGCGGCCTTGGCTTCGTTTTGTTATTCTCGAACTCTCATGACGGCATGGATTGGAGTGCTTTTGATTTTGGCCGCGCCGTTTGCCAGCGGGCAGGCAATCAGCGAGGCGATCCGGATTGACGGGCACATCGCGGTGCCGATGCGGGACGGGGTGAAGCTGTACGCCGATGTTTACCGGCCGCGGCGCGAGGGCCGGTTCCCGGTGATTGTCACGCGCACGCCGTACGGGGTGCAGCGCGACGGCATGCACGAGGCGGTGATGCGCTTTGCGCAGCACGGCTACGCGGTGGTGGTACAGGATACGCGTGGGCGGTATGAGTCCGAAGGCGCCTGGGACCCGTTTCGAAACGAAGCCAACGACGGCTACGACACCGTCGAGTGGGCGGCGCGGCAGCCGTGGGCCAACGGCAAGGTGGGGATGCACGGCGGGTCGTATCTGGGCCACGTGCAGTGGCAGGCGGCGACGATGGCGCCGCCGCATCTGACGGCGATCTTTCCGGTGCTCGCCTCGACGAGCATTTATCACAACACGTTCTTCCACGGCGGGGCGTTCAAGCTGGCGCTCGCCTTCGGATGGGGCGCGGTGCGGATGCCGAATCGCATCATGAATCCGCAGTACTGGCACACGGAGGCTTACGCGCCGCAGGAGTTGAAGTATGACCACATCATCTGGACGCTGCCGTTGAGCGGGATTGATCTGGCGTCTTCGGGCCAGCGCGTGGGCTTTTTCCGGGACTGGATGCGCCACCAGAGCTATGACAGCTACTGGCGCGCCATCAGCGACGAGGAGCGCCTCGAGGCCGTGCGGGTGCCCTCCTACAGCCTGGGCGGCTGGTACGACCTGCTGCTGGGCGGGGCGATCAACGGCTATACCGGGGTGCGGGCAAAAGGCGCGACCGAGGCGGCGCGCCGCGGCGCGAAGCTGATCATCGGGCCGTGGGGCCATGGGCCGACGCGGAAGTACGGCGACGTCGATTACGGACCCGAGGCGATGCGGACGCTGTTTGACCTGGAGCTGCGCTGGAACAACCGCTATCTGAAAGGAGAGGACAACGGGATTGACCGGGAACCGCCCGTCGAGCTTTTCGTCATGGGGGTCAACCGCTGGTTCACGTTTGCCGACTGGCCGGTGCCCGGTACGCGCTTCACGCCCCTCTATCTGAGCAGCGGCGGCGCGGCGAACTCGGCGCGCGGGGATGGGCAGCTGCGTTGGGCGGCGCCGGCGCAGACGGGGCAGGATGGCTACCGGTACGACCCGCGCAATCCGGTGCCGACTTTGGGCGGCAACGACTGCTGCGGGGCTCCCTTCCCGGCCGGTCCCAAGGATCAGCGCCCGGTGGAGGCGCGGCACGACGTGCTGGTCTACACCGGCGAGATCTTGCGGGAGCCGGTGGCGATGGCCGGGCCGGTGCAGATGAAGCTCTTCGCGGCCACCGACGGCCGGGACACGGACTTCGTGGCCAAGCTGGTGGACGTGCATCCGGACGGCACGGCGATCAACGTGGCCGAGGGGATTCTGCGGGCGCGGTTTCACCGGGGTCTCGACAAAATGGAGCTACTCGAGGCGAACCGGCGCTACGAGTTTACGATCGATATGCGCGGCACGGCCAACGTGTTTCTGCCCGGTCACCGCATTCGCGTCGATGTGACCAGCAGCAACTTTCCGCAGTACGACCGCAATCCGAACACGGGCGAAGACCTCGGCGCCTCCGACCAGTTGCGGACGGCGCAGCAGACGGTGTTTCACGGCGGCGAGGCGCGGTCGCACATCCTGCTGCCGCTGGTAAGTCTGGATAATGGTCGGTGATGTGGATTGCTTTGTTGGCCGCCGCGACCTGTCTGCCCTGCCATGAGGAGTTCGTGCGGTCTTACGCGAAGACCGGCATGGGACGGTCGATCACCCGGCCGACGGCCGAGGTGCAGCTGCGGCAGGAGGGGGCGCACGGGTCGGCGCGGTGGGTGGCGGCGTGGACGGGCAAGCAGATCGCGCACGCCGTCAACGACGAGGTGCGGACGATGGATTGGGCCGTCGGGTCGGGGCGGGCGGGCAAGAGCTTTCTGTTCCGGCTGGGCGATGCGCTGTTTCAGTCGCCGCTTTCCTGGTACGCCAACCGGCGCGCCTGGGACCTGTCGCCGGGCTTTCAGCGGGATCGCCGGCTGAGTTTCCTGCGGCCGGTGACGGCGGATTGCCTGAGCTGCCACGCGGGCGAATCGACGCCCGTCGCCGGGACGCAGAACCGCTACGAAGCGGACCCGCTGCCGGCGCCCGGCATCACCTGCGAACGCTGCCACGGCGATGCCCGGGCGCACACGCAAGACCCGCTGCGGGCCAACATTGTGAACCCGCGGCGCCTGGCGGCCGTAGAGCGCGATAGCGTCTGCGAGCAGTGCCATTTGGGCGGGACGGCCCGCGTGCTGAACCCTGGCAAGCGTTGGAGCGACTTCCGGCCGGGCGCGGCGCTCGAAACAGTTTTCTCCGTTTACGTACCGCGGCTTCCGGCCGATCCGAACCGGATCAAGGTGGTCTCGCACTCCGAACAGTTGGCGCTGTCGCGCTGCAAGATCGCCTCCGGGGACCGGCTTTGGTGCGCCACCTGCCACGATCCGCACCGGGAGCCCGAGAACGCATTTGCCGCGCAACAGACCCACTGCCAGAGCTGCCACCAGAGCACCAGGCCGCACGGAGAGGCCTGCACCACCTGCCACATGCCGCGGACGGAGTCTTCCGACGGCGGCCACACGGCTTTTACCGATCACCGAATCCGGCGGCCGGGCGCGCCGAAGGTGCTGCTGGAGCGCCCCGACGAGCTGCGGCCCTGGCGTCCCCTGCCCGATGCCGCTCAGCGGTCCCGGGGCCTGGGACTGGCGTACGCGGGAGCGGGACGTCTAGAAAGGGCCTATGAGCTATTGCGCGCCCTGCCAACCCCGGATGCGGCCGTGCTGGACGCGCTGGGGTTGATCTACCTGCGTGCGGACCGGCCGGCGACGGCCGTAGCAGCCTTCGCCGCGGCCGTACAGGCAGACCCAAAAAACTCTGTCCGAAGGCTGAACCTGGCGGCGGCTTACCTCGGAGCTGGCGAGCCGGCCAAAGCGCGGGCCGAGGCGTTAGAAGCCATCGCGCTCGAACCGCTGCTTGAAGACGCCTACGCGCTGCTTGCCGAGATCGAACCCCGGCGCGCCGAGTACTGGCGCGCCGAGTTCAACAAGCGATTGCGTTAGAAGCGGACGGGCCGCGCAGGCTCGGCACCAACGGGCGAGGAACTCGCACCTGCCGCCGGGCCGAAGCGAGTCCGTTGTGCGCGGTTCAATAAAA
>JAINDL010000014.1 GCA_019931245.1 Bryobacteraceae bacterium CoA2 C42
GGGGGGGCAGCGGTGGCGAGTCGGCCGCCGGAGAAGACGGGGAGGTCGGCCTCGGAGACGCCGAGGGGGCCGGCGGGGGGTGGCGGGGGGAGAACGCTGCGCCATTCGGGGAGTTCGAGGCGGGCGTTTTCGAGCGTCTGGGTGAACTCGGAGTAGGGTAGGGCGGCGGCGGGTTGGGCGCGGGGCGGTTCGGGAAGGGGGAGGGCGGAGGCGGGGCGGCTTTCCATGAGGGCGCCGCGGATGGCATCGCGGACGAAGTCATGGACGAAGGAGCTGTGGCGGAAGCGGACTTCGGTTTTCGAGGGGTGGACGTTGACATCGACCTCTTCGGCGTCGCAATCGAGAAAGAGCAGCGCGAAGGGGAAGGCGCCGGGGGGCATGAGGTTGTGGTAGGCGGCGGAGATGGCGTGGAGGAGGAGGCGGTCTTTGATGAGGCGGCCGTTGACGAACAGGTAGATGGAGCTGCGGTTGTACTTCTGAACCTGGGGACGGGAGACGAAGCCGCGGAGGAGGAAGGGGCGGACGAGGTCTTCGGGGGCGGCGGCGGGTTCGGCCTGGGGGTGGGGGGCGGGGAGTTTGAGTTCGACTTCGCGGTCGCCGAGGTCGATGACGTCGTCGAGGACCTGGGCGCCGAAGACCTGGAAGACGCGGTCGCGGAGGGTGGGGACGGGGGTGACCTGGAGGAGTTCGCGGTAGTCGTGGTAGAGGGCGAAGGATTTGTCGGGATGGGCGAGGGAGTAGTGGGTGACGAGGGAGGCGATGTGGGCGAGTTCGGTCTGGTCGGAGCGGAGGAATTTTTTGCGGGGGGGGACGTTGAAGAAGAGGTCGCGGACGGTGATGATGGTGCCGGCGGCGAGGGCGGCTTCTTCGCACTTGAGCATTTTTCCGCCGTGGATTTCGACGCGGGTACCGGTGGTTTGTTCGGGGGCGCGGGTTTCGAGCGTCAGGCGGGAGACGCTGGCGATGGAGGGCAGGGCTTCACCGCGGAAGCCGAGGGTGGCGATGGACTGGAGGTCTTTGAGGGAGGAGAGCTTCGAGGTGGCGTGGCGCTCGAAGGCGAGCATGGCGTCGTCCTGGAGCATGCCGTGGCCATCGTCGGTGATACGAATGAGACGGCGGCCGCCGCTTTCGGCTTCGACGCGGATGGAGGTGGCGCCGGCGTCGAGAGAGTTTTCAAGCATCTCCTTGACGACGGAGGCGGGGCGTTCGACGACCTCACCGGCCGCGATCTGGTTGGCAACGGCGTCCGGGAGAACGCGAATCCGGCCCATGGGCCTCTATTGTACTTTGATTCCGCGTTCGTCGAGGAGTTCGCCGGTGACGCGGAGGAGGTTCAGCTGGTTGCGGCGGTACTGGACGGTCTGGTTGACGAGGGCGGCTTCGGCGTTGACGAGGCGGGTTTGGGCGTCGAGGACGAAGAAGATGACGGAGGTGCCGAGGTCGTACTTTTTCTGTTCGGCGTCGAGTTGCTTTTGGGCGAAGTCGCGGGCGACGGCGGCGAGTTTGACGCTGGCTTTCGAGGATTCGACCTGGCTGATGGCGTTGAGGACCTGTTGGCGGACGTTTTGTTCGGTGGAGCGGCGGGTGAGCAGGTCGCGGCGCTTGGTGAGGACGGCGTCGGCGTAGTTGGCGGTAGCGGCGCGGTCGCGAATGGGGAGGCGCATCTGGAGGCCGAAGGAGTAGATGGGGAAACCGAAGCCGAAGACCTGGTCGAGGGCATCGCCGAAGCCGCCGGGGACGACGACACGGTTCGCGCCGTTGCCGAGGAACTGGCGGCCGCCGCGACCGGTGGAGATGTAGCTGCCGCGGAGGGAGAAGTCGGGGCGGAGGAGGTTGGTCTGCTGTTTGAGGACGAGATCGTCATTGACGATGGACTCGTCGACGGCGCGGATTTCCGGGCGCAGGCGAACAGCGCGTTCGACGATCTTCTCTCGGTCGAACTCGGCTTCGGCGGTGGGCGGGGTGACGGCCTCGGTGAGGTTGATGGGCATCAGCTTGAAGCGGGAGTCGAGGTCGGCGCCCATTTGGCGGCGGAGAGCGTCTTCGGACTGTTGGAGGCGGTAGCGGGATTGGAGGACCTGGATTTCGGCCGAGGCGTAGTTGGCTTCGGGCTGGTAGATATCGAGGGGGCTGATGGCGCCGAGTTCGAGTTCGCGGCGGGAGCGTTTGAGGGCTTCGCTGGACAGTTCGAGGGCTTTTTCCTGCACGCGGAGGCTTTCGCGGGCGCCGATGACATCCCAGTAGGCCTGTTCGGCGTTGGTCATCAACTGCAGGAGGTTCGCCAGGAAGTTCTCCTGGCCGATGCGGAGGCGGCTGCGGGCGATGGTGATGGGGAGTTTGTTGATGGCCGTGCCGCGATTGCGGAGGAGGGGGATGGAGACGCCGCTGACGAGCTGGGCGTTGAGAGCGGGGTTAAAAAAGGCGAAGGAGTTGTTGGTGGAGAGTTTACTGGCGGTGAAGCCGGAGTTGAAGTTGATGCCGTTCGCGAGCGTTTGCTGGTAGGTGAAAGTGGTGGGCTGGGAGAGCTGGTTAAGGGTGGCCGCGCCTTCGAGCTGGTTGGTAGTCGGGGTGATAGTGCGCTGGCTATTGAAGCTACCGATGAGGACGGGGTCGAAGGGGGCATAGGCGCGGGTGATGGCGTTGCGCTGGATTTCGACGCCGAGGCGCTGAATGTCGATATCGACGTTGTTGGCGAGGACCAGTTGGAGGTAGCTGCGGAGCGAAAGTTCGAGCTTGTTCTCGATGGCGAAGTCTTCAAACTTCACCGCCGGGCGCAGCTCGAATTTCGGGGTCTCGGTGCCGAAGTGGCGCTTGAAGTAGGCCTTTTGGCCGAACACCGGCGATTCGAGCAGATCCTTGTCTTTTTTGGCGTAACTAAAGACCGGATCCGGGGCGGCCGTCGAGCCGAGGGGAGACGGGGCCTGCTGCGCGAAGGAGCTGGTCGTGACCACGGTGGCCGTGGCGAAGGAGAGCAATCGATATTTCCAGTTCATGCGAAACCAAGTAGAGGCGAAAAAGGAAAACTCCGGAATTTTCTTATTCGTAACGGATGGCTTCGATCGGGTCGAGCCGGGCCGCCTGGACGGCGGGATAGATACCGAACAGCAGGCCGATGCCGCAGGAGACGCCGAGGGCGACGACGATGGAGGAGGTGGTGACGACCGTCGACCAACCGGCGGCGGAGGCGATGACTTGCGAGAGAGTGAAGCCGAAAGCGACGCCGATCAGTCCGCCGAGGGTGGAGATGAGGACCGCTTCGGTGAGGAACTGGCGGACGATATCCTTTTGTTTCGCGCCGATGGCGCGGCGGATGCCGATCTCGCGGGTGCGTTCGAGCACGGTGGCGAGCATGATGTTCATGATGCCGATGCCTCCGACGAGCAGGGAGATGCCGGCGATGCAGATCATGACGATGCTGAAGATGAAGCTGGTGCGGCGACGCTGTTCGAGCAGGCCGGCCGGCACGGTGATGGCGAAGTCGCCGGCGTCTTTATGGGTGGCGGTGAGAATGGCGTTGACGATATTGGCAGTCTCAATCGAGTCGGTACCGTTGGCCACCTTGATATACATGCCGTCGATTTCGTCCTTGAGATAGGAGTTGTTGTCCTCGAAGCGGCGCATGACGGTGTTCAGGGGAGCGATGACGAGGTTGTTACCGCTGGCGACTTCGAGGCCTTCGACGCCGGAGTCGGCGGTGGCCTGTTGGGCGAGGACGCCGATGACCTGCAGCCACGTGTCATTGATTTTGACAAACTTACCGACGGCGCTATCGTAACCGAGCAGATTGACTTTGGCCGATTCGCCGAGGACGCAGACGGGGGCCGAGCGGGCATCGTCGTCATCGTTGAAAAAGCGGCCCTCGACCAGACGCAAGCTATTGATCTGCATGTAGTTGGGAAGAACGCCAATCAGGATGGGCGGTTCGGCGGAGGTCTTGGGCAGGACCTTCTGGGGCTTGAAGCGCTTGCGGGGGGTCATGGCTTCGAGGCCCTGGACGTTTTCCTTGATGGACCGGAAGTCGCGGAAGCTCATGCCGGGCGAGATGACCCGGCGGGCCTGGAGTTCGTTGCGGTCGACGGCCTCTTTGGCCTCAATAATGATGTTGTTGACGCCGAGCAGGTCGATGTAGCTCATCATCTCTTTCTGCGCGCCGGCGGTGATCGACAGCATGGCCACCACGGCGCCGACGCCGAAGATCATGCCGAGCATCGTGAGGCCGCTACGGAGTTTGTGGACCAGCAGGCTGGCCAGCCCCATTTTAATTTCAGGAAGAATATCCGCAATCATGGACATGATTTCCGCTCCTTGCCGCCGCTCCGGACTACGACTTCCCGCCGGGGAGGGCGTTCATGGGCCCGCCGCCGGAGCCGCCCTTTTCTTTTTTGGCGCCGGGTTTGGCCGTGGGATTGGTGAGGGCGATCACCTCGTCTTTCTTCAGGCCTTCGGCGATGATCAGGGTCGAGTCGCTGCGTTTGAGCGGCTTGATGGACCGGGGTTCGAAGCGTTCGCCGCTCTTCACATAGACGACCAGTTTGCCATCGTCCTCAAAGACGGCCTGCGCGGGGATGTTCACCGCGTTGGGGATCTTTTCGACGATGATTTCGATGTCGGCCAACAAACCGGGCCGGAGGAGGACGTCGAGCTGCGAGTCCTGGTCGGGCGGAGGCGGTAGTTTGGCGTTCTTGAAGTCGGCTTCCGAGAAGCGGCCGGGACGGGCGGCGGCCATCGCGGCCATACCGGCATCGGCGCCATCACCACCGTTGCGGCGGCGGCGGCCTTCTCCGGCTCCGGCGGCCGCGGCATCGGCTCCGCCGGCACCGGCTCCCGCGCCAGCGGGGCGGGAGATACCGGTCTGCTTAGCCACATCCGCCATGAGTTTGGTTCGCTCTTCGGCCGTTAGGTCCTGCATGGAACGGCCGTTGAGGGCCTTTTGAATGGCCTCACGCATTTTCTGCCGGTCCTGCTGGGAGATGCCGCCGGTGGCGCTGCCGCCGGCGCCGGCCCCGGTCCAGGGGCCGCCCATACCGAGAGAGAATCGACCGCCGCCACCGCCCGCCGCGGCGCCGGCTCCGGCGCCTTGGCCCATGCCACCCTGGCTCATTCCGCCCTGGCCCATGCCACCGCCCATCCCGCCCTGGCCCATCATCATCGCGGCCATGCCGCCGAAGGAGGGCACCGGGGGCCGGTTGCGATTGGCTTCCGCGGTGGCCAGAATCTTGGCGACCTGCTCGGGCTTGGCCCCGAGTGAGGTGAGCAGCTCCTTCATGTCGATCGAGAAAACGACGTCAAACTTCTTGGCCGGATCGCTCGAGGAGACGTTAGCGCTGGCGGTGGAGGACATCGACTTGATTTTGCCGTGGAATTGTTTGCCGGAGATCGCATCGAGACCGAGGAGGACGTCCTGTCCTTCCGAGAGGTTGGCGCGGTCGAGTTCACCGACGCGGCCGAGGACTTCGAGTTCGGACAGGTCGAGAACGTCGGCGATGGGCATGCCGGGCTGCACCTGATCGCCTTCGCGGATATCGGGCACGTCGAAGCCAAAACCCATGCGGCTCGACTGGTTCTGCCGCACGGCGACGAGGCCGCTCATCGGGGCGAGGATTTTGACCTGCGTTAAGCGGCTCTTTTCGCGCGCCAGTTCGAGGACCGATTTCCGGCGGCGCTCCTGGAGAACGGCCAGTTCCGCTTCGGCCTGCTCCTGCCGGGACTTGATGTCGCTTTCGAGCTGCTTCAGCCGGCGCTTGGCCTCTTCGAGATTCAACTCGTTGCGCTTGGCGTCAATCGGCGACAGGAGTTCGTTCCGTTTGACCTCCAGTTCGGACCGGCGGACGGCATAGCGGGCCCGGAGCAGTTCGACCTGATCGGAGTTGTTGCGAATGGCGAGATCGGCCTGGGACTTCTTGTACTGTTCGTCGATCTGGTCAATTTCGAGCTGCTTCTCTTCGAGACGGCTCAGCAGTTCAGCGTCGTCGAATTCAATGACGAGGTCCTTTTCCCGGGCAAAAGAGCCAATTTCCGCGAGTTTGGTGACCTGCACGGTACCGAACAGGTTGGGTGCGGTGAGCGTGGCCGAGCGAACCGCCCGAAGCTCTCCGCGGGCGAAGGTTTTGACGATAATGTCGCCCTGGCGGACCTTAGTGGTGGCGACCTGGACCTGCCGCTGGGGCAGTTGCTGGACGAAGCGGTAGCTTGCCCAGGCGGCGCCCACCAGCGCCGCCAGAATGACAAATCGAATCAGAACCTTTTTCATGGCAACTCGCTTACAGTTTCTTGGCGCGCTTGGCGGCCTCGTTGGGATCTTCCATGGCGATCGTGTCGCCGGGCTTGAGACCGCTCACTACCACCAGATCGCTGTCATTTCGCTTGCCGACCTCGATCGGCCGGATCTCGAAGCGCTCCCCGCGCTGGATCCAGACCGCCGGCTTACCCTTGTGCAGAAAGCTGGCGCGGGCGGGGATGAGGGTGGCCTCCTTCTCACTTTCGATGATGATCTCGGCGGTGCTGCTCATGCCGGGGCGGAGCCGGGGATCCACCTTCGAAAGGGTGGCGCGAGCGGGGAAGGTTTTCTCGGTCAGGCCCATGCCTTTCCAGAGAATGGCGGCGATGGGGCTGATCCAGTCGAGTTCGGCCTCAAACTCCACCTCCGGGATGGCATCAACGCGTACCCGCAGCTTTTGGCCCAGTTGCAGCTTGCCGCGGTCGACCTCGTCGAGTTTCAGTTCGACGCGCATCGCGGACAGATCGGGAATTTCGGCAATGGCGGCTCCCGTCCAGGCGCGGTCGCCTTCTTTAAACGGCGGCGGGGAGGAGCCGAACGAACCCTGGGTCCGGTAGTTGGGAAGGACGTTGACGATGCCGTCGTTCGGGGCCGTGATTGACATCTTCGATAGATAGCTTTGCGCGCGGCTCGCGTCCCGCACGGTCTTCTCTTTCTTTTGGGAGAGCCGTTCCATGTCGGCCTCCTGGGTGGTTTTCCGGGCGCGGAGGGTGGTCTTCACCTGGTCGAGATCGCCCTCGGCGGTGGTGACGTCGATCCGGTTCTTCCGGCCTTCGATCTCAGAGAGGATCTCGGCCTTCGAAGCTTCGAGCTTGGCGCGTTCCACGTTGTAGCCGGCCGTCATGAGGTTCATACCGTCCATTTCGTTGGTGATGCGGTGAGAAGCCTTCAGTTGGACGATCTCTTTGTCTACGGTGCGGACGCTGGTGGCGCGGTCGAGGTAGAACTGCTCCTGCTGGGCGGCGTCGAACTCAACAATCACCTCGCCTTTGCGGATGGTTTTGCCGTTCTCGGCCAGGCGAACGATGCGGGGGTCGGGAATTTGGGGAACGCTGATGGTAACCGAGCGGGTGGAGCGAACGTCGCCGCGGGTCTTGACGGCGATGACAAATTCGCCTCGCCGCACCTTGGCAACGGGCACTTCCACCTTGGTCGGGTTGCTCTGCTGGTAGTAGTAGTAGCCTCCGCCGGCCGCGGCGAGAAGCGCGACAGCGGTGAGAATTTTGCGGCGGCGCAGCGACTCTGCAGTCTGGCCCAGTCGGACTTTCGGCTTGATATCTTTGGACGACATAGGGTTCTCCCGGCTCCTTGGTGTTGCTCAACTGGGGTGTTGCTCAACTGGGGTGTTGCTCAACTGGATTGGCCACCGGAGGCGGGGCTGGGCGGTTTATCAATGGCGAGCACATCGCCCGCCCGGAGGCCCGCGCGAACCGCGACATGGGTATAGCTGGCCAGACCCAGTTCCACCTGACGCCGCTCCCACTGGCCCTGCGCGGATTTCACCAGCACAAAGGCCTTCCCATCGCCTTCGTAGCTCTGGACCGCTTCGAGCGGGGCAACCGTCGCCTCCCCCTCTTCCTCAAGGATCACGTCGGCGCTGGCGCTGAGATCGGGGATGACGCGCGGATCCATCTTTTCCAACTGGAAGCGGACCACGACATCCTTCTTAAACTGCGCCCGCATACCACCGGTTTTGGTGATGGCCCCGATCAGGTAAAGACGGCCGGGCAGTTCGAGACCCGGGAAGGCGTCAAAGCGGATGCGGGCACGTTGTCCGATGCGCAGCGCCTGCACATCCGTCTGGTTCACGGTAGCATTGACTACCATCGACGAGGGATCGACGATCTGCATGAACATGCTCCCGGGATAGATTTGATCGCCCTGCTGGATCGGCCCGTAGTCGCCGCCGCGCCACGTGCTTTGCATCACCACCAGCCCATCGCGCGGGGACTTGACCATCATGCGATCCGCGTTGGCCTGGGAGCGGCGGAACTCGAGTTTCGTGGCCTGCAGTTCGAGTTCGGCCGAGCGCACCTGGGCCCTTTCTCCCACATCGAGAAAGCGGCGGGCTTCCTGTAGCTGCTTGAAGTTAGCCTTCGCCTCTTCGAGCGCCAGCCGGAGCCGTTCACTTTCAATCGCGCTACGCACCGGTATGGTGCGCACGTCGAGTTCAGCCTTGTCGACCGCGTTTTTCGCCGTTAGCACCTGCTGTTCGTAGTTCTTGCGGGTGATTTCGAGTTCGGCTACCTGCTTGCGGAAATCGGCTTCGGACTGCGTGACGGTGGATTGGAAATCGTCCAGCCGCTGCAGCATATACTGCCGGTCGAACTCGGCAACGACCTCATCTTTCTTTACAATCGCCCCACTCTTGGCCAGTTCCTGCAACTGGAGCATGAACTCACTGCCACCCCGACCGCCGCCCGATCCGCCGCCGCCCGGTCCGCCGCTACCGACCAGCATCGAGGCGGTCGAACCGAGGCTACCGCCGCCGGAGGAGGAACCGCGAGAGGAGGTCGCAGCGCGGGGAGCGGCCGCGGGCGCCGCCGCGCGACCGGAAGCCGAACGGGCTGACCGCAGTGTGGTGGGCGCAGCCGTCCGCGAGGCGCCGCTCGAGGTGGATGCCAACGTATCCACCGCCTGTCCGCCGGTGGCGGATCCGCCGGCGGCCGTCATGCCTCCGCTGAAGCTCCCGCCGCCCGAACCCCCAGCGCCGCCGCCCGAACCGCCTGCAGAGGAGCCGCCACTCGAACTCCCCCCGCTGCGGCCACCGCCCATCATCGCCATGCCGCCACCCGAACTGACCAGATTGCCGCCGCCGCTCGAACTCCGGCCGCCGCGCAGAGAGGGGGCAATCAGCGAGGAGTAGTTAAGCGCCGCCGTCACCCCCGTCAGCCGCAGGGTTCGTTCCACTTTTCCTTTCTGGACGGTCGCCGTGCGGATGGCGACCGCCGTGGCCGTTGGAGCCTCCGGCTGCCGAGCCTGCCAGTACCAGTAGGCCGCTCCGGCGCCTACTCCCAGCGCCACAAGAACCATCCCCCACCGCCCGCGGCGGGGAGGCCGCTCCGGGAGAACCGGCTGGGGTCCCGGTGACCGGGGCGCGGCCGGCGGAGAGGAGGGCATCTCCGGCAAAGCAGCGTTCGACATGTACAGGGGACCGGGGTCCATCGGCTGGGAGGACATAAGCGTGAATATCCTTGTAAGAGCTTCTCCAACGGTAGTGACGACGACAGGAAGCAAAAGGTTATGCGGCCTGCCCGGGCGGAAACGAAAATCCTCAACCGCTCATTGAAGCCAGGAACTCGGCGTTGCTGCGCGCCTTGCCCAGTTTATCCTGCAGAAGCTCCATCGATTCGACCGGCGACAGGGGATTCAATACTTTACGAAGAATCCAGACGCGATTCAACTCCTCTTTCGGGATGAGCAGCTCCTCTTTCCGGGTGCCGCTCTTGTTGATGTCGATGGCCGGGAAGACCCGTTTATCGACGAGTTTCCGGTCGAGATGCACTTCCATGTTCCCGGTGCCCTTGAACTCCTCAAAGATCACATCGTCCATGCGGGAGCCGGTATCGATGAGCGCGGTGGCGATGATGGTGAGCGAACCGCCCTCCTCAATGTTCCGCGCCGCGCCGAAAAAGCGTTTGGGCCGCTGCAAGGCATTTGAATCGACGCCGCCCGAAAGCACCTTGCCCGAGGGCGGGACGACGGTGTTGTAGGCCCGGGCGAGGCGGGTGATCGAATCGAGCAGAATTACCACGTCGCGCTTGTGCTCCACCAACCGCTTGGCCTTTTCGATCACCATCTCGGCCACCTGCACGTGGCGGGCGGCCGGTTCGTCGAACGTCGAGCTGATCACTTCGCCCTTGACGCTGCGCTGCATGTCGGTGACTTCTTCGGGCCGCTCATCAATCAGCAGAACGATCAAGGTAACGTCGGGATGATTGGTGGTCACCGAGTTGGCGATCGCCTGCAGCAGCATGGTTTTACCGGTGCGGGGCGGGGCGACGATGAGTCCGCGCTGCCCCTTGCCGATCGGCACCATCAGATCCATCACCCGGCCGGAGAAGTTGTCCCTGACGGTTTCCAGCTTGATCCGCTCCTGCGGGTAAAGCGGAGTGAGGTTGTCAAAGAACATCTTGTTCCGCGCCTCTTCCGGAGGCTCGAAATTGATGGCATCCACCTTAATCAGGGCAAAGTAGCGCTCACCCTCCTTCGGCGGGCGGATCTGGCCGCTGATGGTATCGCCGGTGCGCAGGTCGAAGCGGCGGATCTGGGAGGGAGAAACGTAGACGTCGTCCGGGCCGGGCAGATAGTTGTACTCGGGGGCGCGGAGGAATCCGAAGCCGTCCGGGAGGCATTCAAGCACGCCTTCCGAGAAGATAAGGCCGCTTTTTTCGGCCTGGGCCTGCAGGATCTTGAAGATCAGCTCCTGTTTGCGCAACCCGGCGGCGCCGGCGATGCCGAAGTCCTTGGCGATGACATTCAGTTTCTGAATGCTCATCTCCTTGAGTTCGACCAGGTCGAGTGTGTTCGGGTCCCGGCGGCTGGGTTCGGCCGCCTCGGCGCCCGCGGGGCTGGCCGCCGCCGCTTTTTCGGCCTTGACGGCTTTGGGCTTATTCTCCGCCGGAGCCGCGCCGGCTCCGGTCTCGTCCGGCGTCACCGGTTGGTTGAGTTCTTGATCGCTTGCCAAATTTCCCTCGCTCCCTGACCGGTTACGGCCGAGAACGGCACTAGCGCGCCTCCGGGTATCTCTTTCCGGATGGCCGCCAGGCCGTGATGCAGTTCGGATTGATTGAGTTTGTCGGTTTTGGTAGCTACCACGAGGTAGCGTTTCTGGTGATGGTCAAGCCACTCCCGCAGGTTGCGGTCGTGCTCCATCCAGCCTCGCCTGCTGTCGAGCAGCAGGACGCAAAGGCCTAAAGTCTCGCGACGCAGCAGATAGGTTTCCACCATCGCCTGCCATGCGTTTTTGATTTCTAAGGGAACTTTAGCGAAGCCGTAGCCGGGGAGATCGGCGAAGAGGAACTCTCCACCAATGCGGAAGAAGTTGATGGACTGGGTACGGCCCGGTTGCGAACTGGTGAAGGCGAGTTTTTTGCTCCCCGCCAGACAGTTCAACAGACTGGACTTTCCCACATTACTGCGGCCCAGAAAAGCAACCTCAGGGGTGTGGCCCTTCGGATACTGTTCCGGGATGGTTGTACTTAGTATAAACTCTGCGACGGGTTTCGTGGGGGGAGGCAAGGCGGGAGGGGGAACCGGGGCAACCAAAGGCCGCCCCGGTCGAGGAGGGGCTAATGGGTGATATCTTCCGGACTCACCGGCGCGTCGGTTTGCGCGGTGGCCGGAGGAACGATCGGCAGCGGGGTGACCGCCCGTTCGAGAGCGATCTGCAGCACCTCGTCCATGCTTTCGACAAAATGAAGCTTCATCTCCTTGCGGATCGTCTCCGGGATGTCGTGAAGATCCTTCTCGTTGTCTTTCGGCAGCACGAGTTCAAAGATGCCCTGCCGGTTGGCGGCCAGCATCTTCTCCTTCAAACCACCGATGGGCAGAACCTTGCCGCGCACCGTAATTTCGCCGGTCATGGCGATATCGCCGCGCACCGGGATATTGGTCAGCGCGCTGCACATGCTGGTGGCGATGGTAATGCCCGCCGAGGGGCCGTCCTTCGGGATGGCGCCTTCGGGTACATGCAGGTGGATATCGAGGTTGCGGTAAAAATCTCTCGCCAAACCGAGCGAGTTGGCCCGGCTCCGGACATAGCTCATGGCCGCCTGCGCCGACTCCTGCATCACGTCGCCGAGTTTGCCGGTCAGCGTCAGTTTGCCGCGGCCCTCCATGACGGTGACCTCGGTCGTGAGAATCGATCCGCCCACCTCGGTCCAGGCCAGACCCACCGTGGCGCCGATATCGTTCTTTTTACTCGCCTGCGTGTCGCGGAACCGCGGCGGTCCGAGCATCTCGATCAGCGACTGCGGGGTCACCGCCACCGGCGGCAGTTTGCTTTCCACCGGCGGCACCTCGGCTGCTTCGGCCCCGGCCTTGGTCTTCTTCCCTTTCCTAGCCGGCTTGGCGGCCGTTTCCACCACCAGCTCGCCGCCCTTGGCAATCGTTTCCGGCTCGTCATCCACCGAGGCTTCCACGACTTTCCGCGCCACCTTCCGGCACACATTGCCGATCTCGCGCTCCAGGTTGCGCACCCCGGACTCGCGGGTGTAGCCCTGAATCAGCGTCGAAACACCTTCGGCGGTAAAGTCAACCTGGGTCTCGGAGAGGCCCGTCGCCGCTTTCTGCTTGGTGATGAGGAACCGCCGGGCGATCTCGGCCTTCTCGAGCTCCGTGTAACCGCTCAGCCGGATGACTTCCATCCGGTCCTGGAGCGGGGCGGGAATCGTGTGCATCACGTTGGCCGTCGCCACGAACAGCACCTCGCTCAGATCGTAATCCACATCGAGGTAGTGGTCCATGAACTTGTCGTTCTGCGCGGGGTCGAGCACCTCGAGCAGCGCCGCCGAGGGATCGCCCCGGAAGTCGGTGGACATCTTGTCGATCTCGTCGAGCATGAAGACCGGGTTCTTGGTGCCGGCCTTCTTCATCATCTGAATCACCTGGCCGGGCAGCGCGCCGATGTAGGTGCGCCGATGGCCGCGAATCTCCGCCTCGTCCCGGACGCCGCCCAGCGACAGACGAACGAACTTGCGGCCCGTGGCCTTCGCAATCGACATGCCGAGCGACGTCTTGCCCACGCCCGGAGGTCCGACAAAGCAGAGAATCGAGCCCTTCGGGTTCTTGACGAGCCGCCGCACGGCCAGGAACTCGAGAATGCGCTCCTTTATCTTTTCAAGGCCGTAGTGATCGCTTTCGAGCACCTCGCGGGCGAACTTCAGATCGCGAATCTCGTGCGTCTTCTGCTTCCACGGCACAGCCAGCAGCCAGTCGAGGTAGTTCCGCGACACGGTCGACTCGGCCGACATCGGCGGCATCTGCTCGAGCCGCTTTAGTTCCGTCATCGCCTTTTCGAGCGCATCGGCCGTCATGCCCGCCGTTTCGATCTTCTTCTTGAGATCGTCGTACTCGCTCTTTTCGCCCCGGCCCAGCTCTTTCTGAATGGCCTTGATCTTCTCGTTGAGGTAATACTCTTTCTGGGCCCGCTCCATCTGCCGCTTCACACGGCCCTGAATCGTGCGATCAACCGAGAGCTTCTCAATCTCGATATCGAGCATCTCGGCCACGCGCGTCAACCGGTCGATCGGATCGAAGATCTCGAGCAGTTCCTGCTTCTCTTCAATCGTCAGCTGCAGATTGGCGCCAACCGTATCGGCCAGTTTCCCCGGATCGTCCACTTTAATGGTAGCGATCATGGTTTCGTAGTTCAGGTTCTGGCTGAGCTTGACGTACTGCTCAAACAGCGTCGTCACGCGGTTGGTAAGCGACTCAAGCGAAACCCCGGCTTCCAGTTTGCTCGCAAACGTCTTCACCGTCGCGCGGAAATAACCGTCTTCGGTGCTGACCGAGACTACTTTGGCTCGCTCCGAGCCCTCCACCAGGACCTTGATATTGCCATCGGAGAGCTTCAGGCTCTGGACGATATTGGCAATCGTGCCGACGCTGTAGATTTCATCCGGCCGCGGCTCATCCACGCTGGCGTCATGCTGCGTCGCCAGAAAGATCTTCTTTTCCCCCGCCAGCGCCTCTTCGAGCGCCCGCACACTGCTCTCCCGGCCCACGACGAACGGCGTCATCATGTGGGGAAAGATAACCACGTCGCGGATCGGCATCATTGGGAGCCGCTTCGTTTCCGATTTCTCTCTGGTAGTCATGGTTTACTCTTACCTGATTCGCGCCGAAGCAAAAAGGGTTCACGGTTCCTGCCCCGCAGGGAGGAACCGCCCGGCCCCGGCACTGTTTCGTTCCGTCTAGCCTGCCTTTTCGAGGAGTGCAAGGTTGATCTTCTGCGAAAGCACCATCTCTTTGGTGACATGGAACTCCCGCACTTTCTTGTACGACGGCAGGAAATACATCAGATCCAGCATGAGGTCTTCGAGGATCATCCGCAGGCCGCGGGCACCCACCTTCCGGTCGAGCGCCAGCGTCGCAATCGCCTCGAGCGCATCATCAGAAAACTTCAGCCGGACGTTCTCATATTCAAACAGCCGCTGGTACTGCTTGATAATCGCGTTCTTCGGCTTGGACAAGATCTGAACCAGCGTCTCTTTGTCCAGGTCATTCAGAACACCTACCACCGGCAGACGACCGATAAACTCGGGGATGAACCCGTAGCGCACCAGGTCCATCGGCTGCACCTCGTGCACCAGCAACTCATCGTCCCGCCGGATGGGCGTCGCCTTGGCCGGCTTACCATCGGCGCCCGGCGCTGCCGTCTGCTCATCGACAAAGCCCATCTGCCGCTTGCCGATCCGGCGCGACACAATCTTGTCGAGACCGATAAACGCCCCGCCGCAGATGAACAGAATGTTCGAGGTGTCCACCGGGGTGAACTCCTGATGCGGGTGCTTGCGGCCGCCCTGCGGCGGCACGTTGGCGATGGTGCCTTCAAGAATCTTCAGAAGCGCCTGCTGCACGCCCTCGCCGGAGACATCGCGCGTGATGGACGGGTTCTCGTCCTTGCGGCAGATCTTGTCGATCTCATCGATATAGATAATGCCCGTCTGGCAGCGCTGCACATCCCAATCGGAGTTCTGCAACAGCCGTAAAATTATGTTTTCGACGTCCTCGCCGACGTAGCCGGCTTCGGTCAGCGTCGTCGCATCGACAATCGCGAACGGGACGTCCAGAATGCGGGCGAGCGTCTGCGCGAGCAGCGTTTTGCCGGTGCCCGTCGGACCAATCAGCAAAATATTCGACTTCGCCACCTCGACATCCGTGCCCCGCTGCCGGTTCATCTGAATGCGCTTGTAGTGGTTGTACACCGCCACGGCCAACTTCTTTTTGGTGGCGTCCTGACCAATGACGTACTGGTCGAGGTACTCCTTTAGCTCAAGAGGCTTGGGCAGTTTGTGCGGAGTCGCGTGGCTCTGCTCGTTGCGATCGTCTTCGAGGATGGAGTTGCATACGGCGATGCACTCGTCACAGATATAGGCCCTCGGGTAATCACTCGGCGAAGAGATCAGCTTGCCGACCACGTCCTGGCTTTTGTGACAGAACGAACAACGGAGGGAATCATCATTCGTGGTGCGCTTCAAAGATCGACTCCCTGGGCAAAGTATTTTTGGGGACCGGCAAACATGTTCGTTCCTATAGCCAGTATACCCCTCCGGCGGTTTCGCCACCGGCCCGTTCCGCGGAATTCCTTCACGGCTTCATCATCTCCCCGGCCAGTAGCATCGCCATCGCTCCGCCGCGGGGGTCTTTGCCCCAGATAGCGGCGCGGTCCAGGTAAGCCTGCAGCGACGTCTGTTTACCGGTCGACTCGCAGACATCCATCACGACGCCATCGGCTCCGGTCCGCCGCAGCACGGCGCGCCAGGCCTTCTCGACCGCGGGCTGGTAGGAAGCCGCCGGGAGCCATCCGGCGCGGATGGCCTTCCGGTACGACGCTGCAATCATCGCCGTGGCCGAAAACTCGGCGTAGGAGCCGGGCTGGTCGATCACCTGATGCCACATCCCCTCCTCATCCTGCCGCTTGAGCAGCGCCGCCGCCAACGCCCGGAAGCTGGCCAAAACCCGTTCGTCCGGCGGCGCCATCGTCTCAAGCAGCAGCGCCTGGCCAAGCAGCGCGAAGGCGTTACCCCGCCCCCAGGCCGCTTCGTCGAGTGGCGAATGGCGGTAGATGCCGTCCCCGCGCAAGCACAGCTTCTCCATGAATCGCAGATGGGCAATCGCCTTCTCGGTCTCCCCCGCCGCCCCCAGAATCGGACAAGCCATGAAGACCGAATCGCTCATCTCGTTGTGCAGCGGGGCGACGATGGCCGCGGCGGCCTTGACGCGGTCGGCCTGGCCAAGCGCGGCAAACAGCAGATGGCCGCTGCCGTGGCTGCCCGTGGCCTGGGCCAGCGAATCCTGCCGCCCGTCAAGATACGGCGCCACCAAACGGTCAACCAGCTCCCGGCGGCCCAACGCCAACTGCCCCATCACCGCGAACGCCGGAATATAAACAACGCTCTTCAGCTCCCGCCCGTAGACCTCAGCCAACTGCTCCAGCACCTGCCGCGGCGTCCGCCGCATCCGCTCTTCCATCGTTAAGCGAAGCAGCGACTTCCGCGGCTTGTCGAGCGGCGCGCCGCGCAGCACCGGCGCCTTCCCGCGCAGCGCCTCCACCAGACCCGGGTACTCGTCAAGCATCACCACCGCGTCCGGCGCCGCCAGATGAATCGCCCGCCAGGCCCGGTGCGCCTCGCCGTCGTCTTTGTACGCCGCGCCCGTCGGCGGAAACACCGGCGTACCCCGCACCGGCACCGTCACCACGGTGTAGCGCTTCTCCAGTTGCTCTCGCAGGGGCGCCAGCTTGGCCGTCTCGCCCACCACCGCCACCACCGGCCGGTCCTGCGCCGCGAGCGCCGCGGCCAATCCGCAAAAGAAAACGGTCAATTTCACAGTCGTTCCAGCGTATCCTAATCGAGGACGCTCTCCCGATGCGGCTCCCGCTCCTGCTCCTGCTCCCGGCCGCCCTCGCCGCCCAACCGCTGTTCTTCCGCGGCGTCTCCTTCACCGCCGAACGCGGCGTGCGCTACGACTCGCCCGCCGCCATCGCCATGCTCGACCGCCTCCGCGCGTACCACGTCGACAGCGTGGCCCTCATCCCCTTCGCCTTCACCCCACGCGGGGAGACCCGCATCGTCTTCGGCAGCGCCCGATCCTGGGAGTCCGACGAGGGCGTCAAACGCCTCGCCGCCGCCGCCCGGCAGCGCGGTATGAAGGTCCTACTCAAGCCTCAACTCTGGCCGAACCAGCCCGTCGACCTCTCCGACCCCGCCCGCCGCCGCGCCTGGTTCACCCAGTACCGCGCCCTCGTCATCCACTACAGCCAACTCGCCGCCGCCATCCAAGCCACGCTGCTCTCCATCGGCACCGAACTCCCCTACGCCACCGCGCACGAAACCGAGTTCCGCACCCTCATCGCCGCCGCCCGCGCCCACTTCAAGGGGCCGATCACCTACGCCGCCAACCACGGCGAAGAGTTCGAACGCATCCGCTTCTGGGGCGAACTCGACTACATCGGACTCGACAACTACTACCCCCTCCCCGACAACCTCGACGCCCGCCCCCTCGCCCGGAAACTCGAAGCCGTCCATCGCCGCTACGGCAAGCCGCTGCTGTTCACCGAAGCCGGCTACGCCGCCGCCCCGGACTCCCACCGGACCCCATGGCAGGACCGCTCCGAGCGCCCCGTGCACCTCCAGGCCCAGGCCGCCGCCTACGAGGGGCTGCTCAAAGCCTTCGTCCCGCGGTCCTGGTTCGCCGGCGTCTTCTGGTGGAAGCTCGGCACCAATGGCTTCGGCGGCCCGCAGGACAATTCAATGACCCCCTGGGGCAAGCCCGCCATGGAGATCCTCCGGCGCTGGTATCAGCCCCGCCGCGCAATCAACCCCACCGACTCCCGCCCATCCCCGTAAAGACTCGCCGGCAACCCGTGCCGCCGGTAGTAGCCGCAGTACTCGATCTCCCATCCCGCAAACAGCCGCCGCAGCACCGTCTCGTCAAGCAGATGGAGCGCGGCCGGCACCTGATGCAGCCGCCGGTGATCGGTAAACGCCCGCGTCTCCGCCATCCACCCCGGCCACGGCTCCCCGGCCGCCACCCGACGCGCAAACTCCGGCACGAACCGCACAAACGGCCGCTCGAACGGAGTGCTCGCCTGGATAAAAACCTTCCCGCCGGGCGCAAGCCACTCCGCCATCCGCCGCACCCCCTCCGCCAACTCCTCACCGGTCAAAAAATGCAGAACGTTCGAGGCATGCACGGCATCAAGCCCCCCCGGCCGGAACGCCAGCTCCGGAAACCGGCCGACCAACCGGGGCACCTCCGGCGGCATCGCCCGCAGGTGCCCAATCTCGAGGTCCACCGCAATCGCCCCCGCCGGAATCGCCGCCACCCCGTAGGCGCAGCCGATATCCACCACCGGCCGGTGGCACCCCCGGGCGAACGCAATGAACTGCTCGCTCACCTGCCCGGGCACCGCGGCCGCCCAGCCCATTCCGTTCTGTGTGCGATACCTCTGGCGACGTGAAATCATCTTGACAGAATGATGTATTAATTATACATTCGGATCAGATCGATGACAAGTCAAAAGGTCAATTCGACAAACTCTCTCTACAACCGCATCAGCGTCCTCCGCGCCGAGCGCCAGCTCAGTCGGCAGGAACTCGCCGATGCCCTCGGCGTCAACTACCAAACCATCGGCTACATGGAGCGGGGCGACTACAACCCCAGCCTCGAACTCGCCTTCCGGGCCAGCGAGTTCTTCGGCCTGCCCATTGAAGCCATCTTTTCCCGGCACCCGTTTCGCCCGTTGAGCGAACAGCTCTACGGCAGCCACAAACCCTCCGCAGGATAACGCTTATGAGAAAAGATCTGCTCATCGCCGGCATCGACTTCCGCCGCCGCGCCCTTCGCCGCCGACGAGTTAGGCTCCCCCGCCTGGGCCTGCGCCATTCTCCCCGGGGCCCTGCTGCTGGTAATCGGCTGGTGGGTGCTGAATCGGGTGGCCGTTCCCTACGCTACCGCCACGGTCGACGAGCGCCAGACGCAGGTCCGCAACCAGGCCTTCTTCCGCGCCTACCAGTTCCTGGCCTCCCTGTCGGTGCTCATTCTCTTCTACCTCTAAGAGGCGCCCGCGGTAGCCGCCAAAAAGGGCTGGACGCTCTGGATCCCGCAACCCGGTGACGACCTCTCCACCGGTCTGATGCTCGGCTACGTGCCGCTGGCGGTCACCCTGCCCCGCGCCTTCATCGCCCGGCAGGATCCGGACTATCTGGAGGCCGACTCGCCAGCGTAACCACCGTCGCCCCCCAGCCGCCGGCCTCGAGCGGCGCATCCCCAAAAGCAACCACAAACGGCGTCCGGCCCAGCACCTTCCGCACCGCCTCCCGCTGCACCCCGATCCCCTTGCCGTGAACAATGCGCAGGGCCGTGAATCCTGCCTCCCAAACCGCGTCGAGCCAAGCCTCCACCACCGCGGTCACCTCCCGCGGCGGCACCGTGTGCAGGTCGAAAACGTCCGTTATGGGCCATGCAAAGACGGCCTCTTCCTCGCCGTTTGGTTGACTAGGCGTCATCAGATTGCTATGGTCGAGTGTAGGCGATTTCGTTTCCCTGGTGCGGTAGCCAAGTGGTAAGGCCAGAGTCTGCAAAACTCTCATTCGTCGGTTCGATTCCGACCCGCACCTCCATCCTCCTCCTGATCGCCGGAGCACTCTGGGGTCTCGACCCACCTGCAATCCTGCAGGCGGCCCTCCAGGCCGAACAGGCCTTGCAGCCCCAGCGGCAGCCTTATCTGGGGCAGGAAGACATCCGCTACTACCAGATCCTGTCCTCCGGTCGCCGCAAGCAGACGGGTTGGGAAACCTATGACGTGTTTGAGGGCGCCCGCGGTCCGTCCTATCGCCTGGTCGCCCGCAACGGGAAACCGGTGAAGGCCACTCCCTCCCCGCGCCGGGCCGAGCGGGGCCGCCTTTCGTTTCCCGTAGCCGATCTGCGGTTCAATCACTCGCTGCGCCTCGCAAGCGATGCCACCGTGCTGGGCCGCCGCTGTTGGGTCCTCGAAGCGACGCTCGATCCTGCCGCCCCCGACATCGTCGACCGCTCCCGCGGCATGACCGCCTCCGACGCGACCCTCTGGATCGACCAGGAGACCTTTTGGATTCTCAAGCTGGAAGCCCGGCTCCGCCGCTTCTGGGCCAACTTCGCCGAAGGCTCGCTGGTCACCACGCGCGAGGCGCTCTTCCACGACGGTCTCCCGCTCACCGGCCTCATCCGGCTGCGCCTGCTCTCCCCGGCCGACCGCAACGGCCGCCGCATCGTCCGGGAAACCGAGCAATCCTACTCCCGCTACCGCCGCTTCGGCGCCGAATCCACCATCGAGTTCAATCCAGTACCATGATCCGGCTGATCAGCTCCGCCTGACGCCGCGTTCCCGTCTTCGCCATGGCCCGCTTCAGGTGGGTTCGTCCGGTCTGTTCGGCGATGCCCACCCGCTCCGCCGCCTCCTTCACCGACAACCCGGACGTGAGCAGCGCCACGAACCGAGCCTCGGCCTGCGTAAGACCATACAGCGCCTCCAGCGTCTCGCCGTCGGCGCCGGTCGCCCGGTCCGGATCCCGAACCTCGAACACCGCCACCGGCATCGGCCCCCCGAACGGATGGCCCGCCTCCGTCGGAATCGGCCGGATGGTCGCCCAGTACGGCGTCCCGCGGCGCCGCCTCAGAGGGAACGATCGCGGTCGCCGGTCCGGCAGCACGGTGGAGCCGCCAGTCAGGACAACCCGGCCGTCCCGCAGCGAAAACCCGTCAGCTTTGCTGCTCAACTTCTGAAACCGTCCGTTGCTGTGCACCACCGCGCCATCCTGGCTGAGAACAGCGACGGCAAACGGCAGCTCTTCAAACGAAAACCACATCCCGGTCAGCCGCGCGGCCAGCGCCTGCCGCTCCTTGAGCAGTCGCATGCTCCGGCTCAGATGGCGGCAAAGCCGGTTGCCAAGTGCAAACTCCTGCTCGGCGTAGGGCCCCACCTCCCGCGAACGGAACAGCGTCAGGAGAATGTCTCCCCCGGCCCCCCGGCTAATCCACGCCCCCGCGCCGTAATGCAGCTTCCGCGGCGACAGATAAGCCCGGTAAACGGCGCTGGCCTCCAACTCTTCGTTGCTAATCAACTGGTCAAACGATCGCAAAATACCAGACTCGCCGGCGCGAAGCGCCATCGGCGACAACCAGCGACCCTGCCCGCTCCACAGCCTGACATACTCGCTGCGGTCCTCCTCCGGCAGCCCGTGACAGCAACCAAGTGTAAGTTCGTCGTTGTGCGGCGCCCGAATCCACAAATCTCCCTGCGAGGCCGCTAAAATTTCACATACACGTCCGAGTATTTCCGGCCACAAACCGGGGTTGCGCGACGCTTCATAGATGTCCTCGGTTAAATGATCCCATTGGTCCGGAAGCATGGTCGGAATTATTAACTTGTCCCCTAAATGGGGGATGTGTTTCCGGATCGCCGCCCGTTACACTTTTTTCAACACTAGCCTTTTCGCTTCTCTGGCCACCGGCAGTCCAATGTCGGCAGGTACTTTAGCCATACTCTGCCATGACAACAGCTCTTGCCGGGCCACATCAGGAGAAGCGAAAAAGGCTAGCGAAACAGGACAACATTCCGACGATTATAATTCCTTAATTCGAAGATTGCGGAACTCGACCCGGGTTCCGTGTCCGAGAAAGCCCACGTGGCCGGTTTTGCGCAGCAAACCAGGGTGCTTTTTGAGAACTGCCGGATCGGTGACCGTCGACAGGTCAGCCTCCGAGATTACCTTCCCGTTGAGCGTCACGGTGACCTTCGAGCCATCCACACGGATCTCCTCCGCGTTCCACTCGCCGGCCGGCTTCAACGCCTCACCCGTTGCGGGGAACACGTCATATACGCTGCCGTGCCGCTGCGTGGGTTTAATCTTACCCTTGTAATTGGCGTGGTCGTGATCGAGAATCTGGATCTCCATGCCCGCATAGGCCGCATCGCCCGTAAGCGGCGCCCGGATGCCGACACCGTTGTTCCCGCCCGGCTCCATCTTGAATTCGAAGCGGAAGACAAAGTTGCTGTACTGCTTGCCGGTGTACAGGTTCCCGCCGCCCTCTTTCGGACACACAATCGTCCCGTTCTCCACCACGTAACCCGGCCCCCGGCCATTCACCAGTTGCCAGCCGTCCAACGTCTTGCCGTCAAACAGCGAAACGAATCCGGGCTCGGCGCCCCAGGCCGTCGCCGCCAGGCAGGCCAACATCAAATAACGCATCGTTACCACTCCTTTATTGGGTCACGGCTCCCGCGGGTCGCGTCGAAGCCGGACGTTCTTTCCCCTCAGCATAGGCCTTTTGCACCTCCACCGGGAACCCGGCCAGCAGTTTCTCGACGGCGGCGAGGATGGTGGCCACCACCTGCGGGTTCTCCGCGGCGACGTCGAAGCTCTCATCGCGGTCCGTGACGACATCGTACAGCTCCGGCCTGGCCAGCCGGATGTTCTTCCGGCCACCTGCCGGCGCCGGGCTGTAGGTCACGTTGTTGTAGCGCGCCAGGTGCAGCTTCCATCTGCCCCACCGGGCGCACTGCAGATACCAGCCGTCGAAGTACAGCAACGGCTCACGCTCAATCTCCCGCTGCCGGCCCGCCAGCAGCAGCCGGATATCGCGACCGTCGAGAGGCCGCGCCGGCAGCGCCGCGCCGGTCAGCGCGCAGATGGTCGGCAGCAGGTCCATCGTCGAAACCAGCCCGTCGCACACCAGTCCGGGCTTCACGGCGCCCGGCAACCGGGCCAGCAGCGGCACCCGGACGCCGCCCTCCCAGGTCATCCCCTTGCGCCCGCGCAGCATCCCGGGGCTGCCCTGGTACCACGGGCCGTTGTCGGAGGAGAACAGCACCAGCGTGTTCCCTTCGAGCTTATGCTCTTTCAACGCCGCCAGAATCTGCCCCACCGACCAGTCGAGCTCGCTCAGCACATCGCCATAGATGCCCTGCTTCGACTTACCGCGGAACGCCTGGCCTACGCCAAACGGGATATGCGGGTAGGTGTGGGGCATGTACAAAAAGAACGGCTTGTCCTTGGCCCCGGCGATAAACTCAACCGCCCGCCTCGTGTACTTCTCCTGCAGCGTATCGAGGTCGGTCTGCTCTTCGAGCACCTTTTCGTCGGCCATCAGCCAGCGCGGGTTCATGTCGTTCGAGTAAGGAATGCCGTAGTAGTGGTCGAAACCCTTGTAGGTGGGCAGGTGCGGCGCCAGATGGCCGAGGTGCCACTTGCCGACGCACATCGTCTGGTAGCCCTTGGCTTTGAGCAGTTGGGCGACGGTCTGCTCGCCTTCGGCCAGGCCGGTCTTGTCCGCCGGAAACAGCACCCGCGGCACCCCCACCCGCGTCGGGTAGCGCCCGGTCAGCAGCGCCGCCCGCGACGGGCTGCAGACCGGATTCGCCGACAGGCAGTGCGTAAACCGCGCGCCCTCCCGCGCCAGGCGATCGATGTTCGGCGTGGCGATGGGCGAGCCGTAGCAGGACAGATCGCCCCAGCCGAGGTCGTCGCAATAGATCAGAATCACGTTGACGGGGCGGGAGGGCGCGGCAACGGCGGCGGCGGCCGAGGCGGCGGCGAGAAAGCGGCGGCGGTTCATCATAAGCCCCCGGATGATAACAAATCCAATCGCGGATGTTGTACACTGCAGGTTTAGGAGGTGGATCTTCCCGAAAGGGCCGGTATCCGATGCGCACACTCCGCTGCTTCCTGCCGTAATTGAGCGCATCCTCGCGCCCCTGTTTAACCTTGTATTCCCGCAGGATTGCAAGGTCTGCGCCGCACCGCTTCGCCACGCCCGGCGCGTCCCGGTTTGCGATGCCTGCCTGGCGTCGCCCGCTCCGCTCACGGCCGATTACTTCTGCACCCAGTGCCGGACGCCCTTTTTAAACGAGGCGCCGCTCGATGACCATGGCGTCTGCGGCCGCTGCCGCTCCGGGCTCACCGGTTACGACGCGGCTTACTCCTACGGCTACTACGATGGCGTCCTCAAGGATCTCATCCACCTGTTCAAATACGCGCGGATTGAGACCCTCGGCGAACCGCTCGGCGCCTTCCTGCGCCAGGCCCTTCCGCTCGACCAGCGCTTCGACCTCGTCGTGCCCGTGCCCCTCCACTGGCGGCGCCGGCTGTGGCGCGGCTTCAACCAGGCCGACTTACTGGCGCGGCCGCTCGCCCGGCGGCTGGGCGCCACCGTGGCCCCCGCGCTCGAACGGCGCCGCCGCACCGAGACGCAGGCCAGCCTGAGCCCCTCCGAGCGCCGGACCAACGTAGTCGGCGCCTTTGCCTTACGCCGCGGCGCCGACGTGCGCGGCAAACGGATCCTGCTGGTGGACGACGTACTCACCACCGGCGCTACAGTTGGCGCGGCCGCCTCCGTGCTGCGGCAGGCCGGCGCCAGCCATGTTGCGGTTCTCACGCTCGCCCGTGTCGACCGCCGTCCTTCGTGGACCAGCCTCGCCCGGGCGATCCGCGATAAAAACGTCCACCAGCCCCTGACCGCCAAGACCAAAGTCCCGTAGGAGCTTCGTCAGAATGCCAGCAATTGACCGCCTGCATCAGCCCGTGCTCGTGCTGAATGCCAGTTACGAGCCGATCAACGTCTGCGCTGCCCGGCGCGCCGTGGTGCTCATCCTTAAGGGTCTCGCCTCGGCTGAAGAGCATGTGTCCGGCCACATCCACTCGTACAGCCGCGCCGTGCCCCTGCCGAGCGTGATCCGGCTGCTCGAATACCGCCGGATTCCGCAGCAAACCCGCGCCCTGTCGCGCAAGAACATCCTGATGCGCGACCGCTACGCGTGCCAGTACTGCCACCGCGTGCTCCCCTCCGGCGAGTTGACGCTCGATCACGTCGTGCCCCGCTCCCGCGGCGGCGGTTCGTCGTGGGAGAATCTGGTGGCCAGTTGCCACCCCTGCAACAACCGCAAAGGCAACCGCACCCCGGACGAGGCCGGCATGCGGCTGAGCAAACAGCCTCGGCCCTTCAGCCTCCATACCAGCCGGCATCTCATGCGGATGCTCGGCAACGCCGACTCCCGCTGGCGCAAGTACCTCTTCTACTAGTCCCCGCCAACAAGAACCGCGCGGGGGAGCCCCACTCCCCTTCCCCGCGCGATATCGTGTTGAAGTGCGCCGTCTCTTTCTTCTCCTGCCCGTCCTGCTCACCGCTCAATCCGAATGGCCCTACTTCGGCAACGACCCCGGCGCCATGCGCTGGTCCCCGCTCCGCCAGATCAACACGGCCAACGTAGCCAAGCTGCAACCGGCCTGGACCTTCCGCCTCGGTAAACCGGGTTCGGAGGCGGTCCCGCTTGTCCTTCAGGGCGTACTCTACGTCAACGCCCCGGACGGCGTCTACGCTCTCGTGCCGGAGACGGGCGAACTGCTCTGGAAGCACGCCGCCGCGCCGGTAGCCATCCGCGGCCTCGCCTACTGGCCCGGCGCCAAATCGCTCCACCCCCGCCTGTTCACCGGCAACGGCCACCACCTGCTGGCCATCGACACCACCAACGGCAAACCCGCCCCCGGCTTCGGCAACGAAGGCCGCGTGGACCTCAAAGCCGGGGTCCTCGACGGCCTGCCCGACGGCCGCTTCCAACTGCAATCGCCGCCGGCGGTCTTTGAAGACATCGTCATCACCGGATCGAGCAACGGGGAAGGCGCGCCCACCATCGGCGCCTACGGCGACATCCGCGCCTGGGACGCCGTCACCGGCAAACTGCTCTGGACCTTCCACACCGTCGCCCGCCCCGGCGAACCCGGCGGCGACACCTGGCCCGCCGGCGCCTACAAAAACCGCTCCGGCACCAACGCCTGGGGCTTCTTCACCCTCGACGCCGCCCGCGGCATCCTCTACGCCCCCCTCGGCTCCCCCACCAACGACTTCTACGGCGCCGACCGCACCGGCGACAACCTCTACGGCAACTCCCTCGTTGCCCTCGACGCCCGCACCGGCAAAAAGCTCTGGCACCAACAGCTCGTTCATCACGACATCTGGGACTACGATCTCGCTGCGCCGCCCGCCCTGTTCGACATCCGCCGCAACGGCCAAACCATCCCGGCCGTCGCGCAGATCACCAAAATGGGCCTGCTCTTCATCTTCAACCGCCTCACCGGCGAACCGGTCTACGGCATGGAGGAGCGGCCCATCCCCCGCTCCGTCATCCCCGGCGAGGTCACTTCCAAGACCCAACCCTTCCCCGTCAAACCCCCGCCGCTCTCCCGCCTCGACTTCACCGAAAAAGACATCTACGACCGCTCCCCCGACCACGCCAAATTCTGCCGCGAGCTGTTCCGGGACAACCGGATGAAGATCGGCGCCGGACCCTACGTGCCGCTGGGACTCGAAGGCAACGATCTCTTCTTCCCGTCCACGCTCGGCGGCGGCAACTGGGGCGGCGTCTCGATCGACCCCACGCAGAACCTGCTCTACGCCAACGTGATGCACATCGGCCAGTGGGGCCACATGGAGAAACGCGGCAACGAGTACTTCCGCACCTCGGCCTACGGCACCTACGCCCGCTTCTGGAACCGCGACACGCGCATCCCCTGCAATCAGCCGCCGTTCGGCGAGATGCTGGCCATCGACCTCGCCACCGGAGACGTCAAATGGCGCTCGCCCCTCGGCCGCATCGACGAACTCGACCGGATCGGCGTCCACGACACCGGCACCATGAACATCGGCGGCAGCATCGCCACGGCCGGCAACCTCGTCTTCATCGGCGCCGCCAACGACTCCCGCTTCCGGGCCTACGACAGCCGCACGGGCAAGCTCGCCTGGGAAGTGAAGGTGGAAGCGAGCGCCCACACCTCGCCCATCACCTATCTCGGCCGCGACGGCCGGCAGTACGTTACCGTGATGGCCGCGGGCGGCGGCGGCTTTCTCGGCGGCGGCTCGAGCAACACGCTCGTTGCCTTTGCCCTGCCGGACGTCAAGCGCAAGCCGCTCCCCGCCGCGGTTTCGCAGGCCGTGGCCGCCGCGGCAGCGAAATTGCGAAACGAACCCAAAGTCGGCGCCTTCACCCCGGTCACGCTGCCGGCCACCGCGGCGCGGGCGCTGGCCAACCGCTCCTGCGGGCAGGGCTGCCACGCTATTGAAGTCGTCACCACCCAGCGCCATTCGGCCGCCGAATGGAAGGAGTTGGTGCAGAACATGATCGCGCGGGGCGCGCCGGTCAAAGACGACGAGGTGCAGGCGCTCGTCGACTACCTCGCCGCCACGCTCCCCCGGCCATAGCGCCCGGCACTCTGTCAAAATAGAAGTTCAGGAATGGAAAAACGAATCGTCGTGGCCATCGATGGCCCGGCCGGGGCCGGCAAAAGCACCGTCGCCCGCCAGGTGGCCGAACGAATGGGCTTCCTCTATATCGACACGGGCGCTATGTACCGGGCCGTTGCCCTATGGGCCAGCCGGCAGGGAACCGCCTATGACGACCAGATCAATCTGACGCAACTCGCCATCGCGGCTGACATCGACCTCCGCACCGAGGGCGTGTTCCTTAACGGGGAAGACGTCTCCCGCGCCATCCGCACCCCGGAGATCGCCGCCGCCGCCTCGCAGGTGGCCGCCGTCCCCGGCGTCCGCCGGGCGCTTGTCGAAAAACAGCGCGCCTTCGGCGCCCGCCAGAGCGTTGTCATGGAGGGCCGCGACATCGCCACCAACGTCTTCCCCGACGCACAGGTGAAGATCTTTCTCGACGCCTCGGCCGAAGTCCGCGCCCATCGCCGCGTCGCCGAAGCCGGCGGCGACCCGGTCCGCGTCGCCCGCGACATCGCCGACCGCGACCAGCGCGACCGCACCCGCGCCGAAGCGCCGCTGCTGCAGGCGCCCGACGCCACCTATCTCGATACCTCCCATCTGGCGCCCGACGCAGTCGTCGAAGAGATTCTGCGGCTCATCCGGGCGCGCACCTCCAACGGAAAGGCAGTTACCAGTTGAACAACCTCCTGATCATGAAATTCGGCGGCACCAGCATGGGCTCGGCCGCCCGCATCCGGGTCGCCGCCGGCCTCACCGCCGCCCAACAGCGGCTCCGCCCCACGGCCATCGTCGTCTCGGCGATGAGCAAGGTCACCGACCTGCTGCTCGACACCCTCCGCCACGCCGAAAACAACGACGCTGACGCGATTGCGCAGAATGTGGGCACGCTCCGCACGCGCCATGAGGAGACGGCCCGCGAACTGCTCGACCCCGCCGCGCTGCCCGCCGCCGAAGCCGAAATCGAAAGCATCCTTGCCGAGTTCGAACGCATTGCCAAGGGCATGCAACTGCTCGGCGACCGGCCCCCGCGATCGGTGGACGAGGCCATCGCCGTGGGCGAACGCCTGTCGGCGCTTCTCATCGCCGCCTATCTCAACGGCCAGGGCACGCCGGCGGCGGCGATCAACTCGGCCCGCGTTGTCATTACCGACGCCGTGCACGGCAACGCCACCCCGCTGCTTGACCTCACCCGCGCCAAGGCCGCCGAACACCTCGCCCCGCTGCTCGCCGCCGGCACCGTGCCGGTGCTGACGGGCTTCAACGGCGCCACCGCCGACGGCAAGCCGACCACGCTCGGCCGCGGCGGCAGCGACTTTTCGGCCTCCATTTTCGCCTACGCCCTCGACGCCGCCGAGCTATGGATCTGGACCGACGTCGACGGCATCATGTCGGCCGACCCCCGCCTGGTGCCGGACGCCAAGGTGCTCAACGAGGTCACCTACGCCGAGGCCGCCGAACTGGCCTACAACGGCGCCAAGGTGCTGCATCCGCGGACGCTCGCGCCACTCGTTGAAAAGAAGATCCCGGTTTGGAGCAAGAACTCCTTCAACGTGGCGGCGAAAGGAACCCACATCGCCCCGGCGCTGTCGACGCCCGGGCAGGGCGCGCGCGCGGTGACCTCCATGGCCAACGTGGCGATGGTCTCCGTCGAGCCGGCCAGCGCCGAGATTCCCGGCACGCGCATCATGGCCCGGGCGCTCGATGCGCTCGCGATGGTGGGCGCCGAGGTGCTGACCTTCTCGAGTTCAAGCTACCGGCAGAGCTTCTGTTTTCTGATCCGCAAGGACGAGCTGCAAGTGGTGCTGCAGGCGCTGCGCGAGACGCTGGCGCTCGAACTGGAGCACGGCTATGTGCGCCCGGTGGAGGTGGATGACAACGTCGGGCTGATCGCGGTGGTGGGCGAAGGGATGCGCGGGCAGGCCGGCTTGGCGGGCCGCGTGTTCACGGCCGTGAGCCGCGAGCAGGTGAATATTATTGCGATTGCGCAGGGGTCGAGCGAGTTGACCATCAACCTGGTCGTCCCCCGGTCCGGGATTGAGAAAGCGGTGAAGGCGATTCATGCCGAATGCGGGATGGGCCGGTAGCGCCCGCCCATCCCGTATCCGCCGCTACTTGACGTCGAAGCGCAGGGTAGAGACCAGGGTGACCGTTTCGTAGGCCTTGCCGTTGTGCGTTCCGGGCGTGGCTTCCCGCACGCTGACGTGCAGTTGGTAGGCGCCGGCGGAAGGCACGGTGAAGGTGAACTCGCCGGCGGCGTTGGTCGTGGCCTGGAGAGCATCGGGGGGCAGTTCGCCGTTGCCCTCCTTGTTGGCGCCGTGGGCTTTGGCTTCGTGGCCATGATCATGGCCGGCTGCTTTAGCAGCCTTGCGGGCCGCGGCGTGGGCTTCGCCCTGGGCGGCGGTGTAGGCGGCCACCGAGGCGCCGGCGAGCGGCTTGCCGTTGCGCAGCAGCCGGAACGAGGCCGGCTTACCGCGCTCGACTACGGCGTGGGCAACCGGAACGATATCGAGGGGTAACACCTCGGGACTGCTGGTGGCCAGTTTGCCGCGGAAGGCCTTGGCGGAGAAGAGAATGAGCGAGGCCGGGCCATGGCCGGCGTAGACGCCGAAGGGGTAGCTCATCACAACGCCGTCGTGCGCGCCCAACGCGAGGGCGTTGGTTTCGGCCTGCGGGGTGAGTTTTTCAAAGGCGCCCTTGGCGGTAACCGCCCAGAAGCTGGCGTTTTTCATGGCGTTGACCTGGGCGCCGCTCATGCGATCGGCGGGGTAGACGCCGAAGTAGGCGCGGGCGGCATCGGAGGCCGAGCCCGGCTCGAGCCAGGGCCAGTGCGACCGCCCGGGAGCCGGGGCCAACAAAAACAGAGTGGTCAGGAAGAGTATGGTTCGCATTATGGTTGATTTCCTTCGGGAACATAGACGACTTCGCCGTTTTCGAGGCGAAACGCCGTTCCCAGCCGTTTGCCTGCTCCGGCGCCTTTTTCACCGGTGGCTTTGAGTTTCTCGATTTTGTTGCCGCGCTTAATCACCATCTCCATGTCGGGTTTGCCGGGATTGGTGACGATGGTAACGTCCTGCTGCGAGAGCCGGGCGGCCATATCGGCGAGGTTGCCTTTGGCGATGAGGGACAACAGCATGGCGACGACCAGCACCATGCTGGCGTCGAAGAGGTTGATGAGTCCGAGCAGCGGGTCGTTGTCCTCGCCGCCCGCGCGGAGAAACTGGCGGGAGCGGGCCCGCCAACCGGCGGCCGCTCCGCGCGGCAGGACCCGGCGGACGGGCACGTTAAAAGACCACCTTGAGCATGAGCTGGAACTGCCGCGCTTCGCCGGCGGTGAGGATGCGGCCGAACAGTACGTTGCCGAGGTTGTTGATGGGCGCGTCGTAGTTGGCCCGGTTCAGGGCGTTGAAGGCTTCGGCGCGGAACTGGGCGTTGAACCGCTCAGTGAGTTGAATGCTCTTCTGGAGCGAGAGGTTCAGGTCGGCGAAGCTGGGGGCGCGTTCCGTATTGCGGCCAAGCGTGCCGGTTTGGTTGGCGGCCGGAACGATCTGCGCGGAGGTGACACCAGGGGCGAGACGGAACCACTGGCTGCCGTTGGGGGTGCGGTCGATCGTGCCGGGGATGTTATTGATGCGGTTGTTGAGGGTGCCGAAGGGGTTGTTGGCGTTGGCCAGCAGGGAGAACGGGGTGCCGCTGCGGGCGAACAGCAGGCCGGTCACCTGCCAGCCGCCGAGCCAGCGGTGGCGCGCGAAGAACGGCAGATCGTAGACGGAGTAGAAGTTAAGCAGATGCGGTTGGTGGAAGTCGGAGACGGCGCGGTCGAGGCGCAGGTTGCGGTCATCGATGGGTAGCAGGGTGGTATCGGAGGCGTTGTCGATAGCCCTCGAGAAAGAGTAGCTGGAACGGAGGGTCAACCGGCGCCCGACCTTGAAGTTAAGTGCGGTCTGGAAGGAGTGGTAGTTCGAACTGACGCCGGAGGTGAGATAAGTGACCACGCCTTGAGCGGGATTCGGGCGTAGAGCCGGCAGGAGGTTCTGGCCGCCGTTGGGCAACAGGGTGCGGGGGAGTTTCAGGCCACGGTTGCCGACATAGGCCAGGCTCAGCACGCTGCCGCGCGTGAACAGCTGCCGTTCGACGGTGAGGTTCCAGTTCTGGACGTAGGGATTGACCAGGCTGCGGTCGACCAGGTAGCTATCCGAGCCGATGACGGCGCCGGCGAGCAGGTCGGGGAAGCGGGGCTGGAAACGGGAGAAGGTGGTGACCTGCGGTGGGGTGAAGCGCGACTGGGCGATGAAGTCCATTTGAAGCGGCGAATAGAAGAGACCGTAGCCGCCGCGGAGGATGGTGGTGGACTTGCCCTGCAGATCCCAGGCGAAGCCAAGGCGCGGGGCGAAGTTGTTGCGGTCGGCCGCGTAGGTCTGCGTCAGACGGCCGGCCTTTTCGGTGGGTACGCCGTAGTATTCGTGGCGGACGCCGAGGTTCAAGGTGAAGGTCCGGGTGAGGCGCCAGTCGTCCTGCAGGTACCAGCCGAGTTCACGGTTGCGCTGGTCGATGCGGCTGATGCCGACAGCGCGGGAGTAAGTGAGCGGCATGCCGGCCAGAAACGCCGGGACCGAGGGGAAGATCAGGGTGCCATTGAAGTTACGGTCGCTGGTGGAGTTGTATTGAATCACGCGTCCGATCACCCCGGCCTTGAAGATGTGCTTGCCGACGCTGTAGCTGAGATCGTCGGCGAAGGTGTAGTTGTGGGTGCGGGTCTCGGTGGGGGGGATGAAAGTGCCGAGGCGGGGCAGGCCGGTGACGAGCAGCAGACCGATGGTGCCGTTGATGGCCGGATTGCCGAGCACAGGCGAGTTGGGCGTGACCTTCGAATAGAAGCTCGAATAGGTGCCGCGAAACTGGTTGAAGGCGCGGGGCGAGAGGGTGGAATCCAGGCTAACGACCGAGGAGTGGGAGTGATTGATGGTGTCGGCATTGCCGGCCTGGACGCGGTCGCGGGTGGGGCCGATGGCGTTGACCCAGTTGCGGCGGGCGGACAGGCGGTGTTGCGCGTTGATCTGGTAGTCGAGCCGGACGATGCCGGTGAGCGTCGTAGTGGGGCTGGAGACGGCGGCGCTCTGCAGATTGGTGCCGGGGATGTTGGGTTCGGGATAGAAGGCCAGCAGGGGCTGGACGGCCGGGACGGCGCGGGCGCGTTCGGCGGCGGTGAGTGTGGTGATGGTGGACGAGGAGCGGTAGGCGTTGCGGACATTGACTTCGTAACCGCCGAAGAAGAAGAGGCGGTCTTTCTTGAGAGGCCCGCCGAGGGTGATGCCGGGCATGTTCACGCGTACCGGATTGCGCGCAGTCAGCAGCGGGTTGCGGGAGTTGAAGGCTTCGTTCTGCAGGAGGTAGTAGGCCGACCCGTGCCACTCGTTGCCGCCCTGTTTGGTGACCAGATTGACGACGGCGCCCGAGGCGCGGCCGAACTCGGCTTTAAAGTTGGAGGTCTGCATCTCAAACGCTTCGACGGTCTCCATGGAGACGGGCTGTTCGGTCAGGCCGCGGCCGAGCAGGTTGCCGGATACGGGATCGTTGTACTCGGCCGAATCGACCATGGTGTTGACGGCGCCGATGGGGCGGTTGCCGTTCACGGTGAAGGGCGCGTGGGCGGCGGAGGTGAAGCCGACGCCGGGGGTTTGGTAAGCCAGGGCGCGATAGTTGCGCCCCTGGCCACTGGCGATCATCGGGATGTTGGTCACCTCGCGCGGCGAGTAGTTGGAACCCCGGACGCCGTTCGAGGCGACGCGTTCAATTTCGGCGATGGCATCCGTGACGACCATGGCCTCCTGCACGGTGCCGATCTCCAGGCGAATCGTCCGATTCACCTCCTGGCCGACGATCAAGTCGAGCGAGGCGAGCCGGTAGGGTTTGAAGCCCTCCTTTTCGATCGTCAGCGAGTAGTTGCCCGAGGCCAGTCCGTTGATGCGAAACAGGCCGGCGTCGGTGGAACGGCCCAGGAGCGTCTGGTTGCTGTTGAGCGCGGTCACGCGGATGGTGGCGTCCGAGACGGGTTTATCGGAGGGGTCAAGGATGGTTCCCGACAGATAGGCGTTGACCCCTTGCGCGAGAGCGGCCGAGGCGAGGTAGAGCAGACTAAAGAGGAGCTTCATGAGTTTTTCCTGCGAGTTCCGAAGTAGAAAAGGGCGGCGAGGCAGACAGCCACCAGGCCACCGAGAAGAGAGTTGCGCACCGCGGCGGGCACAGCCGGCGCGGCCATTTCGCGCACGAGCCGCTGGCCGGCCACGATGGCGCTGGACTGTTGGCCCGTGTTGGCGCGGCTGAGAGCCTCGGCGTAGCGGCGGGAGAGTTGCTGGCCGTTGCTGTTGCCCGGGGCATTCAACTGTTGCTGCACGAAACGCTGGAGGGCGTTGTTGCCGGTGGTGCGTTCTCCGCCGGAGGTGCCGTGCGCCGCCACCGACTGCGCATAGGCCTGCGCCAGCGTGGCGAGCACCTGCGCATCGGGCTTCCAGTAGCCTTGGCGCGCGGTTTCAAGCAAGGTGGCCGCGAGGTTCTGGAAGGCGAACGGGTTCTTCTTGTCAAACCACTCTTTGAGGCCGAGGTTGTCGCGGTCCTCGACATAGATCCGGTGGATTTCGTCCCACATGTAGCCTTTGACCGCGTCGGGTTTGGTGACCTGCCAGCCGTAGAGATTGGAGGCGAGCTTGGCGATCTCCGCGGCGCCGGAGAAGTCGTTCTGCTTCATGCCGTCGATCCATTTCCGGTTCCAGTAGAGCGCGCGAAGATCGGCGGCCAGGGCGTCTTCGACGGTTTTGACGCGGGATTTGTTGGCGTCGCGCGTATCGGCCAGATAGGCGGCGGCGTTCTGCCCGGTGGTGTCGCGGATGGCCATCACCATGCCGCCGGAGTATTCAAAGTAGTGGTCCAGCGTGAGGGCGGAAACGGTGTTTGACGAGTGCGAGATCGAGACCGCATCGGTGCCCTTGAGCGCGGATTGATAAAGCTCCGGGACCTTCTTTCCCCACTCGGCGCCCTGGGTGTAGACGGCGCCCGCCCGGTCGAGATACTCGGCCGTCAGCTCTTTGGTATTGGTGTAGGCGCCGGAGTTGGAGATGCCGCCGGTAAGGCCGGTGCCGTAGCCGCCGGGTCCGTTCGAGAAGATGCGAGCGTGGGAAAGCTGGCGGGCTTCTTTGGCGGAAAGGCCCGACTGCTTGAGAGACTGCTCCAAAGCCTCCGAACCCTGCGCCACGTAGTTGTCGCCGTCCTTGGCGAGTACGGCCAGACGGACAGCCTTATCAAGAAGCTCCATGCGGTCGGGGAAGGAGTCGCGGAACTGGCCCGCGGCCTGCAGAATCACGTCGACGCGCGGCCGCTTGAGTTCGCTCATGGGAATGACTTCAAGATCGATGACGATACCGCGCTGATCCCACACCGGCTTGACGCCGAGCAGAAAGAGCGCCTGCGCCAGGTCCGATCCATATTGGCGAACCAGTTCCGTCGGCCACAGGTTGAAGCCCACCTTCTTCGGCCAGCGGCCCAGACGTTTGCGTTCCGCTTCCAGGAGCTGATTGCCGAGCGCCACGCCGACGTCCCAGGCGGCGCGCGTGGGGATCTCGGCCGGGTTCACTCCGTACAGATTGCGTCCGGTGGGCAGGGCCGAGGGGGTGCGGACGGGGTCGCCACCGCCGCCGGGGCGGATGTAGCGACCATCGAGCGCCCGGAGGGTCTGGTTGACCTCGTTGGCGGATTCGGCGAAAGCGGCTTTAAGCATGGCGACGCGGGAGGCGTCGTCCGTGGGCGCGGGCGCGGGGGTGGGGCCGGACGCCGGAGCCGCTGGTCCATCGCCGAAGGCCATGGCCACGGGGCTGTTGGCGCGCTGCATGCGGGCCTGCACGTCGGGGGGCGGGGCACCAATTTTGGGGATCCACGCCGGGTGGCCGCTGGCGATCGGAGCCGGCTTGGCGGGCTGCGTTTCGGGGGCGAACTCGCGCTTGCCGGTGCCGGGAGTGGGGGCGAACGGGCGTTCGAAACCGGCCAGCCGCACGGGAACAACCGGGGTGGCGGCCATCAGCGAGCCGACACGTTCGGCCGCGCGCTGGCGGTCGCCGCCCGCTTTGGCCAGGAACGCGGGCCCGAGGATCTCCACCATCGTCTGGCGCAACTCTCGGGGGTCGTCCGCCACGCCGTGCGTGTGCATGCCAACGGGGATGCGGGACTCCTCGAGTTCGTCGAGGTAGGCGTCGAGGGCGGCCACCTGCTCGTCGGTGGGTTTGGCGCGGCGCCAGTCGTAGCGCAGGTCCTGATCGAGCTTCCGGCGCACGGCCACTTCGGCAATCCGCGCGCGCATCTGCTCCTTCAACAGGCCCGGGTCCTGCGCGGTGAAGCGCTGCGTTTCGCGGTAGAGGGTGGCGATCTCCTGGTCGGAGGCGGACAACTGCGCGGCCTGGATGGGCGGCGTCTGATGGCTGACCAGCACGGCCGAGCCGCGGCGCTTGGCGATGAGGGCCTCGCCCACGTTGTCCATCGTGTAGACGTAGACATTCGGCAGCGCGGCGACGACGCGGTCCGACCAGTCGTCCTCCATCTGGCCCACCGGCCGGCCGGGTAGGAACTCATAGGTGCCGTGCGTGCCGTAGTGCACCAGCGCATCGGCCCGCAGGCCCTCCTGCAGCCACCAGTACAGCGCGAGGTATTGATGCGGCGGTGGGACCTTATCGGAGTGTGCCAGCTTGGAGTCCATCACCGCGCCGCGGGCCGGCTGGGGCAGCAGAACGACGTTACCGAAGGAGAGCGTAGGCAGCACGAAGAAGCTTTTCCCGTCGCGGCGCACCGTCATGAAGGCGCCGGGCGGGGGGCCGTAGGCTTCGGTCACCGCCGTCTGCATGGCCGCCGGGAGCTTGGCAAACCAGGCGTTGTAACCCTCTACCGGCAGCAGAGTGACACCCGGTTCCGCCACCAGCTTTTCCATCTCGCCCGTTTCGGTCTCGCTCACGTTCCGGCCGCGGGCTTGCATCAAGCGGAGCAACTGTTCGGCGTCCTGCGGGTTGTTCTCGACGCGGTAACCGGCCGCCTTCATCCGATTGAGAAAACCCACCAGGCTGCGCGGAACATTCATCCCTTGCGCTGTAAAATCCGCTTTGCCGATGCCGTTGAAGTAGACGACGGCGATCTTCTTTTCCGCGTTCGCCACGCGCCGCAGCCGCACCCACCGCTCGGCGCGGTCCACGAGGCGCTCCACCCGTTCGGCAATTGGCGCCTCCACGCGGCGCCCGGCGGTGTCCTTCACCATGCCTTCAATCAGCACCGGCTCCACGGTCCCGTCGAGTTCACTCACCACGGTGCCAATCGAAAGCCCCGGGCCGCGAATGCCGCCCTTGTCTTTTTGATATTCGTCGATGGTCTTCTGCTCAAACATCAACGTAAGGCCGCGCACCATGGGGGCGTCGATGCGGGCATTCATCAGTTCGACTCCCCGTTCGCCCTGAAAGAAGCGCCCGTGCGAGCGGTTGACGATCAGATCCGGCTTGACCTCTTCGAGCAGTTGGCCGAGCTGCGTGGCGCCGAAGAGCGCCGCCACGTTGAAATTGCGTTTTTCAAAGGCGTTGATGAGGCCGTCGGTACCCTGGGTGATACCGGTTTTCCAGCCCTGCGAGAAGTCGAGCGCGACCCAGGGTTGGCCGGGCTTCTCGCGACCGGTCTTGGCGTACCAGGCTTTGTAGGCCGCCGTGGTCGTCATGACATCGGCGGTTCCAGGATGATAGAAGCCGCTTTCCGGGAGCGCGGCGGGCGGTTCAACCGGGGCGTTGCCGCCGGCGTAGGTCGCCGTCAAAAAGCGGAGCAGCCGGGCCCAATTCTCCACGCCGCCGTTGGAAAAGTAGCCGCTGACAAACTTGTCCTTACCCGCAAAGTCCGCATTGCCCAGACGCATCATTTCGGCCTGCCGGGGCGGCAGGACGATCACCTTCACACCGGCGCTGACAGCGTTCGCAAAGGCCTGCTGCGCCTCTTTCGAGTACGGCTCGGCGCGTAAGCCGCTGACCAGAACCACCTTGAAGGGCTGCAGATCAAAGGGTTTGGTGGCGGCATCGACCGTCTCCCGGGACCAGGTCTCTACTTTGATCCCGCTCTTTTCGGCTGCCTTTTCAGCCAGGATGACGAGCTGATCGGCGAAGCCGAGAAAGAGAATTTTCGGACGCGTCAACGCCCGGAAGGCAAAGTAGCCGCCCGCGCAGAGGGCCAGGGTGGCAAGGGCAATCGCCAGTTTCTTTTTCATTTCGATTCGAGCCTCACTGGAGTAAGCCGGGACGACTCCCCGGAGTCCCGGGTACCGGGCGCGCCGTTCTCCTCCGGCAGCCACAACGCCAACAGAAAACTCATGTCAGCGAGGTCCTGTTGATACCAACCGCGCATCACCACGCTGACGGCGTAGCAGGCGCCGCCGACCAGCAGACCCAGCACCGTAGTGGTGAAGCCGATCTGCAGATTGGACGCCATCGCCTGCATGTCGCCCTTGGCCAGACCGGCCAGCGCCGGCTGCAGCGGGATTAAGGTGCCGACCAGGCCGAGCATCGGCCCCACTTTGGCCATGATCCCCAACCGCTCGACGCGCCCCTGCATCAGGTGTTCGAGGTCCGCCACGGTCTTGTCGATCATCGCTGGAAAGTCCGCATGCTGGCCGACGGCCCGTTGCAACCGGCGCCAGTCGCCGCGCAGCGGCAGTTCGAGGAAACGCGTCTGTTCCGGCTCCCCCTGCATCAGGCGGGCGATCGCCGCGGCGTTGTGGCGATGCTCAGCCCGGTCGGCCAGAAACCGTCCAACAACCCAGACGCCGTAGGCGAAAGCAACCAGGGTGCCCAGGAGCGTCGGCAGCAGAAAAGCATTCGAGAGAACGTAGAGAAGATCGTGGAGGGAGTTCATGGTAAGACCGGTGGTCCCGGCAAAAGGGACCAGAAGCAGGGCGGACAAATGAGACCCGGCGAGCAGGTCCTGCATCCGCCCAGCCGAAAGGCGGCGCAGCCGGAACAGCACCGCAAAGACGCCAACCAGCAGGCCGTACACAACCACGGCGGCAACGCCCGCCAACAGGCCGTTTGGAAGAGGAGCGTGCTGGAGCAGAACGGCGGGAAAGCCAACGGCGAAGGCCATAAACACGGGGCCGGACCACAGGCTGAGCAGCGGGCGGGGCCGGTCCGGCGCCTGACGCATCAGCCAGCCGGCCAGCAACGCGTGAACAGCGAGACATCCGGCCCAGACCGGCACCGGTCGCAGCAGACTCATCGTCTGCGCCGGAGGCAACCGGTCGGCGGCTTCCCCGCCGACCAGCAGCGCCAGCACCGGCCAGCCGGCCAGAATCGTCAGACGCGGGCGCGTATGCGCGACCCCGGTCAGCACGCAGGCGTCGCGCAAAGCGGCGAGGAGTGCGAAGGCGAGCAGGAGGCTGAGGAAGTCGCTATTCATTACGAGATCGCATTCTCATCTGAGAAGATGAGAATAGCGTATCGTATTTGACTTCGCAACAGAAAAGCGTGAAGAGAGCTAGCGGGCCAACTGCCAGCCGTTTTCGATCTTCAGCGCGAGCGTGTAAGGCGCCGGGGCGGCGGGTAGCTCCACCTGCAGGGCCGAACCCTTTTGTGTGGCCTTCACCGGGCCACCGCCCAGAACGCTGACCTTACCGGCGGCGTCCAGGAAGAGGTTCTCGATGGTGACCGGGCCGGTGGTCCGGTCATGGAGGAAGGCATAGAGGGTTTCGCCGCGGCGGGTGTAATTGACCTTGCCGCCGTCGGCGGTCTTGCCGGCGGGGTTGGCGGCGGGGGTAGTGCCATAGATCGCTTCGCCGTTGCGCGCCATCCACTCGCCGAGTTTGGTGAGGCGATCCTGCTGGATGTCGCTGATCGACCCGTCCGGCCGGGGGCCGACGTTCAACAGCAGATTGCCGTTGTTGCTGACGATGTCGACGAACAGGGCGATGAGCTTGGCGGCGGACATGACGTGCTCCGGCCCCTCAATCTGGTTGTAGCCGAAGCTGAAGCCGAGGCCGCGGCAGGCCTCCCACTTCTTGCCCTGGATGCGGTCCATGACGGCGTACTCCGGGGTCGTGAAGTCGAAGTGATCCTGAGTGAAGCGGTTGTTGATCAGGCCTTCCGGGAACTTGTTGTAGTAGTCGGCGAAGATCTCGGGGAGCTGTCCCTGGCGGGGATAGCCGATGTCGTTCCACAGGACCGACGGCTGGTAGCGTTCGATCAGTTCGCGCCAGTGGGCGTCGGCGTAGCGGGCGTAGGGTTCGGTATGGATGACGGTGCCGGCCACCTGCGCCATGGAGGTGACGGGGGTCGGGTTGATGCTCCAATCGAGGCCCCCCGAATAATAGAGACCCATGCGCAGGCCGGCCGCGCGGACGGCCTGCGTGAGGTCGCCGACGAGGTCCCGCTGCGAGTTCAACCCCGGGCGCTCGGGATGGGCGACGCGGCTGGGCCAGAGGGTGAAGCCATCGTGGTGTTTGGTGGTGAGTACGACGTAGCGGGCGCCGGCCGCGGCGAACAGTTTAGCCCAGGCGGCGGGCTGCCACTTGGCGGTTTCGCGGTTAAAGGTTTCGGCGAAACGGTAGTAGTCGTAGTCCTCGCCGTAGGTCTTGGCGTGATGGCGCCAGGTCTGGGAGTTCTTGAGGCGGATCGAGTTCAGGTACCATTCGGCGTAGGGGTTGTTGGCAAACCAGGTGGAAAAATCGACCTTGCCGAGTTCGCCGGTGGGCGGGGCCCACGCCGGTACCGAGTAGAGCCCCCAATGGACGAAGATGCCCAGTTTGGCTTCGTTGAACCAGGCGGGCACCTGATGCCGGCGCAGCGAATTCCAATCGGCAGTGAAGCGCATCGGGCCGTTCGGACGGCGTTGGGCAAAGGCGGCGGCGGCGCCGAGCGTGCAAACGAAGGTGCGGCGGGTGCTCATGATGGCTAGTATATGGAATCCCGGGGCTGAGTTTCGTCATCTGTTTGGTAGGTTCATGAATACAGTGTCTGCCGTATCTGCCGGGAGTTCTCCGGCCCTTGCCGGTCTGCGGCAGCGAATCGACAACCACCCCGTCTACGCCGCTGTTCGCACCCCGGCGGCGCTCGGGATGTTTACGTCCCACCATGTTTTCGCCGTCTGGGACTTCATGAGTCTGCTTAAGCGGTTGCAGCGGGATTTGACCTGTGTGACTCTGCCCTGGATGCCGTCACCCTATCCCGCCGCCGCGCGGTTGATCAACGAGATTGTGCTCGGCGAGGAGTCCGACGAAACGCCGGACGGTTTTTGCAGCCATTACGAGCTGTATCGCGGGGCGATGGCCGAGATTGGCGCCCCGGCAGAGTGGATCGATAACTTCCTGGCCCGTCTGCGCAAAGGGGAGGCGGTACTGCCGGCTCTGCACGCCTGCGGGGCGCCGCCCTCGGTCGTGCAGTTCGTCGAGACGACGTTTTCCGTCGTGCTGCACGGAGCGATGCACGAAGTGGCGGCCGTCTTTACGCTGACGCGGGAGGATCTGGTGCCCGAAATGTTCGTCCGCGTGACTGAAGAGTGCGCCATGCATCGGGACGGCTTCCCGCGGTTCTTCTACTACCTCGATCGTCACATCGAGGTCGACTCCGGCTCCCACGGGCCCATGGCGCGGGCGCTGCTGAGCGAGTTGTGCGGCAGTAGCGCGAAACGATGGCAGGAGGCCGATGCGGCAGCCTGCCGGGCCCTGGCGTCCCGCGTAGCGCTGTGGGATGGGGTGGTCGAAGCGCTCAGCGGGGGTCCCGCTCCGCTCTAGAGCGGGATCCGCGGATAGGTTTCGCTGCCGAGGCGGATCTCGCGGGTCCACTCCTCGCTCGGCGGCAAGCCCAGCAGGCGGGGCCGGAGCAGAACGACCGTCTCCGATTCGTCGAACTCCACCGTGTTTCGGCTGAACAGCCTGCCGAGCAGCGGAATGCGGATCAGACCGGCCGGCCCCGCCTTGGTCAACGTCCTCGCCGCGGTACCGACACCCGAGATCAGCGCCCATTCGCCGTTCCGCAGTCGCACGGTAGAGACGAACTTCCGGTTCGTCAGGACCGGAATTCCGTTAATTTGCCCCCCGGCCAGCAGCTTGAACTCGGCCTCGAGCTCCACCGTTGTCTCCCCCAATCCATGCGTATGCGGCGTCGCCTTCAAGGTCAGGCCGAGGTTTTCGAACTGAAAGGTGGGAGGGGGCCGGAAGGCGTTTCCTCCCACGTCGCCACCGAAGAAGCCCGCCGTCAGGATCGGATAGCGCTCGCCGATGGCAAACTGCGCCGGCATGCCGTGCAGGGTCCGGACCTCGGAGCGCTGCCGCTGGCTGCCGGCCGTTTTGAGCAGGTTCGCCACCAGAGCGGCATCGCCCAGGGTGATGGCGAGGCGGGGTTGGACCGTTCGGGCCGAGGAGAGCGGAATCGCCGGGAGGCGCCGGTCGACCCCGGTGGACGGGGACTCCGCCACGGCGAAGATTTCGGTCGAACTCGGCAGCCCGGTGCCCGCATTGAGCGACCGGTTGCGCCGCAGTTCATAGACCTCCACTTCGATCGCAACGGCGGGCCGCGCCCCCATCATCTGCTCGAAAATCTGCTGCGCCGGGCGGACCTTCGAAATCCGGTCGCGCAGCAGCACCAGCCGCTGCGCGTTGTCGACGGCAAACTTCTGCAGTTCCATCGTCTGCTGGACAGCGCGCGCCAACTCCTGCGTCTCTTGCACACTGAACGGCTCCGGGATGGACAGCACGACGGCTACTGTCGGCTCCAGATCCTGCCGCTTCCGTTCGGAGTCCTTGGCCGCCAGCAGGCTTCTCGGCTGCAGGGGAACAAGAAATGCGCCCGTCGCCGCGGCCACCGCTTCAAGCACCTCGGCGCCGGACGCTGCGCTTACGGCAAAGCGCAGGGGTTCTCCCCCTTCCGGGAACTCGTCGTCGAATTGCACCGTCAAACCGAGTTGCCGGACTGTCCGGTCCAGCACCTCGCGCAGCGTGCCCCGCACGGAGATGGAGTACGGTCCCGGACCGAGCGAGAGCTCCGGCGGCGGCAGAAATTGCCGGGCCTCCCGCAACTCCGCGGGCGAGATTGCCAGCCCGGGCGCGGTCTCCGGCGCCGGTACCAGAGGGGGTGAGGCGCTTTGCCGCAGCGCACGCAGGGTCAGCAGCCGGCTTCTTGCCGGGTACCTCCGGTCGGCCGGCTGGCGGGCCGCCGCCTGGTTGTAGAGAAGGATGGCCTCAGCCAATTGGCCCGCCTTTTCCGCTCTAGCCGCCCGCCGGGCAAGGCTCCGGGCCGACTCCTGGGCCAAACCCAGCGCGACCCCGCACACGAAAACCAGGACAAAGCGCAGCACTGCTCGCAAAGGATGACGCGCCGGGATGGCCAGGCGTGGACTAAAGTTCTGCGCGGCGGCAGCCGATCAATGGATCAACAGTGACGTCGAAGCCGCCCTCCCCAACCAAATCTCAGCTGTCAATCGGGTTCGCCCCCCCAACGCCCATGGATATCGCCGGTTTGGGGATTCGGGAGAACCTGCTTCTCGATCTGGTCCTCCGCCGTCTACTGCTTGAAGGCAGCAGCAATCTGCGAACCATCGCGCAGAAGATCCGCGTCTCGGCGCCCATCGTCGATCACATCTTCCGCTTTATGCGGAGCCAACAAATGGTCGAAGTCAAGAGTATGACCGGCAACGACTATAACTTCGTGCTGTCGGCACTCGGCCGCCAGACTGCCACGGAAAGGTTTCAAACCAGTCAGTATGCCGGCGCCTGCCCGGTCTCCTTGCGCGACTATCATGCCGCCGTCCGCGCCCAATCGGCCAAGGTGCAGGTCGACCGCGGTACATTGCGCCAAGCTTTCGGGGATCTGGTGGTGCCGGACCGGCTGCTCGACCAGTTAGGACCCGCCCTGATCGCTCAAAGCTCCATCTTCGTCTACGGTCCTTCCGGCAACGGGAAAACCAGCATTGCCGAGCGGATGCTGCGCGTCTACCAGGACGCGATCATGATCCCTCACGCCATTGAGGTTGACAACCAAATCATCAGCGTTTTCGATCCGGTCGTCCACCAGGCCCTCGCCACCGAGGACAGCGATCTCGACCCGCGCTGGGTCACCTGCCGCCGACCCTGTATCATCGTGGGCGGCGAACTGGTCCCCTCCATGCTCGAACTGCGTCTGGACGAAGCCAGCGGCATCTACACGGCGCCGCTGCAGATGAAGGCCAACAACGGGCTCTTTATCGTCGACGACTTTGGCCGCCAGCTCATGTCGCCCCGCGATCTGCTCAACCGCTGGATTGTGCCGCTTGACCGGCACGTCGACTACCTCACCCTTCGCCACGGCGTGAAGTTCCAGATCCCGTTTGAACTCCTCGTCGTCTTCTCCACCAATCTTGACCCGAGCGACCTGGCCGACGAAGCCTTTCTACGCCGGATCCCCAACAAAATCTTTGTCGAAAGCGTCTCCGACCAGGTCTTTGATCAGATCTTCAACCGCGTCGTCGCAGCCCGCCGCATCCCGTGCGAAGCCGACAGCGCCGAGTACCTCCGCGAACTATGCCTGGCCGAGGGCCGTTCGGAACTGCGCGCCTGCTACCCGATGGATATCTGCAAGATTCTGGCCGCCATCTCCCAGTATGAGAACCGGCCGGTCCGCATGACCAAGGGAGATCTCGAACGCGCCACCGCCCTCTACTTCGCCAAAGGCTGAAGTCTACCGCAGCCCCAGCGACCGCAGGTTCTGCGCCCCAAGGGCGGGTATATCCTCGGGCTTATCGGCCAGATCCCGCCAGATGCACGCCGCCGCCGCAATCTCCTTAATCGCCGGCCCGAACGTCTCGATCACGCACCAGCCGCGGTAGTCGATCTCCCGCAACGCGCCCACCACCCCAATCCAGTCGATCGGACCCGTCCCGGGCGTCCCCCGGTCGTTCTCGCACGTGTGCACATGGAAGATCCGCGACCCCAGCAGCCGGATCGCCTCGGCCTGATTCTTTTCCTCAATGTTGGCGTGAAACGTGTCGTAGAGCACCCCGATCTCCGCCTCGCCCACGGCATCAATCAAAGCCTTGGCATCGGCCGCCGTATTCAGAAAGTAGGTCTCAAACCGGTTCAGCGGCTCGACGGCGAGGCGCACCCCGTGCTCCCGGCAAACCGGCGCCAACTCCTGCAACCCCTCCACCGCCCGCTGCCACTCCGCCGCGGTCCGCCGCCGGCCCGGCAGCAGGCCCACCGCCGAACAGAACGGCCCCGCCACCATCGAGATGCCCGCCTCCGCCGCGCCGCGGATCGCCGTGCGGAGAAACTCGAGCGTCGCCGACCGCACCGCCGCATCCTCCGTCCCCAGGCTCTGATTTCCGGTCAGCGCCGTGCAAATCAACCCCGTCATCCCCCGCGCCGCCAACTCCTGCCGGACGGCCTCGGCCGGAAATCCGGCAAAGTCAAAAACGCCCATCTCGATCCCGTCGAGGCCTAATTCTCCGGCCCGGGCGATCAACGGCAGATGGGACGCCGTAAAGTTGGCCGTCCACAGAAAAGTATTTACGCCGATTGGCATGCTTATTACCTCGGATTAAATCGGAAGTTACTCAAACCAAATACATCGTTGCCCGGAATATACAGCCCGAACTTACCGGCGGCCAGATTGCGGCCGGGCACGGAGAACGCATCGAGATCCACCCACTTGGCGCCGTTGTGCACGGAGTGCTTGACCCCGCCGGGAGCAATGTCGATCTGCATCGTGTAGCTCTCCTGCTTTTCGAGGTCGTGCGCGATCTTATACTCGCTCGACTTGCCGTTCACCACATCCCGACGGAAGAAGTTCTTCCGGTCTAACTGATAGAGCACATGGTTCCGGGCGTCCGTGTAGTTCACAAACCACTGCAGCCGCCGGCCCTTGAGCAGCCCGATGTTAAAGGTGAACGTCCCGTTGGCCGGGGTTACGCCGTACAGAACGAAGTTACCGCCTTTGTGCACCGTCCAGCCCTCCTGCGGCGTCCACTCCCCGGGCTGCTCCCAGTCGACCATCGTACCCAGTTTCTTGGCGACGACCGGCTTGGGAATCTCCTTCAGCGCGATTTCGACGGTCTTGTTCTCGCCCGCCGCCAACTGCACCGTGGCCGTACCCTCGACGAAGTTCGCCGCCCGGGCCACCACCACCCAACTCCCGGCGCCCAGGTTGATCGGGTTGCCGCTCGCCGGACGCAGTTGGGTCTCCTCGCTCTTGCGATAGAAAACCTGCGCGCCGGCCGGCTTCACATTCACGCGGATCGTCGAGGTCGCCGCCACCAGCGTCACATCCGCCCCGGCCAGCTCCACCGTCTCGCCGGCCCGGAACTGGCGCGGATGCCGCTTCGGCACAAAGGAATCCTTGCGGAACTCCACGGTATGCTCGCCCGGCGGAATCGTCGTCGAGGCGTACCCCCCGTCGGCTCCGATCACCCCCAGACTCTGCCCGTCGAGCAGCACCGTCGCACCGGGCGGCGCGCCGGCAATGCGCAGAGTCGCGAGCTTCGGAATCGCTTTCAGCGTAAACTCCACCCGGGTCTCCTGCCCCTTGGCCAACGTCACGGGCTTGGCCGCTTCCACCGTGTAACCCTCCTTGGCCACCCGCACGGTGTACTGCCGCACCGGCAGACCCAGCAGCCGCAACTGCCCGCCCTTGGTCTTCCGCTTGAGCTCCGTGTTGTTGAGGAACACCGTCACATCATCCAAATCGCCCGCCGCCACGTACAGGCTGCCCAGGTTCACATCCAGCTTCAAATACGCCGTCAGCGTCGGCTGCGGACCGGCCGAAACCAGCAGCTTCCGCTCCACCGAACCATCGTTAATGGTCAACTCCCGGTCGCCGGCCGCCAGCGCCTCCAGACTCAGTCCGTTCGGCCCCGCGTCACCCGCCGCCTTGCCATCCACCTGCACCTTCACATTGGCCGAGGCGTGCACCCGGGCCGCATTACCCGCGTTGGCCACCACAATCGCCAGAACATTGCGGGCCACCACCGGGCCGGTGATCACCGGGGCCTCCCCCAGCCGGGCCTCGAACGCAAAGGCCGCCTCGGTTCCCTGATTGGCCACCTTCACCTCATGCTTCCCCGGCGCCACCCGGTCCAGCACCAACTGTCCATCCTGCAGGTCGCCGAGCGGATTGCCGTCCAGCATCACCTTGCCCGCCTGCAGGTCGGTAAACAAGCGCACCGAAAGCGGCATCGGCTGCAGCGTCAGCGCCACTTCGCCCGGCGCTCCGCTCTCGACGCGCAGCGGACTGGTGGCCGTTTCGTAGCCCGGCAACACCGCCTGCACCTCGTAGGCGCCCGCCGGCAACACGATGCTGCAGTTCGACGTACACTTCAACTCGCCGTTCACCCGGATCGACGCGCCCTCGGGCGCGGTCCGGATCGCGATGCTGGCCGATCCATCCGGCGCCTGCCGCTGGTCGGCCGCCTTCTTCTGCGCGTTGCGGATGGTGAAGATACCCGCGGCCGCGATCAGCAGCCCCACCACCCCGCCCACCGCCACGGCCCGTTTCCAGTTGAAGGCATGCGGAGCCGGAGCCGCCGGGCCGGGTGGAGGCGCGGGCGCCGGGTAGGCGGGCGGCTGCGCCGTCATCGAACCGCTCGAAAAGACCTGCGTCGGCATCTGCACCGGAGGCGCCAGGCCCCCGCCGGGCAGCTTCGCCGCGGCCTCCCGCTCCGCCGTGCTCTGCATCTCCACCAGCCGCTGCCCGAACGCCACAATCCGGCCGCGGACGTCACTGATCGCCGACTGAATGGCCGCATCGCCGGGGCAGGCCCGGCTGATCTCCTCCAGGCGGTAGAAAATCGGCTTCAGCTCGTCGAGTGCCCGCGCCGCCCCAATCTGCGCATCCAAACGGCGGAGTTCGGTGAGGAAGGCGTCACGCTGGGCAGGGTTGATACTCACAATGCACTCCTTGAGGCGCGGAACTACTCGATGATTATAATCCAGTAGTGCGACGATCCCCCGGAGGCGTTTCCCCTCCCGGGCTGTCCTCGTGTGATACAACCGAAATTCATGCAGCGCAGGCTCTTTCTCTCTTCGGTCGCCGCCGCCGCCGCGGCCGCCCAACCCGCCGCCCGGCCTAATATTCTCTGGATCACCTGCGAGGACATGAGCCCCTCGCTCGGCTGCTTCGGCGACCGCGTCGCCCACACCCCCCGGCTCGACGCCCTCGCCGCCGAAAGCCTCCGCTACACCTGCTGCTGGTCCAATGCCCCCGTCTGCGCCCCGGCCCGCACCACCATCATCTCCGGCCTGTACCCGCCCTCGCTCGGCGCCGAACACATGCGCTCGCAGACCCGCATGGGCGCCGGCCAGAAGATGTTCCCCCAACTGCTGCGCGAGGCCGGCTACTACACCTCCAACAACTCGAAAGAGGATTACAACATCGACCACACCGGCGTCGTCTGGGACGAATCGAGCAACAAGGCCCACTGGCGCAAACGCCAACCCGGCCAGCCCTTCTTCGCCGTCTTCAACTTCACCATCACCCACGAAAGCCAGATCCGCACCCGCCCCCATCAACTCCGCCAGGACCCGGCCGAGGTCCGCATCCCCGCCTACCACCCCGACACCCCCGAGGTCCGCCACGACTGGGCCCAGCACTACGACAACGTCAACACCATGGACGGCCTCGCCGGCAAAGTCCTGGACCAACTGCAGGCCGACGGGCTCGCCGGCGACACCATCGTCTTCTTCTACTCCGACCACGGCAGCGGCATGCCCCGCAGCAAGCGCTGGCCCTATAACTCCGGCCTGCGCGTCCCGCTCATCGTCCGTTTCCCGGAGAAGTGGCGGGCGCTGGCCACCGCCGAATATAAGCCCGGCGCGGCTACGGACCGCCCGGTCAGCTTCGTCGACCTCGCCCCGACGGTGCTCTCGCTCGCCGGCCTGCCCAAGCCCGCCTACCACCAGGGCTTCGCCTTCCTCGGCAAGGCCGCCGAACCGCGCCAGCCCTACGTCTACGGCTTCCGCGGCCGCATGGATGAGCGCTACGACCTCGTCCGCTCGGTCACCGACGGCCGCTACGTCTACCTGCGCCAGTACATGCCGCACCGCATCTACGCCCAGCACATCGCCTACATGTTCGAAACGCCCACGACGCGGGTCTGGCAGAAGCTCTTCCGCGAAGGCAAGCTCAACGCCGCCCAGCAGCAGTTCTGGAAGAGCAAGCCCGCCGAAGAGCTCTACGACCTGCAGGCGGACCGCGACGAGGTGAACAACCTCGCCGGCGAAGCCCGCATGGCCCCGATCCTCCGGAAGATGCGCGCCGCGCAGCAGGACCTCGCCGCGCGCATCCGCGACATCGGCTTTCTGCCCGAAAACGAGATCCACGAACGCGCCGGCGCCGGCGCGCCCTACGATGCCGCGCGACAGCTCACGAGCCTACCCCGCATCCACGCCATGGCGGCCGAATCCAATCCCGCCAAGCTCGCCGCCGGCCTCGCCGATCCCGATAGCGCCGTCCGCTACTGGGCCGCCGTCCGCCATCTCATCGGCCGCCGGCCCGCGCCGCTCCGGCCGCTGCTCCAGGACGCCGCCCCGGCCGTCCGCATCGTCGCCGCCGAAACCCTGGGCCGCTACGGCGACCCGGCGGATCTCGCGCCCGCGCTCGCCGTGCTGGTCGAACTGGCCGACATGGAAAAACACGGCGTCTTCGTCGCCCTGCAGGCGCTCAACGCCCTCGACAATCTCGACGCCAAAGCCGCGCCCGTCAAACCCCAACTCCAGGCCCTGCCCCGGCAGAAGAAGGGCGCCCCGCAAAAGCTGCGCGAGTACGTGCCGCGGCTGCTCGAAACCGTGCTTGAGGACCTGCCCTAACCCATGCGGGTGGGCCTCGACGCGACACCGCTCACCGTCCCCACCGGCGGCGTCACCCGCTATCTGGTCGAGCTCCGGCGGGCCCTCGAAGCGGCGTTCCCGGAGGACTCCTATCAGTTCCTGAGCGATCAGCCCGTGCCCCGGCGGCCCGGCTGGCCCGCCTTCTGGACCACCCCGCCGCCGGGCCGGTTCGCGTCGAAATGGTGGCTGCTCGGGCTACCGCTCACCCTGCGCCGCCAGCGCCTGGATCTCTTCCACGGCACCGACTTCTCGGTGCCCTATCTCCGCGCCTGCCCGAGCGTGCTCTCGCTGCACGACCTTTCGCCGTGGCGGGAGGCGGGCTGGCACTGCGGAGCGGACCGGGTCCGGCGCCGGACGCCCTGGCTGCTGCGGCTGGGCCGGGCGTCGCTGGTGCTGACGCTCAGCGAAGCGGTGCGGCGGGAGGCCATCGAGCGGTTCGCGCTGCGGCCCGAGCGGGTGGTGGCCGTGCCGCTGGCGGCCGATGCCCGCTTCCGGCCCCAGCCGAGGGATCCATCTGTGGCGCCCTATTTTCTCTATGTCGGGACACTGGAGCCGCGGAAGAATCTGCCGTTTCTGGTCGAGGCGTGGCGGGAGGTCTGGCGCCGGCACCGGGTGCCGCTGGTGCTGGCGGGGCGGCGGCGGGAGGACGGGCCGGTGTTTGCGGAGGAAGAGGGGCTCGAACTGCGCGGCCCGGTGGCCGAGGCCGATCTCCCGGCGCTCTACGCCAACGCTCTCGCCGTGGTCTATCCGACTTTGTATGAAGGGTTCGGTCTGCCGGTGCTCGAAGCGATGCAATCGGGCGCGCCGGTGCTGACCTCACGCGACCCGGCGGTGACCGAGGTGGCCGGCGGCGCGGCGTGGCAGGGGGAGGCGGCTGATGCGCGCGCGTGGGTCGAGGCGATGGCGGCGTGCGTGACGGAGCCGGAGAGGCTGGCGGAGTGGCGCGCGGCGGGGCTGCGGCGGGCGGCGGAGTTTAGCTGGGAGCGCACGGCCCGCGAAACGCACGCCGTTTATCAGGAAGCGGTGCGGCGGGGGTAGGCTGGAGAGATGGCGCTCACCGAACTCGAACGGAACACGCTGCTGCGGGAACTGCGCGAGCAGGAAGCCGCCCTGCGCGAAGCGTGCCAAGCGTGGGACCAATCGGGGACACCGGGAGCATGGTCCGTCGCCGCCATCGCCGAACATCTCCACAAAACCGACGCCATGGTCCTGCAACTGCTCCAAAGCCCGGCGCTGCGCCAGGACGACCCCACCCCGGCCGCTCTGACCGACGAACAACTGTTCCGGCGCGTCGCCCGGCGCGGCCGGGCCGTCGAGGCGCCGGAGCGGCTCCGGCCCACCGGCCGCTGGCCGGCCGAGGCCGACTTCCGGGCCGCCGACGCCGCGCAGCGCCAAGCCCTCTACGCCTGGATTGCGCAAACCCCGCTGCCCCTGCGCGAAGGCCGCTGCGCGCACCCGTTCCTCGGCCTGCTCGACGGCTACCAGTGGCTGCTCTTTCTGGCCGCGCACGGCCGGCGGCACATTGCGCAGATCCTCGAAACCACGGCCGGCCAAAGGGAAGAGTAGGAGCTTGCCCCGCCGCGTCCTCTTCCTCACCCCGGAATCACCATTCCCCGTCCTCGGCGGCGGCGCCCAGCGCATCGCCTCACTGCTGGAGTACGCCGCCGCGCGGGGGGCCGCCGTCGACCTGCTTACCTTCGCCCCCTGCACGCCGCCGCCCGGCGCCGTCGCGCGCTGCTGGCATGTCGCGCTGCCGGCCAACGGGCGGTCGCTCGCGGCCCGGGTACTGCGGAACGCGGGGCGGTTCCTCCGCGGGGTCCCACCGCTCATCGACCGGCTGGCTGGGTTCGAATCGCAAATTGCCACGGCGCTCGCCGGCGAGCGGTACGACGTGATCTTCGTAGAACACTTCTGGCTCGGCCCCTACGTCGACCTGCTCCGCGGCTACGGCGACCGGGTGGTCTGCGACCTGCATAACGTCGAAAGCGCGTTCTTCGCGAGCCTGAGCCGGGCCGAGCCGTGGCCGGGGCGGCTGCTGCATCAGCGTTTTGCCCGGCTCTCCGAGCAGCTCGAACGCCGCTACCTGCCCCGCTATTCGGCCGCCCTGGTGACGTCGGAACAGGATGCGGCGCGGGTGGCGGGTCTGGCGCCGGGGCTGCCGCTCACGGTGTTCCCGAACACCATCCCGTGGCGCGAACTGCCGGCCGGGGCGCGGGAGCGAACGATCATCTTTTCGGGTAACCTGGAGTACCACCCGAACCAACAGGCCGTTGCCTGGTTCGCCCGGTCCGTCTGGCCGGCTCTGCAGCGGGCGGAACCGGGCCTGCGCTGGCGCCTCGTCGGGATGAATCCGCAGGCGGTGCAAGGGAGCCTGGCGGGACTCGACGGGGTCGAGCGGACCGGCGCCGTCGACGATGCTTTCGCGGAAATCGCCCGGGGCGCGGTGGCCGTGGTCCCCCTGCTCGCCGGCAGCGGGACGCGGGTGAAGATCCTCGAAGCGTGGGCGGCGGGAACGCCGGTGGTCTCCACGCGCATCGGCGCCGAAGGGCTGCCCGGGCGGGAGGGCGAACACTATCTGCTGGCTGACTCGCCGGCGGATTTCCTGGCCGCCGTCCGCCGGGTGCTCACCGAAGAAGCTCTGGCCGCCCGCCTGCGGGCCGCCGGGCGGCACCTCTACGAGCAGACCTTCCACCGCGCCGCGGCCTGGCGGCGGCTGGACGAAGCCCGCCTGCTCGACGGCGGCGAAGGGCGGTAGGGGACCAATTACTCTATACTGGTGAAACCAGCATGCGCTTCGGCATTGATGCCCACGCCATCGGACGGCACCTGACGGGGAATGAGGTTTACGTCCGCAATCTTCTCGAACAATACGACGGCCTCGACCGCGATAACCAGTTTTTCGCCTACGTCTCCGTGCCCGGAGCGGACGAATTAGTCCCGCGGCGCTTTGAGAAACGCTGGGTCAGCAACAACCCTTTCCGCCGGTTAGGCTTCGACCTATCCCGCGGCGTCAGGCGGGACCAACCGGACGTGTTGCACGTGCAGTACACCGCGCCGCTGCTCTGCTCGGCGCCGGTGGTGGTCAGCGTGCACGATGTCAGCTATCTCGAGCACCCGGAGTTTTTTCCGCGGGCGCGCCGGATCCAACTGCGCTGGACGGTGGAACGAACGGTGCGGCGGGCGGCTAAGGTGGTAACCCTCAGCGAGTTCTCGCGCGCCGGCATCGCTCGGGCTTACGGGATGAATCCGGATAAGATCGCCGTCGTCCCGGCGGCCTGTTCGGAGATCTTCCGCCCGCAGCCCCGGGCCCAGGCGCAGGCGTTTGTCGATGGCCGGTTCTCCCTCCGCGCGCCGTTCATCCTCTGTGTCGGCGACCTGCAGCCGAGGAAGAACCCGATCGGCCTGATTCGGGCCTTCGAGGAGCTGGTGGCCAACTACCCGCAGTTGACGCACAAGCTGGTCTTCGTCGGCAAAGATACCTGGTTCGCTCCGCGCGTGCATCAGATTGCTGAGGCGTCGCCGTTCAGCAACCGCATTCACTTTACCGGCTACGTCAACGACGACGAACTGCTGCAGTTGTACAACGCCGGCGACCTGTTCGTGTTCCCCTCCTTCTACGAAGGCTTCGGCATTCCCCTGCTCGAAGCCATGGCCTGCGGCGTACCGGTTGCCTGTTCGAACCGTTCGGCCATGCGGGAGGTGGCCGGCGAGGCGGCGCATCAATTCAACCCCTACTCGACGCGCGAGATGGTAGTGGCCATGCGGGACCTGCTGCTCGACCCGGACTACCGGGCCGAGATGGGCCGCCGCGGCCGGGAGAACGCCGCCCGCTATTCGTGGCGCCAGACGGCCCGGCAGACGCTGGATCTATACCACGGCGTGGTGGAGCAGGCCAAGCGCCGCGCGCCGGTTAGCCAGCATGCGTAAGTGCCTGCTTCTGCTCGCCGCGGCGACCGCGTGGGGCGCCGAGGAGTCGACGCGCTACCAGATCAGCTGGCCGAGCGGCCTGAGCCTGGGCGAGGGCCAGCTGACCGCGAAAAAAGAGAGCGGGCGCTGGCAACTCGCCCTGACGCTCGAAGCGGCGATTCCCGGCTTTCAGGTCGTCGATACCTTCCGCAGCACCGCCAGCGAAGGGCTCTGTTCGGCCGAGTTTTCGCTCGACTCCGTCCACGGCGCGAAAAAGCGGCGCGAGACCACCGTGTTCACCGGCGTGACGGCGCGGCGGACGACCGGGTCCGGCGGGGGCGGCACGGAGTTCGCCGTCCCGCCCTGCGCGCACGATGCGCTGGCCTATCTGTTCCACGCCCGGCGCGAGTTGGCCGCCGGCCGCCTGCCGGGGCCGGAACGCATCTACTTCGGCGCGGCCTACGACATCCGCCTCGTGCGCGTGGGCGCCGAGCGGGTGACGGTGGCCGAGGTGCCCACGGACACGGAGCACTTCCGGGCAACGGTGGTGGGACCGCGATCGCGCTGGGAGTTCGACGTGTACTTCGCCACCGATGCGGCGCGGACCCTGGCGCTGGTGAAGGTACCCTTTGTCATGGGAAGCTTTGCTTTGGAATGGGTTCGTTGAAAGTCTGTTTCTACTCTCCGATGCCGCCGGCCAAGAGCGGGATCGCCGACTATTCGGCCGCTCTCGTCGAAACGCTCCGCCGGTATGTCGACCTGACGGTTTTCGACCAGCCGGGCGAGGCCCCCAAGGAGGCGGACGCCCTGGGTCTCTATCAGATCGGCAACAACGGCTTCCACGCCTATGTCTATGAAGAGGCGCTGCGGCGGCCCGGCGTGGTGGTGCTGCACGAATCGAATCTGCATCATCTGATCACGGATCTGACGATCTGCCGGCAGGATTGGGACGGCTACGTGCGGGAGTGCGAGTACGATGGCGGGCCGGCGGCCCGGGCCTTCGCCGAGCGGGTGCGGCGCCTCGAAGTGGGCCCGGACTACGAGGGCGTCCCGATGCTCAAGCGCCTTCTGGGCGCGAGCCGCGGCGTGATTGTGCATAGCGGGGCGGTGGCGAGCGACGTCCGCGCCGCGGGCTACACGGGGCCGCTCGCGAAGATTCCGCACGGCGCCTGGCTGCCTGAGATGGGTGACCGCATGGGCTTCCGGACGCGGCTGGGGCTTGAGGAGACGACGCCGCTGATCGGCATCTTCGGCTTTTTGAAGCCGTACAAGCGGATCGCTGAATCGCTGCGGGCCTTCCGGCGGCTGGTGCGGGTGCGGCCCGACGCCCGGCTCGTGCTGGTGGGCGAGCCGCATCCGGAGTTTCCGCTGGCCGCGCTGATCCGGAGCCTGGGCCTCGACGAGCAGGTGCGGATGCTGGGCTACACGCCGATTGCCGACTTCAACGGCTACATCGCCGCCTGCGACGTGATTCTGAACCTGCGCTTCCCCACCGTGGGCGAAAGCTCCGGCACGCTGCTGCGCAGCCTGGGCATGGGCCGGGCTGTCGTCGTGAGTAACATCGGCAGCTTTGCCGAGTTTCCGGATTCGATCTGCCTGAAAGTACCCGTCGATGCGACCGAAGAAGATACGATCTACGAGTATCTGAACCTGCTGGTGAACCGGCCGGAGTGGGCGCGGGAGATGGGGGCGCGGGCACGGGCGTGGGTGGAGACGGAGTGCAACTGGGACCTGTGCGCGCGGCAGTACGCCGGGTTCATGGAGGCGGTGGCCGCGGGAACGCCGTGGGCGCCGCCCGCCGCGGCAGCCGCAGCCGAACCGAAAGAAGAGACGCCCGCGCCCGCGCCGCCGCCGGCGGCGGTAACCGTTGAGCCGGGGTACATTCAATCCTGGATGGCCGAAACCGAAGAGGCCCGGCAGTACGGCGAGATCCATCTGTCGCGGTTTCAGAAGACGCTGGCCATCACGCCGCCGGGCACGGCGGAGGACCGGATCCTCGAAATGGGGGCTTACCTCCAGATCACCCCCGCGCTGCGCAGCCAGCTTGGGTACGGCGAGGTCCGCGGCTGCTACTACGGCCCGGCCGGGCAGGTGGACCACCGGACGGTGACCTCCTCCACCGGCGAAGTCTTCTCCTGCGACGTGGACCTGTTCGACGCCGAAAAGGACCCGTTTCCCTACCCCGACGAGCACTTCTCCACCGTCCTGTGCTGCGAGCTGATCGAGCACCTGCCCACGGACCCGATGCACATGATGGCCGAGGTGAACCGGATTCTCCGGCCGGGCGGCCACTTCGTACTGACCACGCCCAACATCGCCAGCCTGCGCGCGCTGCGGGCGATTCTCGACGGGTACCACCCCGGCTTCTTCCCCGCCTACATCAAGCCGGTGCAGCCGGGCGCCGAAGTCGAGGCGCGGCATGCCCGCGAGTATACGGCCAAGGAGATCTACCACTTACTGCTCGATAGCGGCTTTTCGGTGGAGTTGCTCGAAACCGGGGAGTTCCGCGACATTCCGCGGCCGGAAGACCAGTGGATCTACCATCTGCTCGACCGTTATCTGCTGCCGAAGGAGCTGCGCGGCGACGGCATCTACGCCGTGGGCCGCAAGACCGGGCCGCTCGCCAAGCGCTACCCGGCGTGGCTGTACGAGGGCGGCGAGTGACTACGGTGGTCGAGTTCACGCCCGGCGCCGGGCGTAACGCCGGGTGGCAGGTGTTTGAGGCCGCCAGCGGCCTCTGTGTGGCCGAGGGGCCGTGGGGGCCGGGCGGGAGCCTCGACGTCACGCTGCCCGAGGCCGACGGCGACTACCGCGTGCTGGTCTCCTCGATCGATACCGAGCACGGCTGGGGTTACGACCGCGGCGAGACCTTTGTACTGCTCGAAGCGGCCATCCGCGGCGGCCGGGCGGAGATCCGGCAGCGCCGCACCACCATGCGGCAGCTGCGCTGGCGGATGCTGCCCCGGCAGGCTTGGCAGCTGCTGACCGAGCCGTGGCAGTTGCTCTACCGGCAGCGCGGATTGATTGCCTCGATGGTGGAGCGGGATATTCGCGGGCGGTACCGGGGCTCATTCGGCAACATGGCGTGGACGATTCTGAACCCGCTGCTGCTGATGGTGACCTACTACTTCGTCTTCGGCCTGGTGCTGCAGACGCGCTTTCCGGGCGCGGACGGCATGGCCGGGTTTCCGCTGTATTTCCTGTGTGGCATGCTGCCGTGGCTCGCCTTTAGCGAGGCGGTGGGCCGGGCGCCGGGGGTGATCTGGGAGCACCGGAACTTCGTCAAGAAGCTGGTTTTTCCGGTGGAGATTCTGCCGGTGAACCTGGCCTTCGCCGGGCTGTGCACGAGCGGACTGGCGCTGATTGTCTATCTGTTTCTGCTGATGGCGACACGCGAGAGAATTCCGCCCGAGGCGCTCTGGCTGCCCGTGTACGTGGTGCCGCAGCTGCTGCTGACGATGGGCGTGGCGTGGCTGTTCGCGGCGGTGGGGGTCTATGTGCGGGATCTCATTCAGGTGAACGGATTTCTGCTGACGCTGCTGTTCTTCCTGACGCCGATCTGCTATCCACAATCTGCGGTGCCGGAGTGGGCTTGGCCGGTGCTGCGGCGGAGCACGATCCTCAAGCTGGTGACCGGCTACCGGCAACTGTTCTTAGAAAACACGGCGCCGGCGTGGCCGGAGGTGGTGCGTATCTGGGTGTGGTCGCTGTTCTCTTTCTACCTGGGCTACGCCGTGTTCCGGAAGCTGCGCAAGGGCTTCATCGACGTGATGTAGCGCGGGCTATTTGGCCTTGATGCGAACGGCGATCGTCTCCGGCGCGGCGGAGAGGTTCTGCTGGGTGCTGCGGGTTTCGACGCGTCCGGCCACGGCGATGGTGTAGTCGCCGGGTTCGGCCGCGGGGGTCGCCTCGATGTAGAAGGTCCGCTCCGTTTCGCCTTCGTTGAGCAGGACGCCGTTCAGGCCAAAGTCCGGCAGCTTCACGCGGGGCGGGAGGTTGACCACATCCACCGGGACGCGGCCCGCGAAGCCGTTGTGGCGGCTGATCTTGACCTGAATCGCGGCCGTTTCGCCGGGGGCGAGTTCGACGCGGCGGGTGGGGCTGGTCATGAGGACGTCGGGCTGGGAGCCGATGGCGACGAGCTTGAGGCGATCTTCGGGGTTGGCCTGCCGCGTGAGACCGAGCGCGGAGCCGGTGACGGTGAAGGGGAAGGCGGCCGTCGGCGGCGCCTCGGCGGCGGCGGACAGCAGGAGGACGCCGGTGTTCTGGTTGGGTTCGATGCGGCCGCGGGCGGCCGTGAAGCCGGGCGGGAGGTTCGAGAGGGCCAGTTCAATAGGGTCGGCGTAGCCGTCGAGGCGCGTGGCGGTGACGGTGAGCGGAATGGAGCCGCCGCGGGGAACGTTGGGGTTGCGGGGGTTGACGGCGAGGCGGAAGTCCGGACGGGGCTCGCGGATGTTGAGGCGGTAGGGGCCGGCGGCGCCGGTGACGTCGCGGACGGTGAGCTCGAAGGCGCCATCGGCCGGGGCGGTGAAGGTGAGGTAGGAGTCTTTGTCGAAGCCGGGGCCGCCGTCGTCGTTCTGGGCGTAGAGCCGGGTGACGGGCAGGCCGTTGGGGGCGAACTGGGCGCCGGGGGGATGGATCTGAACTTTGTAGACCGCTTTGTCGATGGCGTGGGCTTCGGCGGCGGTGTTGAAGAAGGTCAGGCGCTGGCCGTTGAGCTGTTCGTAGCGGATGTCTTCGTCGGGGCCGCGCGGGAGTTCGGCGACGCGGACGATTTCGCGGCCGAGCAGCATGTAATCGCCGGCGTTGATGTTGTTCCAGTGGGTGATGCGGATGCCGGGCGAGGCGGAGTCGTGGTCGCGGAGGGTGGTGAAGGTCTCGACCACGGGGCGGACGGCGGCGACTTCGATGGGTTTACCGTCGGCGGTGAGGATTTCGAGGGTCGAGTCGAGATCGGAGCCGAGGCGGCGGGCCATGACTTCAAAGACCAGGGTCTGGCCCTTTTTGGCCTGGAAGGGGAACTTGTGGACGGGGGTGGATTTCGAGAGTTGGCCGTTGAGGGTGACGGGGAGGGTGAGTGCGGGGGAGGGCTGCGTAACGGTGAGTTCGGGGTCGCTGCCGAGGGCGAGCTTGACGCGGTTGTAGGCGCCTTCCGGGCGGAGTTGGGCGGAGAAGGGGTCTTCCGGGAGCGGCGTTCCTTTGAGCTGGACGGTGGCGGGGACGTTGTGGCCGGTGAGCTGGATGGGGGCAACGGCGTCGCGCCGGAGGCCGAGAGGGAAGATTTGCGAAACGAAGCCAAACTCCCCGACCTTGATGCGGTACTGGTGGGAGGGGCGGCCGGAGCGTTCGTAGTCGGCGATGCGGAGGTAGTGGACGCCGGCCCCGGTGAATTTATGAACAAAATTTAATGCTTGTCCATCTTCGCCGTAGGTGCGGAGGACGGCGCCGTTGGCGTCGAGAATGGCGATGACGGGTTGGAGGGTGGAGCCGACCTTGGCCGAGGAGTTTTCGATGACGATGGTTTGTCCGGCGCGGGCGGTGAACTTGAAGTGATCGAGGTCGCCGGGCTTGGCGATGACGCCGGTGAGGACGGCGGGGAGATGGGTGTCAAAAGCGCCGGCGAGGGTGTCGTTGGGTTCCTGGTCCGGGGCTTCGCCGACGTAGGGTTCGATGAGGAAGGTGCCTTCGGGCGAGGTGCCGAGCGGGGTCTGGAGGCGGAAGGAGACGTCGCCGATTTCGGCTTCCGGGGCGATTTCGACTTCGACGGTGACCTGGTTGCGGGGCGGGAGCGGGCCGACGTCGATGGAGGACTGGGTGCCGTTGGCGCCGATGCGGACATCGGGCAGGTCGGGAAGCTCTTTGACGCGGAGGATTTTGCCGGTGACGCGGGGATCGGAGAAGAAGATGGCGGAGGCTTTGGCGAGGTTGAAGCCTTCGATGACGAGTTCGGCCGTCATGCCGCGGGCGATGCCGCGGGGGACGATGGACTGCACGGTGGGGGGCGTCGTGCGGGGGGACTGGGCGTAGAGCGAAACGGCGAGGAGCAGGGCGAGGCAGCGCATGGGGAACTCTCGGTTAGGGGATCGGATAGGTTTGGGTGGAGCCGTCGAGACGGGCGACGCGGAGCGTTTTGCCGTTGGGCGAGAAAAGGAGACCGGTGGGCCAGTCGGATTGACCGGCGAAGGTTTTGAGTTCGGTGAGATCGGCGGTGCGGAAGAGCTTGACGGTGCGGTCGGCGGCGCCGGTGGCGAGGGTTTTGCCGTCGGGGGAGAAGGCGATTTGGAGGATGGCGTCTTCGTGGGCGATCAGGGAATTTTTGAGGGCGCCGGCTTTGGGGGTGGGGGAGAGCTCCCAGAGGCGGATGGACTTGTCGTTGCCGCCGGCGGCGACGAGTTTGCCGTCGGCGGAGATGGCGACGGCAAGCAGGGCGTCGGTGGGTTCGGAGAGGGTGAAGAGCCGTTCGCCGGTGGCGGGGTCCCAGACTTTGACGGAGCGGTCGGCGGAGGCGGAGAGGAGGCGGGAGCCGTCGGGAGAGAAGGTGAGGGCGTAGACGGCGTCGACGTGATCTTTGAGGGGCCGGAGCTGTTGGCCGGTGGCGGTGTCCCAGAGGTAGATCATCTTGTCGTAGGAGGCGGTGGCGAGGGTTTTGCCGTCGGGGGAGAAGGCGACGGCGTAGATGCAGTCTTTGTGGCCGGTGAGGGTGAGGCGGGGGGTTTTGGCGGCGACGTTCCAGATTTTCACTTCGCCTTTCTGGGCGGGCAGGCCGCCGGCGGCGGCGAGCAGGGCGCCGTCCTTTGAAAAAGCCACGGCGCGGACGGTGGACTGATGGCCGGCGAGTGGGGCGCCGTTGAGGGTGACGACTTTGTGGCCGGCGTAGGCGGTGAGGGCGCCGTCGGGGGACTGGGCGGCGGCGAAGATCTGGGGCTTGGGGGCGAGGCGGGGGGCGATGTCGGGGATGGCGTTGGCGGCGCGGGGCGCGGCTTCCACGGCGGGGCCTTTGGCGCCGGCGTTGATCCAATTTTTGATGACGTCGAGTTCGGCGGCGGCGAGGCTGCGGCCGTCCATGGGCATGAAGGGCTCTTTCTTGCCGGCGGCCATGAGATAGAGGCGGCTTTCATCGGCCTTGCCGGGGGTGACAATCTGGCCGTGGTTGCCGCCGGCGCGGATGCCGCCGATGGTTTCGAGGTCGAGCGAACCCATCTTGACGCCATGGGCGTGGCAATCGAGGCAGTACTTGCGGAAGACGGGCTGCAGGTCCGCTTCAAAGTCCTGGGCGCGACAGAGGGTGGCAGCGAGCAAGAGCAGGGTGGCGCGCATGTCAGTAGTTGAAGAGGAACTCTTTGCTGGTGAGGAGGCTCCAGACGAGATCTTCGAGGCCTTCCTGTTTGGCGGCTTTGGCTTCGGCCCAGAGTTTGCTCATCTGCGCGGTTTCGTCGGGGCGGGGCGGGCGGGAGTAGGCGGTGAGATAGAGGTGTTCGATCACCTTTTTCTCCGAGAGGCCGAGCTTGAGCAGGAGGGCGATGTTGCCCTGCGGGTCGGCGAGTTTTTTGTTGAGCGTGTCGCCGTTGATGACGTGGAGGGCCTGGGAGATGGAGGGGTCGGAGCTGCGTTCGGCGGCGTCGCAGAGGATGCGTTCCGGGCGGCCGAAGGAGGTGAGGAACTGGCTCTGGACGCGGACATCGGGCAGTTGCAGGGCGCGGGTGCCGGCCGGGTAGCCGCCGAAGGCGGTGGGTACGCCGGTGACCTGGGACATGGCGTCGAGGAGGACTTCGGCGGGCAGGCGCTTGATGATGTACTTCGAGTAGAAGACGTTATCGGACTGGTTGGTGGCATTCGATTCCGAAGACAGCTGATAGGTTGCGCTGTTCATGATGGTGCGCATGAGGTGCTTCAGGTCGTAGCCGTGTTTGACGAAGTCGGCCGAGACGGCGGCGAAGAGCTCTTCGTTCGAAGCGGGGTTGGTGGCGCGGACGTCGTCGTAGGGGTGGACGATGCCGCGGCCGAGGAAGTTGGCCCAGACGCGGTTGACGATGTTGCGGGTGAAGTAGTCGTTGTCTTTGGTGAGCCAGTTGGCGAAGTGGACGCGGCGGTCGGCGGTGGAGTCGAGCGGCATGGGCTGGCCGTCGAGGGGGGTGGGAGAGAGGGGGCGGAGGAGGCGGGGGTGGTTGATATCGCCGGAGGTTTTGGCGAAGACGACGTTGTCGGCGGCGGTGTTGCCGTTTTTGATACCGACGCGGGCGAAGAGGTTGGCGAACTGATAGTACTGGCGCTGGGTCCACTTTTCCATGGGATGGTTGTGGCAGCGGGCGCAGGTGAGGCGCTGGCCGAGGAAGGCCTGCGTCACGTTTTCGGCCATTTCGATGGTGTCTTTGTGGAGGACGAAGTAGTTGAGCGCGCCGTTCTGGCGGGTGGAGCCGGCACCGGTGAAGATATCGCGGGCGAACTGGTCCCAGGGTTTGTTGGCCTGGACGGAGTCGCGGATCCAGTTATAGAAGGCCCACATGGCCGGGGTGCGGAGTTTGCGGGAGCTGACGAGGAGGAGGTCGGAGAACTTGTAGGCCCAGTAGTCGGCGTACTCGTCGCGGTTGAGGAGTTGGTCGATGACTTTGGCGCGCTTGTCGGGCGCGGGGTCGGCGAGGAAGGATTCGACTTCGCCGGCGGTGGGGAGGATGCCGGCGGCGTCGAGGTAGGCGCGGCGGAGGAAGGTGGCATCGTCGGCGAGTTTGGAGGGGGTGAGGTTGAGGGACTGCCACTTCGCCGATGCCAGGTGGTCGATGAAGTTGCGGGGGCGGAAATCGGAGACGGCGGGGGAGGGGTTGAGGAAGGGGACGGTGACGCGGGCGTAGAGGACCTTGGAGGCGTACCAGAGGGTGATGGCCGATTCGCCGTGGCCGGTGAGTTTGACGAGGCCGGAGTCGTCGACGGTGGCAACGCCTTCGTTGGCGGAGGAGAACTTGACCCAGTTGGTGACGTCTTCGGCGCGGCCGTCGGAGTAGCGGGCGCGGACGATGAGCTGCTGGGTCGCGTTGGGGGCGAGGATGGAGGCCGGGGGAAAGACTTCGAGGCCGGTGACTTCGGGATCTTTTTCGGCGGGGGGTGGGGCGCCGGCGGCGATCCATTCGGCGAGGACGCGGTATTCGCGGGTGTCGGTTTTGAAGCGGAGGCCGCCCATGTGGGGGATGGCGAAGGTGGGTTTCAGCAGGAGGAGCGAGCGGGCGGGTTCGGCGAGGTTGACGCGGCGGGCGGCGGACTGGCGGGTGAGGGCGTCGTAGTCGAGTTCGGGATCGTAGCCGCGGAGGGTGAGTTTGAAGCCGTTCTTGCCGGCGAGCGCGCCGTGGCAGGCGCCCTGGTTGCAGCCGGTTTTGGTGAGCACCGGCATGACGTGATTTTTGAACGACCAGGTGAAGGGGGCGGCGGCGTTGCGGACGCGGACGGTGACCGAGGCCGAGAGGTTGTTGTGGCGGGCGGTGATGGTGGCTTCGCCGTCGGCTTGGGGGGTGACGAGGCCGGAGAGGGAGACGGCGGCGACGGCGGGGTTGGAAGACGACCAGGCGGCGTGGCGGGTCCAATCGGACTGGACGCCGCCGTCGAGGAGGGCTTCGGCGAGCAGCTGCTGGCGGGATTCGGGGGTGGCGAGGGTCACCTCCTTCGGCAGGATCGAGAGCGACGGCGCGGCGGGCAGCAGGGCCGCGGTGCAGCAGAGCAGAAGGATGAGGCGCATGGCTTAGGCGAAGAGTTCTTTGATGGGTTCGGTGCCGCGGTCGACGACGGGGATGGGGCGTCCCTGCGCGCCGGGGAGTTCGGTTTCCAGATCGATGCCGAGGCCCTTATAGATAGTGGCGGCGACTTCGGCCGGGGTGGTGGGCCGGTCCTTGGGCATGGCGCCGATTTCGTCGGAGGCGCCGATGATGGTGCCGCCTTTGAGCGGGCCGCCGCCGGCGAGGATGGACCAGCACTGGGGCCAATGGTCGCGACCGCCGGCGGGATTGACCTTGGGGGTGCGGCCGAATTCGCCGGTGCCGATGACCATGGTGTTCGACAGGAGGCCGCGCTGGGAGAGGTCTTCGAGCAGGGAGCTATAGGCCATGTCGAACATGGGGCCGACGAGGTCTTTGTAGCAGGAGATGGGCGAGAAGGGTTTGGAGCCGTGGATGTCCCAGGTGATTTCGTCGAAGACCGTTTCGAACATGTTGATGGTGACGAAGCGGACGCCGGCTTCGACGAGGCGGCGGGCGAGGAGGCAGCTTTGGCCGAAGCGGTTGAGGCCGTATTTTTCGCGGACGGCTTCCGGTTCGCGGTGGAGTTCGAAGGCGGCGCGGGCTTTGGCCGAGGACATGAGGGTGTAGGCCTGCTGGAAGCTGGAATCGAGCAGGCGGGCGTCCTGGGAGGTTTCGAATTTGCTGACGGACTTGTCGATGGCTTCGCGCCAGTTCTTCCGCCGGTCGACGCGGTTGGCCGAGAGGTAGTCGGGCGGGAGCATGTCGGGGACGCGGAAGTTGGGGTCGGAGGGGTCGGCGTTGAGGATGAAGGGGTCGAAGGCTTTGCCGAGGTAGCCGGCGGCGTGGCCGTGGGGCATGTTGCCGCCGGTGGCGCCGATGGGCCGGGGGAGGAGGATATTGGGCGGGACGTCGCCTTTCGCGCCGCGGAGCTTGCCGACGACGCAGCCGAAGTGGGGGTGTTCGACGCCACCCTGGAAGAGGCGGCCGGTCTGCATCATCTGGTGGCCGGTGTCGTGGACGGCGGCGGCGGTGTGGTACATGGACCGGATGATGGAGAACTTGTCGGCATGTTTGGCCATGCGGGGGAAGTTCTCGGAGATTTCGATGCCGGGGACGTTGGTTTTGATGGGTTTGTAGGGGCCGCGGATTTCGATGGGGGCGTTGGGTTTCATGTCCCAGGTGTCGAGCTGGGAGGGGCCGCCGACGAGCATCAGGAGGATGCAGTTGACGTCCTTTTTGGGGTCGACGGCGCCGTGGGCTTTGAGGCCGGCGAACTGGGTGAGGCCGAGGCCGAGGGTGGAAAGCGCTCCGGCGTGGAGAAAGTCCCGGCGACGGGTTCCGTCGCAGAATTCAACAGGGCGGTCCGCATCGAGGCGAAACATAGGCACTCCTAAACCGAGTTCGGTGACTTGATTCTATCGTAGCGCGGTAGCTTGTACCGGGGCGGAAGACCGCGCGGTCTGGTTGCTTTCGTTGGTGAGCCGCAGGGCGACCGAGTGGCGGCCGGCGACGGGCCTGACGCTGAGGAAGACGTCGGCCCACTGGCCGTTGGGGTCGACTTCGGCGGGGTGCTGGTCGGAGTCGCGGGAGAGCGAACTGCCGACGAAGGAGGGCGCGTTGAGGGTAATGGAGAGGTCTTTGGTGAAGCCAGCGCCGTGGAGGCGATAGCGGCGGATACGGTTGGCTTCGATGACGGGCGGCTTGAGGCGGTCGATGCGAAGGGGGGATGGGGGGGGTAGCGTTCCGGCAGGTGACGGTGGGGCCGATTTCGCTGGCGGCGGGGTGAAGCGTGCCTGCCGGATCGACACAGGAGAGGCGGTCTTTGGCGACGCCGAGGGTGCGAAAGGGTTGACGGAGGGGCAGGGCGGCGGAGATAGCCGCGGCGCTTTGACGGTAGGCCTGGAGGTGAACGATGGCACGGTGGCCGGTGAGCCAGAGGGTGGCGAGGAGCAGGTAGCCCATGACGATGCGTTAGGGCCGGGCGTAACGGGATCCGGCCGAGATAAAGAGGCCGGTTACGGCGATGGTGAGGAGCGCCGCGGCGAGCAGGAGCAGAAACAGATTGAGCGTGACCAACCCGGCGAGGAGAGTCTGCATGAGGAAGAAACCGGGCATATGGATCGTAACTTGAGGCGGATGCCAGTGCTGGGTGTGCCGCGGCGGCGTCATTATTTGGCTTTGGCGACGACCGGAAGGCAGCAACCAAGTGGACAGGAATGCGGCCGGGCGGACCGTCAGTCGGGAGATCCGGCTGTCGCCGATGGGTTTCCGGGGGCGAACCGCCATCGCGCTCACCCTGAAACGGGCTGGAAACTCGGGATTGAGGACGGAGAGGCAGGTGAGCCGGCTGGCGGCGGCGCGGGGGATCAGGCTTCGGCGAGCAGGGCGCCCCAGTGGAAGCCGGCACCGAAAGCGGTGAAGCAGACAGGGCCGGGGGGCCAGCCGCGCTCGGCCCATTCGGCGGCGGCGATGAGCATGCTGGCCGAACTGGTGTTGCCGTAGCGGGCGATGTTGGAATAGAAGCGCTCGGCGGGGACTTCGAGGGCCAGGGCCACGCGGTCGATGAGGTTCTGATTGGCCTGGTGCATCAGGAACGTGCGGACATCGGCAGCCCGGCGGTCGTGGCGGGCGAGGAGGTCACTGATGGCGCGCGGGACTTTACGGGAGGCCTGCAGGATGACCGAGCGGCCGTTCATTTCAAGGGGGCGGTCGAAGCTGAGCTTGAGGTCCTCGGCGAAGGCGCCGTCCGAGTGGAGGGTACTGCCGAGGACGCGGGCCTGGCCGTCGGTGGGGCTGACGAGACAGGCGCCGGCGCCGTCGCCGAACAGGATGGCGACGCCGCGCTCCATGGGCGGCCGGAGGACGACGCTGGACATTTTTTCGGCGCCGACGACGAGGATTTCGCCGATGTTGTCGCACAGGCGGGAGGCGAGGGCCATAGCGTAGAGCGTACCGGCGCTGGCCATGGGGACGTCGAGGGCGGGGGTGGAATCGAGGCCGAGGCGGTGGGCAACGGTGGAGGCGGGTCCGGGGAACTGGCGCTCGGCGCTACCGCTGGCGATCATGATCATGCCGAGGCTGGAGGCGGAGAGCCTGGCTTTGGCGAGGCAAGCCTGGGCGGCGCGGAGGGCGAGGTCGGCGACCGATTCCTCGTCGGCGGCGAAGCGGCGCTGTTCGATGCCGCTTACGTTTTTGATCCATTCGGCGTCACAGCCGACGTGGGCGCCGATTTCGGCGTTGGAGACAACGCGTTCCGGAAGGTAGGAGGCGAATGCGCGGAGAAAGGGCAATGCGGTTATTTCCCGTGGTCCTCGAGATAGGACTCGATGCGTTCAATGGAGTCGAATTTCCGGGGGTTCAGATCGGCATCGGGGATCTTGAGGTCGAAGGCCTTTTCGAGGGCGGCGACGAGGTCGGCGAGGGCGAACGAGTCGAGCAGACCGGAGTCGAACAGCGACTCGTCGGCGGCGGGGGCGATGGGTTTGCCGGCGATCCCGTTCAGGATTTCATTGATTTTCGTTCGTTTGTCCATTGATAATTCGTGCCGCTGTGGGGATGACCGTGGAGTCGCTCGCGGTGCGGGCGGGGCGGGCCTCATTGCGTACGCGTTGATAGGTCGCGTATTGGGCCATCAATTCCTTATACAATGCCGCGCCCAGAAGACGGTAGCCGTCGGCGGTGAAATGTACATAATCTCTTTGGGCGAGGCCGGCGGTGACCCAGCGGCCCATGGCGCCTTTGCCGCCCGTGCGCTCACGGAGATCCCAAAAGGCAGCGCCGGCGGCGCGGGCGGCGGCCCGCTGGGCTTCGAGGATGAGGTCGATTTTCGGGTGGGATTCGAGGCGACCGGCGGTGCGATAGAAGTGGTCGGGGGGGCCGATGACGAGGAGGGAGGCGGTGGGGGCGAGGCGGCGGAAGCGGGCGAGGAGTTGCGTGAACATGTCGCGGTAGGATTCGAAGGTCCAATCGCGGTTGCGGGCTTCGTTGGTGCCGTAGGCGAGGATGATGAGGCCCGGGGGGCGGCGGCGGAAGTAGCCGGCGAGGACGGTCTCCTCCCAGCGGAGGCCGATGCTGGCCTGGGCGCCGTTCATGCCGAGCATGTCGTAGGTGAGGCCGCGGGTGTTTTCGGCGACCCAGCCGAACAGGCGCACGGGACCGCCGTGGGTGCGGGCGGTGAAGCGGTGAGAGCCGGGCTGTACGGGGAGAGAATAGACGCCGGGGCCGGGTTCGCCCTCGGTGGAGATGGTCTCGAGGACGGTACCGTGATCGGAGATTTCGACGAGGCCGCCGCCGGGTTGGCGGAGGAAGTGGAGTTCGGCCGAGGCGCAATCGGCGGCGAGGGTGACGGACTCGCCGGCTCGGCGGGTGGACATGGAGATGCCGGACAGGCCGTACATGCCATCGCCGTTGCGGCCGACGAGGCCATCGGAGTACCAGGCGCGGGAGGAGGAGGCGGCGACGTCGAGGCGGCGATAGCCGAGGTAGGGCCGGCCGGCGTGAGTGAAACCGGGGCCGCCGTTGCCGAAGCGGGACTGGAGGAGATAGCGGGTGGTGCCGGACCAGTCGTCGGAGGCGGTATGGGAGTCGCCGTAGTGGAGGACGGGGAGGATCTGCTGGCTGGATCCGGCTTCGAGGCGGACGAGTTGTTCGAGGAAGGGGACGAGGGCGGCGGGGTTTTCGATGGTGCCGGGTTGGTTGAGCCACTCGGAGACGGCCGAGTTGGCGGCGTGGCGAACTTGGGGGCTGACGGGCGCGGGGCGGGGGGTAACGGGCCTGCGGCGGGCAACGGTGCGCTGGGGCGGGCGCTTGGCGGCGGTGGGTTTGCTTTTGGGGGCGGGTTTAACGGGGGGAGGCGCTGCGAAACACACGCTACCCTGCAAGGCAAGGAGCAGCGTTGCGGTGACGAGGAGTCGATTCAAAGCTTCAGTTCGCCGGAGTAGAAGTGAATCCTTTGATTGTCGCAAACTTCTCCCGGGCGATGCGGAGCTTATGGCGGCGGTAGCCTTCCTGGAGGGACTTGTAGAGGAGGTTGCCGACGATGCGGGCGCCGTTGGGCATGGGGTGGATGAAGTCGGCGCCGACGAGTCGGGGTTCGGTCTGATACCAGCGGCCCATGGTGCCGGGGCCGCCCATGGCTTCAAAGGTGTTGAAGAAGGCGCAGCCGAGTTCGGCGGCGACGCGCTGCTGGGTGGCGACCAGGCGGGGCAGGGCGGGGACGGTACCGATAGAGCCGTTGTCCATCTTTTGGCCGCGGTCCATGGGCGCCATGACGAGGATGGCAGCCTGGGGGACGGCCTTGCGGATGCGGGCGATGGTGCGGCGGAGTTCGCCTTCAAACGCGGTGTCGACGAAGTTGGCGTAGGCGCTTTCGTTGGTGCCGTAGTTGATGATGACGAGGTGGGGGTGGTGGTGCTGGAGTTGTTCGCCCCAATGGCGTTCGTCGACCATGCGGGCGAGGATGGAGATGTAGGCGCCGTTGACGCCGAGCGAGTTGTATTCGACGCCGGGGGTTTGTTTGGCGAAGCGGAGGCCGTAGATGCGGACGCTGCCGGTGACGCGAGCGATCTGGATTTCGCGGGCGCCGGCGGGGAGGGGGAATTTCTTGAACGACGGGGTGACGACGGGCGATTCAGAATCGACGACCTCGAGGGGATGGCCGTCGGCGAGCAGGACGAACGAGCCGCCCTGGGGCTGGGAGAGGTAGGAGACTTCGATCTCCGAGTGGGTGGGATCGGCGAGAAGGATACGGGACTGGGCGCCGGCACCGCCGCGGAAGGAGACGGCGCCAAGGCCGAACAGGCCGTCCTTCAATTCGGCGACGTTGGCGGGCTCGATCTTCCAGCCCGAGCCTTTGATTTCTAGGCCGCGGTGGGCGTACCAGGCCCAGGGCTTGGCAGGGAGGGCGAAGCCATGGCCGGCGTCGCCGAAATCCTTTTGGAAGAGGGAACGGACGTCGGCGGTGATGAGATCGGCGGTGGTGGGGGAATCGCCGTAGTGGAGGATGCGGGTGATGGCGCCGGCGTCTTTGCGTTCGGTCGAGAAGAGGGCGGCGTAGAAGGGTTCGAGGGCGCCCTGGGGATCGACCAGGGGCTGGAGCGGCATTTTTTCGACCGAGAGGAGGGGTTTGAGGCGCTGCTGCTCCTCCTCGACGGGGTTGGCGCTGCGGACGCGGGGCTGAAACTCGATCACCTTTTCGACCGATCGCCAGTCGAAGACGTGATAGTCCTTGAAGGCTGGAATGAGGTCCGGGGCTGTGATCATCAGCCCGAGCGTAGCGACGGTAAGGGAGAGTTTCCGGGGAAGGGGCACTGCTTAAAAGTTAGTGTAGATAAACGGAGCGGCGCCTGTCGCGGCAATGTATTGAATGGCGACGATGAGGGCCATCAAGACGGCGGCCTGGACGTAGAAGGGGGAGCGGACGAAGGTGTCGCGCAGTTTTTCAAAGGGCGCTTTCGGCAGATAGTGGCCGGCGAGGGCGATGGCGAGGACGACCCAGAGGGGACCGGAGATGTTCGAGGTGGCGTAGGAGCGTTCGCCGATCTGTTCGAAGATCTTGACAGCCTGTTCGAGGTTGGTGGCGCGGAAAAAGACCCAGGCGAAGCAGACGAACTGAACGGTCCAGAAGGTACGGAACCAGGCGGGGGTCCAGGGGACGGCCTTGGGGCCGCGCCAGGATTGCCAGGCGCGGGCGATGGCCTGGGCGACGCCGTGGAGGACGCCCCAGATGACGAAGTTCCAACTGGGGCCGTGCCAGAGGCCGCCGAGGGTCATAGTGACGATGAGATTGCAGTACGGCATGACGGCGCTGCGCTTGCCGGGGAGCGAGAAGAAGAGATAGTCGCGGAGCCAGTTGGAGAGCGAGATGTGCCAGCGGCGCCAGAAATCGTTGATATTGGCGGCGGCGTAGGGCATGTTGAAGTTCTGGGGGAGTTTGAGGCCGAGCAGGAGGGCGGAGCCGAGAGCGACATCGGTGTAGCCGGAGAAGTCGTAGTAGAGTTGGAGGGCGTAGGCGTAGACGCCGAGGAGGACTTCGGCCGAGGAGTAGAGGCCGGGGAAATCGAAGACGCGGTTGACGAGGTTTTCGGCGAGGTAGTCGGCGAGGAGGAGTTTTTTGAGCAGGCCGAGGCCGATGAGGAAGAGGGCGCGGCTGCCGTCGGCGGGGTCGAGCAGTTTCGGGGTGCGTTCGAGTTGTTTGAGGAGGTCCGGGACGCGGGTGATGGGGCCGGCGAGGATGGTGGGGAAGAAGGAGGTGGCGGTGAGGTGGGCGAGCAGAGAGCGGGTGGGTTTGGCGTCGCGGCGGTAGAGATCGAGGGTGTAGGTAAGCGACTGAAAGGCGTAGAAGGAGATGCCGAGGGGGAAGGTCCACTGCCAGACGGGGGCGGGGACGCCGCTAAGCCGGGCGTAGTTTTCAAACAGGAACGGCATGTATTTGAAGGCCGTGAGAAGACCGAGGTTGAGGAGCAGGGAGAGGGAGACGAGGAGCCTGCGGAGGGCGGGCCGGTCAAAACGGGCGAGGCCGAGGCCGATCAAGAAATCGCAGGTGGAGGCCAGGGGGATGAGGAAGAGGTAGAACAGGTCCCACTTGGCATAGAAAAAGTAGTTGGCAAACAGAAGGGTGGCGAGGCTGGCGGCGCGCCAGCGGGAGAGCGGCCAATAGATCAGGAAGAGGGCCGCGAGGAAGAGGAAGTACGTAGAACTGGAGAGGAGCATCGGGCCGGGTGGAAACAAAAAATGCGGGCAACAGCGGTCCCCGGTGAGGGAAAGCCGATGCCCGCGTCATCAGGGTTGTACGAACGAGCAGCGTGAAACCGGAGCGCAGGGGCCGGCTGGAGAGACGGCCCGATGACCGGTTAAGACTTGGGGGCTTCGGTGGTGAAGCCGGGGGGGAGGTTAACGCCGGCGCCGAAGAAGTACTGCTCCATTTGTTCGAGCAGGAACTCCTGGGCCTCTTTGGTGCCGAGGTTGAGACGGTATTCGTTCATCAGCATCTTCATGTGCTCGACCCACATTTTCCAGGCGTCCTGGGAAACGTTATCGTAGATCCGCTGGCCCAGGGGGTGCCCCTCAAAAGGGACCTCCTTGAGAGCGGGGAGCTCTTTTTTCAACTTGACACAGAATACGGTACGCCCGGTGGCATCCGCGGCAGACGACATGAAACCTCCCAAAGATGGAATCTCTATGATAGCTTGGCGAGAGACTAGTCGGAGAGGGGCCTGTCGCCGTTTTCCCTCTTGAGCCGGTTGAATTCGAGGTACTCGGAGAGCTTCATGGGCACCGTGGCGCCTTTCTCCATTTGGCGCTGGACGGCCCGTTGGTACCGCCGCATGGTTTCGCGTTTCTGGCCGTCTCGGATCTCGCAGGTTTCGAAATCGAGGAGAAGTTCGATTTCCCAGGGACGGAAGGTGTTGCGCACGAGCGAGCCGCGCAAGATATCCTGCACAAGCCGGTTAAACTGCCGGAGCGTGGCATCCGCGTCTAGATTGCGATCAATTTCAATGCTGGAGGGACCGGCCATCTCAGGAACTATCGGCAGTCCTAAGAAGAAACTTTAGGCCGTAGGAAAATCTTTTTACCAATGGAGTACGACTTTTCCGGTTTGGCCGCCGAGCATGAGACGGAAGGCCTCCTCGAAGCCGGTGTAGGGAAAGCGGTGGGTGATGACGGGGGAGATTTTGAGGCCGCTTTCGACCATGACGGTCATCTTGTACCAGGTTTCGTACATTTCGCGTCCGTAGATGCCCTTGATGGTGAGCATATTGAAGATGACGGTGTTCCAGTCGATGGCCATTTCGCCGTTGGCGGGGATGCCGAGCATGGCGATGTGGGCGCCGTGGGCCATGTTGGCGAGCATTTCGCGGAAGGCGTGGGGATGGCCCGACATTTCAAGGCCGACGTCGAAGCCTTCGGTCATGCCGAGTTCGCGCTGGAGGGCGGCGAGGGGGGTCTGGCGGGTGTCGACGGCGCGGGTGACGCCCATTTGGCGGGCGAGTTCGAGGCGGTAGGGGTTGACATCGGTGATGACGACGTGGCGGGCGCCGGCGTGGCGGACGACGGCGGCGGCCATGATGCCGATGGGTCCGGCGCCGGTGATGAGGACGTCTTCGCCGAGGACGGGAAACGAGAGGGCGGTGTGGACGGCGTTGCCGAAGGGGTCGAAGATGGCGGCGGTATCGCGGTCGATGGACTCGTTATGGTGCCAGACGTTGCTCATGGGCAGAGCGATGTACTCGGCAAAGCAGCCAGGGCGGTTGACGCCGACGCCGCTCGTGTGGGCGCAGAGGTGGCGGCGGCCGGCGAGGCAGTTGCGGCAGCGGCCGCAGACGACGTGGCCTTCGCCGGAGACGAGCATGCCGGGGGTGAAGTCGTTGACGTTCGAGCCGACCTCGACGATCTCGCCGACGAATTCATGGCCCACGACCATGGGCACGGGGATGGTGCGGGCCGCCCAGTCGTCCCACTTATAGATGTGGAGGTCGGTGCCGCAGATGGCGGTGCGGTCGACTTTGATGAGCACATCGTTGATGCCGATGGCGGGTATGGGGACGTCTTCGAGCCAGAGGCCGGGGGCGGCTTCCTTCTTGACGAGTGCCTTCATGTAGAGTTGGATGCGGGTCGGGAGCTTCGCGTTACCGGTCAGTTGTTTTCGACGAGACCCTGGGGCCAGGTGGCGTCGAGAACGGGAGAGAAATCAGCGCGGACGGCGGCGAGGAGTTCGTCGTCGAGGGGTTCGGCGAGCGCGGACAGGGCGTTTTCGAGTTCGGCAAGGGAGGCCACACCCGTGATGGTACTGGCGATGGCGGGTTGGGCGAGCGAGTGCTGCAGGGAGAGTTTGGCGAGGCTGACGCCTTGGGCCTGCCACTTGGCGACGACGCGGGCGACGAACTCTTTGAGCGCGGCGGGGGCGGGGTGCCAGGGTTGGGGGCCGTGGGGCGAGAGCATGCCGAGGGCGACGGGGGAGGCGTTGAGCACCTGGATGCCGCGGGGTTGGGTGAGGGGGAGGATGCGGGTGAGGGTGGTATCGAACAGGGTGTAGTGGGCGTAGCTGATGATGGTGTCGAGCGGGTAGTGGGGCAGGATGGTTTCGAAGATCTTGAGGGGCAGGCCGGTGACGCCGATGGCGCGGGCCTTGCCGGACTGTTTGATTTTTTCGAGGGCGGGCAGGGACTCTTCGAGGATGCGGGGGAGCGCGGTGAACTCGATGTCGTGGAGCTGGAGGATGTCGACGTAGTCGAGCCCGAGGCGGGCGAGGCTTTCGTCGATACTGCGCGTGATGCGGGCGGGGGAGAAGTCGAAGTCGGCGAGGTCGTAGCGGCCGCACTTGGTGGCGAGGAGGAAGCGGTCGCGGTTGAGGCCGGCGAGGGCTTGGCCGATGACGGTTTCCGATTGGGTGACGCCGTAGTAGGGCGAGGTATCGATGAGATTGACGCCGCGGTCGATGGCGGTGCGGATGAGGCGGGTGGCGTCGGCCAGGGAGAGGCTGCCGTACTGGCCGCCGAGTTGGGCGCCGCCGAGGCTGAGTTTGGGAAGTTTCATGATTTTTTAGCGGACCCAGTCCATGATGCCGGTGTGGGGGAGGGGTGGGGTGTGCGCCTGCCGGATGGCACCGGCGAGGCGGCGGGCGAGGCGGGGGTTGGTGGGGGCGAGGTCTTGCGACTCGGCCTCGTCGACGGAGAGGTCGTAGAGTTCAGGGAGTGAGGCCCCTTCCGGCAGGACGGCCTTCCATTGGCCGGAGCGGAGGGCGGCGCCCTGGGGGGTGAGGGAGCGGGTTTTGGCGTTGTAGTTGTAGTGCTCCCAGTGGAGGGTGCGGGAGGGGGCGGCTTTTCCGGCGAAGAGGGGAAGGAGCGAGAGGCCGTCGCCTTTGGGGGCGGGCGCGCCGGCGGCGGCGGCACACGTGGGCAGCAGATCGGCGAAGTAGACGGGGCTGTTGTTCCGGGTGCCGGGGGCGATGCGGCCGGGCCAGCGGGCGAGGAACGGGACGCGGAGGCCGCCTTCGTAAAGGGTGCCCTTCTGGCCGCGGAGGAGCGTGCCGGAGGGCGCGCGCATCGAGTCGAAAAAGCTGGTGGAGTGGCCTTCGGCGGTGACGCCGCCGTTGTCGGAGGCAAACAGAACCAGGGTGTTCTGTTCGACGCCCATTTCCCTCAGCGTGGCGAGGATGCGGCCGACGTAGCCGTCGCCCTGGGTGACCATGGCGGCGTAGGCTTTCTCCTTGACGGGCCAGCCGGTGGCTTCGTAGGGGGCGGAGGTGGGTGTTTCGTAGTGGCCGTGGGGGACGGTGTAGGCGGCGTAGAGGAAGAAGGGCTTGCCTTTTTGCTGTTGGAGCCAGGCGATAGACCGGTCGGCGATGCGGCCGGCGCTGTAGACGGTTTTGCCGAGCGAATCGCGCCGGTCGTTTTCCCAGAGAAATTCGGGGAAGTAGGTGTGGGCGTGGACCTGATGGAGATAGCCGTAGAAGTGATCGAAGCCGTGGTGGGTGGGGACGCCGGAGCTGCCCGCATCGCCGAGGCCCCACTTGCCGAAGCCGCCGGTGGCATAGCCGGCCCGCTGGAGCACCCTGGCGAGGGTCACCGTATCGGCCGGGAGCGGGGAGGTGCCGGCGTTGGCGCGGATGGGGGCGTGGCCGAGGTGGCGGCCGGTCATGAGGACGCAGCGGGAGGGGGCGCAGACGGCGCCGCCTGCGTAGGCGTGGGGGAACTTCATGCCATCGCGGGCGAGCGAGTCGATGTGGGGAGTCTGGATCTTCTTTTGGCCGTAGCAGCCGAGGTCGGCGTAGCCGAGGTCATCGAGCAGGATGAGGACGATGTTGGGGCGGGGTTGGCTGGGGAGCAGCCCCGCGAGGAAGGATCGACGACTGAGAGCAGCCATGGTTCTCACTTTAGAGAAGGGTGCCGCGCATGAGGAGCGCGGCGACGGTGAAGTAGATGACGAGTCCGGAGATGTCGACGAGGGTGGCGACAAAGGGGGCCGAGGCGCTCGCGGGGTCGAGATTGAGGCGGCGGAGCAGGAACGGGAGCATGGAGCCGGCGAGGGTACCGAACAGGATGACACCGAGGAGGCTGACGGCCACGGTGACGGCGACGACGTGATAGTGCGGGCCGTAGAGATTCCAGATGGACTGCCAGAGCATGATGCGGGTGTAGCCGATGGCGGCGAGGAAGGCGCCGAGGACGAGGCCGGCGCCGATTTCGCGTTTCATAACGTTCCACCAGTCGCGGAGGCCGACTTCGCCGATGGCCATGGCCCGGATGACGAGGGTGGTGGCCTGGGAGCCGGTGTTGCCGCCGCTGCTGATGATGAGGGGAACGAAAAGGGTGAGGACGACGGCGCGGGCGATCTCCTGTTCGAAGTAGCCCATGGCGCTGGCGGTGAACATTTCACCCACGAAGAGGACGCAGAGCCAGCCGCCGCGTTTCTTGACCATGCTCCAGAAGCTGGTTTGCAGGTACGGGGCGTCGAGGGCGGACATGCCGCCTACCTTCTGGATATCTTCGCTGGCCTCTTCGGTGACGACGTCGACGATGTCATCGACGGTAACGATGCCCTTCATGCGGCCTTCGGCGTCGACGACGGGGATGGCGAGCAGGTGGTGAGCGGCGAAGAGTTTGGCGACGGCTTCCTGGTCCATCTCTTCGGTGGCCTGGACGAGCTGGGTACGCATGAGGTCCCGGACGAGGCGGTGGCGATCGGCGGCGAAGAGGTCGCGGAAGGTGACGACGCCGAGGAGGTGTTGATTTTCGTCGAGGGCGTAGGCGTAGTAGATGGTTTCGAGGTGGGTGGTTTGGCGGCGGAGGTAGCTGATGGCCTCGTCGGCGGTCATTTCCGGGCGGAGGCGGGCGAAGCGGGGGCTCATGAGGCCGCCGGCGGCGTCTTCTTTGTAGGCGAGGAGGGCGGTGACTTCGCGGCGGGAGGTTTCGTCGAGGAGGCCGAGGAGGTGGGGCCAGCGCTCTTTGGGGGCGAATTGGATGAGGTCGGCGGCGTCGTCGGGGGCGAGTTGGCGGAGCCAGAGGCGGTCGATGCCTTCGGGGAGGTCCTGGAGGAGATCGGATTGCTGGCGGCTGCTGAGTTCGAGGAAGAACTCTTCGGAGCGTTCCGGCGGGAGGGCCTGGAACGTCTGGAGGCGTTTGGCGGGGGTGAGGCCGGGCCACTGTTCGAGGAGGGTTGCGAGGCGGATTTCGGGCATGAGACGGGGAGTGGGGGCCGCCTTTCCACTTTAGCGTACGGGGAGGGGAGGGGGGTCGAAAAAGCGGCTGAGGCGGGCGGCGAGCAGGGGGCGGAGGGCGGGGTCGAGGCCAGTAGCGGCGAGCCGTTCCCGGAGGGTTTCCGGGTTCACCATGCGGTGGCGCGCTAGGGCGGCGGCGAAATCGAGGTCTTTTTCGCGGCCGGCGGCCAGCTTGGCGATGGCCAGATCGTGGACTTCGAGGCACCAGCCGCGGACCGAACGGGTGTTGGGCCCAGCAATCGGAATCAGACGGGTCTGCCAGCCATCGGGCAGGATCGCCGTCTCCGGGCCGACGCCGTGGGCGTAGTAGCCATAGGCTCGTTCGAACGGCGAGGCCTCGCCGATGGAACCATCGATGAGGTCGGCGCGGTCGGGATGGTTCCGGGGGTAGAGATCGGCCTCGCGAGAGACGAGGAACTCCTCGGGGGCCCGGGGAAACTGACCGAGAATGGCCTGACTGCCGATTACGACGATATCGTCATCATCAGCGATCGTTCCCGCCGCGCGGATCAGGTGCTCCAGTTGCGAACGTGTCATAGATGGCCCACCGCTCCTTCGGTGTCAAAACGCCCGCAAAGGGGCTTGTCTGGCGCATCGCCCGCATCTGCTCGGTATCCTGGTCGAGCCGGTTGAGCAGATCGTCAAGCGGCAGGGCGAGAAGCTGCTCCCAGGCTGCGAGGTAGGGTTGGGAGCGACCGGCGGTGGCGGACCAGCGGCGGAGGTTGTCGCGCGCGATGGCCAGCAGTTCGGGGGCAGCGCGCAATTTGCTGGCAATCGCGCGATGCAGCGCCACGCTGCGGGCGTCTATGCGGGCGTGTCCTTCGAGCGGGCGAACAGGCATCGGTTCCCTACTGGCATTGTAGCCTGCTAGTTCCTTTCGACTATTGCCGGCCGTGCGGCGGCGGGAATACCCTGCCCTAACATGGAACCGATGTTTCTTCCCGCAGTCGAAGCCAATCCGGCGCCGGGGCCCTATGCCCACGCCATCGCGGCCATGGCCAAGGGCGGGGGCGAGTACCCGCAGATCTGGCATCTTTTCGCCTTCAAGCCGCACGCCACCGAGCATCTGGCCAGGTTCACGCAGGAGATCCTGCACGGCGAGGCGCCGCTCTCGCCGGGCCTGCGCGAGCTGATCGCCGCGTTTACTTCAGCGCGCAATCACTGCCCGTTTTGACTGAAGTCGCATGCCGCGGTCGCGGCAGCCTTGCTCGGAAGCGAAGAGGCGGTGCAGGCGGTGATGGCCGATTTTGAAACCTCGGCGCTGACCGAATCCGAAAAGACGCTCTTCCGGTTCATCGATAAAGTCAACAGCCGGTCGCCGGAGATAACGGCGGCCGACATGGCGCCGCTCTATACCGCCGGTTGGACGGACGAACAGATCTACTACGCAATTACCGTCTGCGCGCTGTTCAACTTCTACAACCGGTGGATTGACGCAACCGGAGTGCATGCCCTGTCGGAGGAAGCCCATCGCGCGGGCGGGCAGCGGACGGCCGCGCATGGCTACGTCAGGCGCTAAGTCGTACACTTTGGAGCATGGGATCGGTGTGGATGGAGGGCCGGGCGTGGTGAGGTCGCCGAGCGGGCGGCTGGCCGCGGGGTTGGTGGTGACGCTGGCGATCATCCTGGCCTATGCCGGCTACACGCTGAACTCGGTGCGGCGGATGCGCGAGGTACAGACCGGCATCGTCGACCAGAACCGGAAGGCGGCGCTGCAGTTGATCCGCATTCAAGCCGACCTGAACGCGCTGGCGCTGGCGCTGCGCGATATGCAGGATCAGACCAGCGAGTATCCGCTATCGGCGTGGGGGGCGCAATTGAGCCGGGTTCGGGAAAACCTCGACGATGCGATGCGCGTCGAATCGGCGCTGGCCGCCGGGCGGCGTGATCCGCAGCAGGCGGCGTATCTCGAAAACTCGTTCCGGCAGTTGTGGGCGGCGGTGGACCGGATGCAGAGCATGGCGCGGGAGCAGCCGGCGGCCGCGGTGACGGCGTTCATCCGCGGGACGCTCGAGCCGCAGTTGCAGGCGCTCACCTCGCTCACGGCGCGGTTGCTGGTGCAGAACAACGCCGAGGAGCAGCGCGCCGGCGAGCAGGTGGCGGGCATTTACAACGAGATTGAGCGCAACGCCTATGCGTTTCTGGCGATCTCGCTCGGGCTGGCGGCGGCGGTGAGTCTGGCGATGATTCGTTCCAACCGGGTTTTGTTTGAGCAGTTGGCCCGGCTGTCGGACCAGCGACGCGACCTGGCGCAGCAGTTGATCGCGGCGCAGGAGAGCACGCTGCGGACGGTGTCGCGGGATTTGCATGACGAGTTTGGCCAGATACTGACGGCGGTGGGGTCGATGCTGTCGCGCGCGGGACGGTCGGCGCCGGCGGCGTTCACCGAACAGATGCAGGAGACCAAGGCGGTGGTGCAGGAGACGCTCGATAAGGTACGGGCGTTGTCGCAGGCGCTGCAGCCGGTAATTGTGGAGGAGCAGGGGCTGGCGGCGGCGGTGGAGTGGTATCTGCCGGTGTTTGAGCGGCAGACGGGGATCGCCGTGCGCTACCAGGGGCCGGCAGCGCCACCGGCGATGGAAGCGGGGCAGGCGATTCACGTCTTCCGGATTCTGCAGGAGGCCTTGAACAACGTGGCGCGGCACGCGGGGGTGAGCGAGGTGACCGTGGAGTTGCGCGATGAGCCGCTGCGGCTGCGGGTGGCGGATGGAGGGCGCGGCATGGCGCCGAAGGCGACGCCGGGGGTGGGGTTGGCGGGAATGCGGGAGCGGGCGGCGATACTCGGCGGGACGCTGCGCATAGAGAGCGACGGGGGCACTACCATTGTTTTGGAGGTGCCGCGTGGCTAAGATCCGGGTGCTGCTAGTGGACGACCACGCGCTGGTGCGGCGGGGGTTCCGCCGGCTGCTCGAAGACGAGCCCGAGATTGAAGTTGCCGGCGAGGCCGGCGACGGACTCGAGGCGGAGGAGGTGGCCCGCCGGGTGAAGCCGGACGTGGTGGTGCTCGACTACGCGCTGCCCGGGCAGAACGGCGCCCTGACGGCGCGAAAGCTGCTGGCGGCGCAACCGGAGCTGAAGATTCTGATGCTGAGCATGCACGCCGAGGCGAGCTACGTGGCTTTGTGCCGGGAGGCGGGCGCGGCCGGTTATCTACTGAAGAACGCCTTCGATCTCGAACTGGCCGAAGCGGTAAAGCAGGTGGCCGCCGGGGAGACCGTCATGGACCCGCGGCTCCGGCAGGCCGCGGCCCCGGCCGGCAAGCGGCGGCTGACCACGCGCGAGATGGAGGTGCTGCAGCACATCGCGGCCGGGCGGGCGAACAAGGAGATCGCCACGCTGTTGGGGCTGAGCGCCAACACGATCGCCGTGCACCGGGCCAACATCATGGACGCGCTGGAGGTGCACAACGCGGCCGACCTGGTGATGCACGCCATCCGGCACGGACTGGTGACGCCGCCATGACGCGGCGCGAGCTGCTGCTGGCGCTGGCGGCGCCCGAGCCGCGGCTGCAACTGGTGGACGTGACGCGGGCCGCCGGGATCAACTTCTCGCACCACACCGGCGCATTCGGCGCCCGCTACCTGCCCGAAACACTCGGCCCGGGCTGCGCCTTTCTCGACTACGACAACGACGGCTGGCTGGACGTACTGCTGGTGAACGGGCAGGACTGGCCAGGGCATCCGCGGCGGAAGGCCGGGCTGCAACTTTACCGGAACAACCGGAACGGGACATTCAGCGATGTGACGCGAGCGGCGGGGCTGGATTTTTCGTTTTATGGGCTGGGCGTGGCCGTGGCCGATTTCAACAACGACGGCTTCCCCGATTTGTATCTGACCGGCGTAGGCCAGAACCGGCTGCTGCGCAACACGGGCCGCGGCAGTTTCGTCGACGTGACGGCGGCGGCGGGCCTGGGCAACCGGACGGGCTTTTCCACCTCGGCCGTCTGGTTTGACTACGACCGCGACGGACACCTGGACCTGTTCGTATGCAACTACGTGCGCTGGTCGCCGGAGGCCGATGTCTTCTGCAGCCTGGACGGCAAGACGAAATCCTACTGCACCCCGGAGGCCTACCGGGGGACGACCTGCTGGCTGTTCCGCAACCGCGGCAACGGCACGTTTGAGGACGTGACGGCAAAGAGCGGGCTGTTCGACGCCTCTGCGAAGTCGCTCGGCGTGGCGATGCTCGACTTCGATCAGGACGGCTGGCCGGACCTGTTCGTCGCCAACGATACGCAGCCGAACAAGCTCTACCGCAACAACCGGGACGGGACGTTTCGCGAGATGGCCGTGCGCGCGGGCGTGGCCTTCGCCGAAGACGGCCGGGCGCGGGCCGGCATGGGCGTGGACGCGGGGGACTTCCGGCGGACGGGCCGGGAAGGCCTGGCCGTGACCAACTTCGACAACGAGATGATCGGCCTGTACGAGTGGACCGGCGGCGGGTACATCGACCGGGCCGGAGAGACGGGCATCGGCGCGGCCTCGCGCAAGACGCTGGGCTTCGGATGCCTGTTCTTTGACGCCGATCTCGATGGCCACCTGGACCTGCTGGCGGTGAACGGGCACATTGACGATTCGGTGCGTAACCTGGCGCGCGGGCCAGCCTACGCCCAGCCGCCGCACCTGTTCTGGAACGACGGGCAGGGCCGCTTCCGGGACATCAGCGGCGAGGTGGGCAGCGGATTCCGCGCGCCGAAGGTGGGCCGGGGATTGGCGCTCGGCGACTTCGACCGGGACGGCGACCTGGACGTGCTGCTGACCACCAACGGCGGGCCGGCGTATCTGTACCGGAACGATGTGGGGAACGGGCACCGGTCGATCCGCTTTCAGTTGGAGGGACGGGCGTCGAACCGCGATGCGATTGGCGCGGTGGTGGAGGTGGAGGACGCCGCGGGATGGCAGATGCGGCGAATCCGGAGCGGGTCGAGCTATCTGTCTTCGTCGATGCGGGCGGCGACGTTCGGGGTGGGGTTGCAGAAGATGGTGAAGCGGGTGGTGGTGCGGTGGCCGAACGGGCGGGTGGATGAGTTCAGAGAGCTGGCGACGGGGGCGACCTACCATTGCGTCGAAGGGCGGGCTCCGCGGGCGCTGGACTACCGGTAGTCGAATCCGATTACTGCGCGGGTTGGGGGGCGGCGGGTATCTTCGGGAGATGCGTTTTGTTCTCTTTTTGGCTGCCGGGTTGGCTGCGGTAGCGCAGGAACCCGTGGCCACGATGGAAGGCAGTGTCCTGGATGGGTCGGGCGGCGCGGTGCCGGCGGGTAAGGCGACCGTGACCAATCTGGACAATGGTTTGGTGAAGACCGCACCAGTGGAGGCGGGACGCTATCACTTTGCGATGCTGCCGGTGGGCCGGTACGCCGTGGCGGTGGAGGCGCCGGGGTTTGCGCGGTTCGCGAGCCAACCGCTCACGCTCGAGGTGAGCCAGGTGCGGCGGCTGGATGTCCGGCTGGAACTGGCCGGGGTGAAGGAGTCGGTAAGCGTTTCCGCTGAAGCAGCGCTGGTCGACACGGCGAGCAACGCGCTTGGCAAGACGGTGACAACCCGGGAGATTCTCGACCTGCCGCTGAACGGGCGAAATTTCACGCAGTTGGGCCTGCTGCAGGCGGGCGTGGCCGACCTGACCAACGGCATTGCCACCGCGGGCGGCTCGCTGCGCGCCGGGCAGGCGTACTCGGTGAACGGGCAGCGGCCGGAGTCGAACAACTTCCTGCTGGACGGGGCCAAGAACGTCAACCGGATGGACGGCGGCTTCGCGCTGCGGCCGCCCGTCGATTCGATCAGCGAGTTTCGCATTCTGACCCACACGGCGCCGCCCGAGTACGGCGGCACGGCCGGTTCGAACACCTCGGTGGTGACCAGATCGGGAACGAATCAGCTGCACGGGGGGCTCTACCATTTCTTCCGGAATGACGTGTTTGACGCGCGGAACTTCTTTTCGCGAGAGGTGGAGCCGCTCAAGCAGAACCAGTTCGGCGGGACGCTGGGCGGGCCGGTGAGGGCGAACAAGCTGTTCTATTTCGCCTACGCCGAGGGCTTCCGCAACCGGCAGGGGATTACGCGATCGGCCAACGTGCCGACGCCGGCGCAGCGCGCGGGGCTGTTTGCCGCCGGGCAGATTCCGGCCTCGCAGATCAGCGCCGTGGGGCGGCGCGTGGCCGAGCTCTACCCGCTCGGCAACACGACGCCGTCGGTTTATACGGGGACGGTGGTGACCGAGAACGAATCGAACCAGGCCGGCGGGCGCGTGGACTATCTGGCAAGCGAGCGGGCGCAGATCAACGTCCGCTACGCGCTGGCGGACGGCTACAACCGGAACCCCATTTCGATCCGCGGGTCGGACCTGCCGGGATTTCCCGTGCGGGATGATCTGCGGACGAACTCGCTGGCCGTGAGCGGGACGCAGGTGTTGTCGCCGCACGCGGTGAACGTAGCGCGGGCGGCCTTCTTCCGCCACGTGTTCCTGTTCGATCAACGGCTGAACCGGATTTCGCCACGGGAGTTGGGCTTTCACTACGATTCGGCTTCCGCGCTCGGGCAGAGCGCGCCATTTTTCAACGTGAGCGGCTATTCGCCCGTGGGGGGCGCGATTACGGGTCCGCGCACGTCGGCGCAGACGAGTTGGGAGGTGGCCGATTCGTTGAGCCTCGCGCGGGGGCGCCATGCCTGGAAGGCGGGGGCGGAGGTGCGGCGCTTGTCCTTGAACATGTTCCAGGCCATCGCGCCGAATGCGTTTTTCGTGTTCGCGCCGACGCCGCCTTACGGGGATGGGTTTGCCAATCTGCTGCTGGGCCGGCCGGCGGTGTTCTATCAGGGGCTGGGCGATTTGTCGCGCGGAATGCGGGGATGGGAGACGTCGGTGTACGGGCAGGACGAGTGGCGCGTGGGGCGGACAGTGACGCTGAACTACGGGCTGCGCTGGGAGGTGAACACGCCGCTCACGGAGGTGCGGAACCGCCTGAACGCCTTTGTGCCGGGGCAACAATCGACGGTGCGGCCGGAGGCGCCGCGCGGGCTGCTGTTCCCGGGCGATGCGGGGGTGGCGGCCGGGGTGGCGCCGGTGTTCCGGAAGGGGCTGATGCCGCGGTTCGGGGTGGCGTGGAATCCGGACGGGCGGGGGGTATTGAGCGTGCGGGCCGGTTATGGCATCTTCTTCGATCCGTTCGCCAACGGGTCGGGGGTGGCCTCGCAGGTGCCGGTGAGTTCGCTGCCCTCGACGCAGTTGATCCAGTTCAGCGGGCCGGCCGTGAACTTTACCAACCCCTACGGCGCGGTGAGCCGTCCGGCGCCGGGCACGTTTCCGCTGCCGCTCACGCTGGTGGTGATGGACCGCAACGCCCGGCCGCCCTACGCGCAGAACTGGAACCTGACGCTGCAGCGCGCGCTGGGGGGCCGGTACGTGGCCGAGGCCCGCTATCTGGGCACGAAGGGGACGCGCCTGCCGCGCAACATCGAAGCCAACCCGGCGGTCTTCGGCCCCGGGGCCACGGCCCAGAACGCCGACAGCCGGCGGCTGTACGCGCCGAACTTCACCCACGTGGCGATGTTGAGTTACATCACCAACTCCTCCTATCACGCCGGGCAGTTCAGCCTGAGCCGGCGGTTCGACAAAGGGTTGGGGTTCAACGTCTCCTACTGGTTTTCGAAGACGCTCGACTACCTGTCGGCGATGAACCTGGGCGGGGCAGCGGCGCGGCCGCTGGCCGGGGAGAACGACATTGCGCAGGATCCTTTCAATCTGCGCGCCGAGCGGGGGCCGTCGCTGTTCGACGCCCGCCACCGGCTGGTGGTGAGCGGCAGCTGGGAGATCAAACAGGGCTGGCAGTTGAACGGGATCTTCTCGGCGCACTCCGGCACGCCCTTCACGGTGTTCGATTCAACGAACGTGGCCGCGCAGGCGTCGCATCCGCCGATTTCGGGCTACAGCGGCGGCCGGCCGGATCTGCTTGCCGATCCCAACCAAGGGCCGCGAACGGTGGAGCAGTGGCTGCCGCGGAGCGCCTTCCGGCGGCTGAACCCGGTGACCGACGCGGGCCGCTTCGGCAATGCCGGGCGCAACATAGCGCGGGGTCCGGGCCTCGGCAATCTCGATCTTTCGCTGCTGAAGACGTTCGCGCTGACTGAGCGGCTGCGGCTGCAGTTCCGCGCCGAGGTGTTCAACGTGGCCAACCACGCCAACTTCGCCGTGCCGGTGAGTGATTTGAATTCGGCGAACTTCGGGCGGATCCTGGAGGCCGGGCCGTCGCGGCTGGGGCAGTTGGCGCTGAAGCTGAGCTTCTGATGCCGCGAAATGGAGAAGCCCGGCGCGGGGCCGGGCTTCATCATTGGCTTCGTTTCGCGATTTGGCTTCGTTTCGCGATTTGGCTTCGTTTCGCTAAAACTGCAGCCGGAGGCCGACCTGACCGGTGCGGCCCGCGCCGAAGTCGACGCCGCGGACGCCGGTGATGCGGCCGAAGTTGTTGTTGGCGATGTTGAGTTCGGGGTCGCCGAGGTTGGTCGCGTTGGGCACGTTGGTGAACGAGCCTTCGAGACGCATCGTGAGGCGTTCGACGAGGTTGAACGTCTTGGCCATGCCCATGTTCCAGCCGAAGGTGCCGGGGCCGGTGAGAATGCCGACGCCGGAGTTGCCGAAGCGGCCGATGGGGTTGGGGTCGCGGCCCGGGACGACGCCGACGGCGCAGTTGAACTGCAGGGCGCCGGGGGTGCGGCCGGGACAGAGGAAGGCGTTGCGGTCGAGCCAGACGTTGCGGTCCGGGCTGGCCACGGAGCCAGCACCGAGGCGGTCCGGACGCTGGGTGCCGCGGGAGGGGGCATCGGTGCCGGAGGGGTCGCCGCCGTTGAAGGTGGGCGTGAGGAAGGGCCCCGATTGCAGGCTCAGGATCGAGGAGATCTGCCAGCCGCCCAGGATGGCGTCGACCGCGCCGTTCGAATTGGCCATCCAGCGGCGGCCTTTGCCGAAGGGCAGTTCGTAGACCAGCGTGTTGATGCTGCGGTGGCGGCGGGTGGCGTAGACGTCACCGCGGTCGGCGCGACGGTCAAGCGAGTTGGTGACGCGGCCGCCGCCGGTCTCGCCGGCGAAGCTGCCCGGGTTGGGGCCGGCGTTGTCGCCGAGATGCTTGGCGAAGGTGTAGGCGGCGGTGAAGGTGAGGCCCGCGGAGAAGCGGCGGTTCAGCTCCACCTGACCGGCCTGGTAGATGGAGTTGGCGCCGGCGTCGCGGCTGTAGATGAGGCCCCAGTTGGGGAAGGGGCGGTCGGTGAGCGGGCGCTGGGTGAAGAAGCGCGTGGAGGGCTGGGCCTGGTTCAGATCGGGCGCCCAGGGCAGGTTGGTGGACTTGTTGGCGATGTAGGAGACGCGCAGGCCCATGGAGTTGGTCAGCTGCCGGTCGACCGAGAGGCCCCACTGCATCATGTAGGGCGGCCGGAAGTCGATCTGGTTGGCGGTGCGGAACTGGAAGGTGCCGACGTTGCCGCCGCGGACGCCGCTGGCCGAGCCGCCGGGGCGGGTCTGCGGCAGGAAGAACAGCGGCTGGCCGTTCGAACCGACGTTGCTGAACTGGCGGACGTCGCTCTGCACGGTGCCGGTGAGCGAGAAGAAGATGGAGCCGAGCAGGGCCATGTTGTAGATGCCGTAGCTGCCGCGGACAGTGGTCTTGTCGCCGATGCGGTAGGCAAAACCGAGGCGGGGCAGGAACTGGGTGTTGTAGTTCCGGCGGAGGGCTTCGGGCAGGCCGGCCTCTTTAGCGGTGACGAACGGGGTGCAGGGCACGCCCCCGATGGCGGCGCCGGGGCAGGCGTTGACGCTGAGCAGGGTGGCCGGGGCGACGAGTTGGATCGCCTTCGGGTCGGTCATGGTGATGACGCGGCCGGTGGCGGGGACGGTGCGGTCGAAGTTGGCGATGTTGAAGCCGGCATCGGAGTAGCCGGGCTGGAACTCGTAGCGGAGGCCGAAGTCGAGGGTCAGGCGGCTGGTGGCGCGGAAGGTATCCTGCACGTAGGCCTGATAGTGAGTGCCGCGACCGTCGTTATCGGTCTGGACCACCGAGACGCTGGTTTGGAAGGGCGCGGCGAGGAGGAAGTCGCCAAAGGAGTTGCCGGTGAAGTTGCCGGAGAAGGCGAAGTTGCCGTAGTTGTCGCCCGTGGTGAAGCCGAGGTTGCTTTCGGCGCGGAGCTGGCGGATGGCGAAGCCGAACTTGAGGGTGTGCTTGCCTTTGATCCAGGTGAGGTTGTCGATGTACTGCGTGTTCCAGCTGACGCCACGGCCCGGGCGGCCCTTTGAGAAGCCCGTGAACTGCTGAATGTCGAAGTTGGGCAGGGCGTTGAAGAAGATGTCCTTTTGAATATCCTGCAGGTTGAGCCCGTTGGTAAACGCACGGCCGTCGAAGTTGAAGACGGCGCCCGACTTGGCAAAAGAGATGCCGCCGCGGAACTCGTTGAGCAGCGTGGGCGTGATGCTCCAGGTGTAGCTGACGACGGCCTGGCGGTGGTCGTTAAAGGTGGAGTCGTTAGGCAGCAGGAGACGGTTGACCGCCTGCGAGGGGTTCTCTTTCTGGGTGAAGCGGCCGAAGACGAGGTGCTTTTCCGTGAATTGATGGTCGAGGCGCACGTCGAACTGGTTGCTGCGGGTGGTGGCGTCGAGGTTGTTGATGTAGTTGGCGTTCGAGACGCGGTTGGGGTTGCCCTGGTTCGGGTCCGGGTAGAGGGCGAGAATGGCGCGCGCGATGGAGCTGATGCGGGCCGCCGGGATGGTGTTGCCGGGGAAGGGCTGGTTGGTGAGCGGGTCGCGGACCGTGACGGTTTCGCCGGTGAAGTTGCCGGTTTTCATGGCTGCGGTGGGCACGGTGTTCTGAATCGTCGCCTGGCGGGGCAGGCGGAGGCTTTCGAGGGTGAAGAAGAAGAAGGTGCGGTTCTTGCCGTTGTAGAGCTTCGGCAGGACGACGGGCCCGCCGAGGGTGAAGCCGAAGACGTTCGAGATCTTGGCCGGCAGGGCGGCCTGGCCGAAGGACCGGGCGTCGAGGGCTTTGTTCTGGTGGTACCAGAAGGCGGCGCCGTGCAGGTTGTTGGTGCCGCCTTTCGAGATGGCGGTGACGTCGCCGGGCTGGCCGTACTCGGCGTTGTTGCCGACACCCTGGACGCGGATCTCGGCGATGGATTCGACGCTGGGGAACAGGTTCCGTTGCGGAGAGTTGCCGGTGGCCGCGGTGATGGAGATGCCGTCGACGGAGGATTCGCTCTGCGCGGGCAGGCCGCCCTGGATGGAGTAGCCGCCGCCGTTATCGGCCTGGACGCCGGGCAGGGTGGCGATGAGGGCGTAGGGGCTCGTCGAAACGCCGCGGACGTTGCCGGGCAGGTTGAGCACCTTTTCCGCCGAGAGGGCCGAGGCGATCACCGGCGAGTCCGTGGCGATAACGCCGGCCGAGGAGGTGACCTCCACCTGCTGGCTGAGTTCACCCACCTGCATGGCGGCATCGACGCGCACGGTCTGCCGGGCGGCGAGGCGAACATCGGAAGCCGCGAAGGCGCGGAAGCCGGGGGCGGAGATCTTGACAGCGTAGACGCCGGGCTTGACGTTTTGGAATTCAAAGTTGCCTTCGGCGGTGGTTTGTCCGTCGCGGGTCGTGTTTTCGCCGGTGTTGGTCAACTGTACGGTAGCGTTGGCAAGGACGGCGCCGCTGGGGTCTTTGACGGTTCCCACGACGACGCCCAGTGTGGACTGGGCAGAAGCGATGCCGCTAAGGGTACTAAGCGCCAGCGCAAGGCCGGCCAGAATTCGGAAGCGATACATAGACTCTTAGTTTCGCTGATCTTGGTTACAGTCGTATGTCGCTGGGAGGGAAATGCCGTCAGGGGCGGGTTACCGGGAAGAATACCCGGCGAAAGTGGGCGGCGTCGGCGGCAGTGGCGATGCGGGCGTTGGGCTGGGCGGCGGGAACGCGGAGGAGGCGCCCGTTTTCGGGGCCCTGCCTGCGGACGCCGAGGGCGGCGTGCTCCCAGCGGGCGAGCGCGGGGTCGATGAGAACGGCGGCGGCGAGCGGGTCCCAGGCGAAGTAGCGGCCGGCGGCGAGGGAGTCGGCCTCGGCGCGGAGGATTGCGGCGGCGAGGCCGGTAAGGTTGGCGAGGTCGGCCGGGGTGAGGGGGACCTGATTGGTCGCGTCGAGGCCGACGATGCGGAGGGGCCAGCCGGCGCCGAGCACGACTTCGACGGCATGCGGGTCGAGCCAGGCGTTCCATTCGGCCGTGGGAGCCGTGGGGACGTTGCCGGGCGCGTCGAGCGCGCCGCCCATCCAGACGAAGTTGCGGAGGGGAGCACCCAGGCGGGGCTCTTGCCGGAGCGCGAGGGCGAAGTTGGTGAGGGGGCCGAGGGCGAGCACGTCGATGGGCGCGCCCCGGCGCAGGCGGCGCTCGAGGTAAGAGGAGGCTGATTCGGCCTGCGGGCGGAAGCCGGCGCTGGGATGGGAC
>JAINDL010000069.1 GCA_019931245.1 Bryobacteraceae bacterium CoA2 C42
ACGCGCTGTCGGCACGCGCTGTCGGCACGCGCTGTCGGCACGCGCTGTCGGCACGCGCTGTCGGCACGCGCTGTCGGCACGAATGATGAGCCTTCCGCTGTTTCTGTCACTGCCAACACTGTTTCCAGTGGGGTCTTTTGGTGAGCGCCGAGGCCGCTGCGACAGCCCTCACCGGCGGGGTATCAGCGGCGACATGGCGGGAAGGATGATGTGGAAACTGGAGAAGCCCTCGGTGCCCGGCGGAGAAATCCCGTCGAGGAGATGCCGGCCATAACCGTGAGTGGGAAATGTTGGCATAGCAGCCCGTGGCAAAAGTGGCCATTTTCCGGAATCCCGCCTCAAGCTGCCAGCAGCAGTGGCCGATGCCCCGCAAAGTGCAAGACGCCGGCATTGGTCAAGCAGGAGATCTATGGTTTGCGGATGGCGCATCTTGCGGTACGCGGGTTGCTGCACGAAGCGGCGTTCGAAGCCGACGAGGATCCGGATCGGCTGTCTTTCGCCTCACTCCATTCGCGTTGCCCAACGCCGCATGCTGCGCTCTGCCGCTATTCCCCCCTCGGCTGAGAAGAACCTTTCATAAGGCAATACTGGGGGAGATCTCACCGGAACGGTGCGAGTCGAGCCGCCACCGGATCAACCCGGGCGGCGTGAGGCGAAAAATGAGCACCTACCCGTTGCGGCCCCGCAAACGACACCCCACGCAGCGGATCGTGCCGGTGATTCCGAGCAGAGGCAGTTCAATGAACAGTAATGGGGTTAGCGGATCTCCGCCGGCGAGGTCGACGGGGCCGAGCTAGACGCGGCTGCCTTCGCCGCTGGCCCCTGGTTGGCGGTAAGCATATCGCCCAGCCGCAAGACATCGTTGGGAGCGGCCTGGGCCCATTCCACAACACGCGGCAACTTCCCCACCCGCAGGCCAGCCGCCAGCAGCTTGGCCGGTAGCGGCGGGCTGATCAAATAGCCCTGCACATCATCGCATTGCAGCGCGGAGAGCGTCCGTAACTGTTCCCGCCGCTCGACGCCTTCAGCAATCACCCGCATTTTCAGATCGTGAGCAAGCGTAATCAGTCCCTTGGCGATCGATCGCGTCCGGTTATCGGTAGCCAGATCCGCCACAAAACAACGGTCGATCTTCAGCGTCTGGAAAGAGAACTGGCGAAGATAATTTAACGAGGAGTAGCCGGTGCCAAAGTCGTCCACCGAGGTGCGAATCCCGATTCCTGCCAGTTGATGCAGCGTCTCCGGGGCGCGGTCGACGGCGTGGATCAGCGTGCTTTCGGTCAATTCCAGTTCGAGAAGTCCCTCTTCGAGGCCGGTCTCTCGCACCATCGCCCGGACACGCGAGGAGAAATCCGGCTCCTGCAACTGCCGGACCGAGATGTTAATCGAGACGCGCACCGGCGGCAGTCCCTGCTGGCGCCACTCCGTGCTTTGGGCGCAGGCATTGCGCAGAACCCAGTCGCCGATGTCATGGATCACCCCCATCTCCTCGGCGAGCGGGATAAACTCGCTGGGCCCGATCAGCTCATCCGGCCGCCGCTGCCAGCGGACGAGTGCTTCGACACCCTGAATCTTGCCGGTGGCCAGCGATACAAAAGGCTGGAAGTGCAGCACCAGTTGCTCTCGCTCAATGGCCCGCGCCAGGTCATTCTGCAGATCGAGGATACGCGAATTGGCGGCGCGCAGCGTGTCGTCATAAAGTTGCACCTGGCCCCGGCGCTGGGACTTCGCGCGATACATGGCCGTGTCGGCCGCATGGATCAACTCCTCAACCGAGTTCTCGCTGCGATGACCCATCACAACACCGATACTGGCCCCGCTGATTACCTCCTTACCCCCCAAATCATGTGGTTGCGCCAACGCGTCCCGGATCCGATGGGCGGTATTCAGCGCCTCTTCCGTATTGGCAACCTCCTCGAGCAGCACCGCAAACTCGTCTCCGGCAAACCGGCTCACCATATCGGTCGGCCGTACGCACCTACGCAGGCGGTCGGCTACCCCCAGCAGCAACTGGTCACCCGCCAGGTGCCCCAAACTGTCATTAATCACCTTAAAGCGGTCGAGGTCCAAAAACAGAAGCGCGAAGATCGGCGCCTGCCTCCCCATGTCGGCTTTCCGCTTCGTTAACTGCGCCAGCCGCGCCATCAGAAACCCGCGATTCGGCAGGTTCGTCAGCTTGTCGTGATAGGAGTCGTGCAACGACGTCCGGCCAGCGTTGATCACCGAAGTCATGTCGCGCAGGGACCCGGACAACGAGATCGGCTTTCCACTGGCATCGCGCTGACAGGTCCCGCGGGCCGAAACCCAAATATAGCCGCCATCATGGCGCAGCAAGCGGTGCTCATTTGAAAACATCGCTACCTTCCCCTCGAGGTGCTTGGCAATGTCTTCGCGCAGGTCCTCAATGTAGCCGGGATGCACCCGGCTGAACCACTCCTCCACGTCCCCCCGCAGTTCATCCGGCTCATAGAGCAGCAGGCGCGCGTACGAGGCGTTGTAACTGAACGACCCGGTGCGGAGATCCCAAAACCATAAACCATCCTGCGTCGCTTCCCCCGCCATCAGGAATCGTTCCCGCTCGTTCAACCCGGACGCGCTCCGCTCGCCGGAAGAAGGATCGGCAATCCGCAGCTTCGCCATCCGGGCCCTTGCCCATTGCAGCGTCAGAGTCGCCGCACTGGTCGCACCCAATGCTAGAAGCCCGCTCCCATGCTGCCGCGGCGTCAACCAGACCAGGGAAAAAATCGCCCAACTCAAACACACAGGACCAATCACCAGCGAAAACCACTGGTTCCGCGACAGTCCAATACAGGAACCGGCCACGATCGCCAGCATCGGTCCCAGCATCGACGCAGTCGAGGTGGACCACCATTCGAGGTTCAGGCGCAGAGTCATCAGCGCTGCCAACGTCCGCAGGAGTGGTAGTACCAGATGGCCCGGAACCACTTCCCGACGCAATGACCATCCCGCCGCAAGAAATCCAATGCCGGCAACCAGATCAAACACGCTGTGACCATGCGGAGGCCAACCAGCCAAAAGGTCCGACAGCGCCTGCACAACGTACACAACGCCCATCAGAAGGATCACCAGATGCGATTTCAACATGATAGCGATTCGCTCATTGGCTCCTTCCCAAGTGTCATACATGATCAGACCATGACGATGGCTATGAATTCATGAACCAAACGGTTCATTTACAGATAGGAACTTGGTACCAAAGAGAGGTACGGCGGAAGCCTTAGATCCGCCGCGCCCGAACTCCCGACATCGCCCGCGCATACAACACCCATGAAATCCCCGCCAGCACCCCTAAGCTTCCTATTACCGGCCCATATCCTCCTCTGTACGAAAGTACCAGCGCGGCCAGCAACGGTCCGGCAGCCCGACACAAAATCGCCGGACCCATCAGCGCCCCGCTCGCCGCCGCGTACTGCGCAGCCCCAAAGCGTTCCCGAATACTCACCCCCCGCACAATCGTCATCACCCCGTTACTCGCCCCGTAAAGCGCTACCGCCGCCCCCAGCGCCACCACCGACCCCACCGGAAGGGACAACAAACCCAGCGCCACCACCACCAACAACTGCGCCACGTTCGCCGTCCGCGTAATCGGCCACTGCGACCCCCAGCGAAACTGCAGTCCCCGGCCCAACACCTGCACCGGCCCCGCCAGCGCCGCCAGCGCCGTCGCCCCCCCCAACCCCAATCCCCGCCCCTGCAACAACGGCACCAGATGCACCGACAGCGCCGAAAACACCACCGCGTGCAGCATAAAACTCACCGCCAGACACTGATACTCCGGCCGCCGCACCAGCGCCCCCATCTCCTGCCGCCAGTGCCGCCCCGGCCCCGCCACGCCGGCCGCCGTCCCCCCGGGCAGCGCCAGCCAGTGCAGCGGCACGCAAACCACCCACTGCAAAAGCCCATACCCCGCACAGCACTCGCGCCAACCGAACGCCGTCACCAGCACCCCGGTCAAAGGCCAGAAGACAGTACTCGCCATCCCCCCGGCCAGCGTGATCATCGTCAGCGCTTTCTGGTAGTCATCATCATAAAGCCGCGCCAGCACCGCGAAGGCCGTCTCGTACAGCGTCGCCCCCATCGCCAACCCCGTCACTGCCCACACTACGTAGAACTGCCACAACTCCCGGCACCCGCCCATCGCCGCCAGACACACCCCCGCCAGCGCCGATCCCACCGTCATCACCACCCGCCCGCTCACCCGCCGCAGCAGCACCCCCACGGCAAACGTCGACACCCCCGTCAGCAGCAACCCCAGCGAAAACGCACCCGTCAACGTCTCCTGCGACCAGCCCATCTCGGCCGCCATCGGCGCCTGCAGGATCCCGAAGGCATAGTACAGCGTCCCCCACGAAACCAGCTGCGAAACGCACAGCGCCCACACGGGCCGCCAACCCGGTCCGCCCGTCATCCGTCCAGCCGGCTCAGCACCAGGTAGCGCACCTCCGCTACCGCCCCGCCCGCCACCCGCAGCGCGCGCAGCGTCATCGCATTCCGCCCCGCCGCCAGAGTCAGCATCCCCAGGCTCCAGCGGCGGAAATCCTTCGCGTAAGACTCCTGTCCCCGGTCATGCCGGTCCTGCGCCGCGCCCACCGCCGGCGGATCGTGCGCCACCGGCACCGCCGACTCCACCCGCGCCGACCCGCACCGCAGCTCCACCACCGAGCCCGCCGCCGGCGCCGTATAGTGCAGCACCGCTTCATATGCACCCGGCGTAACGACCTCCACGTTCCAGAAGATCCGGTCGCCCGTCTGCGTCCAGTTGGTGAAGTACGAGCTATTCGGCGCCGTATTGCTCCGGCGGATCCCGCCGGAAGCCAGTCCGTCCCGCGCCGGCAGATACGTCAGCCGCGCATGGCCCACCGGAAACGGCCGGTCGTCCGGGCCCACCAGCGGCAGCATCTCGCGGCCCCAGGCCGCCGCCGCCGCGCGCAGCCGAGCCGCTTCGGCCGGCTCCTCGGCGGCAATGTCCCGGCTCTGGCCAGGGTCGCTGACCAGGTCAAACAGCCGCCCCTCGGCATCCAACCGGTGCCGCTGCGTCCGCACGCTGATACGCCGGTTCCAGTGCGAAAACAGCATCCGGTCCGGCCAGTTCGCCGCCGGCCTCCCCGTCAGCAGCGGCTCGAGACTCACCCCGTCAAGCGTTTTCCCGCTCCCCACCGGCACCCCGGCCAACGCTGCCAACGTCGGCAAGAGGTCAATCGCCCCGGCAATCTTTTTAATCCGCCGCCCCGCCGCAATCCGGCGCGGCCAGCGGACCAGCAGCGGCGACCGCACCCCGCCCTCGTCCACCGTCCCCTTCCGCCCCTTCATTCCGCCGTTCCACCGCCAACTGTTCGGGCCGTTATCGCAGAAAAAGACCACGATCGTGTCCTGGTCGAGCCGTCGCTCCTTCAGCCGGTCGAGCAGCCGCCCCACGTTCCAGTCGATGTTTTCCACCATCGCCAGCGCCGCTCGCGTCATGGCCAGGTCCTCCTGCGCCGGGTCGGTGGCCCGCAGCGCCGGCTGCAGGTTGGCAAACCTGTTGTAGTAGGCGTCCGGCACCTGCATCGGGGAGTGCGGCGCATTCAAGGGCAGGTAGCAGAAGAAGGGCCGCGACCGCTTCTGGCTGACAAACGCCATCGCGCGCTCCGTCAGGTCGTCCGTAATGTAACCCCGGCCTTTGACAAACTGCCCGTTGTGGTCCATCTCCGTGTCGAAGTAGTGAGCCCAGTGGCCGGAGGTAAACCCGTAAAACTCCTCAAATCCCCTGAAATTGGGATGATACGGCGCCTGCGAACCGTTGTGCCACTTGCCGAACGCCCCGGTGGCATAGCCGGCCGCGCGAAACGTCTGCGCAATCGTGTGCTCGTCAACGTTCAGCCGCTCCTGCCCGGTACTCACCCCCCGCACCCCGCCGCGCGGATGGTAGCGCCCCGTCAGAAACTCCGCCCGCGTCGGCGCACACACCGGACACACGTAAAAACGCTCAAACTGCGCTCCGTCCCGTCCAATCGAATCGATCCGCGGCGTCGACAGGTTGCTGTTTCCATGCAGACTCAGGTCGCCCCAGCCCTGATCGTCGGTCAGGATGACGACCACGTTCGGCCGCCGCGCCCGCCGCTGTCCGCTCAGCTGTCCCAACCCGACTGCAGCCGGCACGGTCGCCAAAAAACCCCGGCGTGAGAGAGTCATCCCCTCACTATAGCGAGTCGTCCCTCCCCTCAGCGGACCCAAACCGTCGCCGGACTCCGGCTGCTCCGCCCGCCCACCGTCCAGACCACCGGCTCGGCCCGCGCCTCCCGCGCCGCCCGCCCGGCCAGTCGAACGTTCACCTGCGCGAGGCCGATAAACCCCGGCACCTCGCCCGCAAACAAAACCGTAGCCGCCTCGCCGCCCACCGTCACCGCCGCCGGCAGCGCCAGCACCGGATGCACTGGTCCCGCCACCGTCCCCGTCTCCCGCCCGCCAACCACCGCCCCGGCCCCGGTCCCGAACAGCACCACCAGGCTGCCCGGCAGCGCCGCAGTCCCCGGCCCGTTGCGGCTTCCGTCCTCGTTTAGTGCCACCACGTGCCGCGTCGCAAAATCCTGAAACAACTCCGGAGACGCCTCCACCACCGGCACCGTGATCCGGTTGGAGGGCACGGTCCCGCCCATCACCTGCATCGTCACCGTCGTGCCCGGCCGTAACTCGTAGGGCGCCTGGAAGTTGATCTGATAGGCATCCGCGTAGAGCAGCGGCGCCGCTGTGCCGTCCAATAAGACGCGCGTGCCCTCCAACTCCCGCGGCAGCTGTCCCCGCGCATCAAGCCGCGCCGCCGCGCCCCGCACCGGTCCCAACTCTTCGACGAAGATCGTCAGCAGCGCGCCGGGCACCAGGGGCGCCGCCGGGCCGCCCGCTGCGGTGGCCATGGCGTTCGCCCGCAGATAACCAAAGCCGTACGGGTCGCCCGTCGTCCATTGGATCACCGTCTGCTTCAGATCGGCACAGGCACCCTCGGCCCCGCTGGGTTCGTAGTCGGCCAGCGCCGCCCCCAGCCAGGAAATGCCTTCATTTTCAAACGCCAGCAGCGTCAGAAAACCGGCTTCGTTCAGGCACCCGGTCGCCGCCCCCCACTCGGTAACCACCACCGGCGCCCCGCCCAACAGCGGCCGGAATCCCTCCAGCACATCGGCGCCCCCCGCCGGACGCCCGGCATAGATCACCTGCGGATCGCTCACCGCCGGCCCCGGCCGCACCACCGGATGCCGTGCGCCCGCCGCCCGCACCGCCGCCAGGTCCACCCCCGCGTCCACCTCCAACAGCACCCGCGGATGCGCCCCCCACCGCCGCCACTCCGCCTCCCCGCTACCGGCCAGAATCACGGCCAACTGGCTGTCGAGCGCCGCCTCCACCACCGCCGCCCCCAACGACGCCGGTACCCGCACCACGTTCAGATTCCAACGGACCCGCAGAATACCGAACGTCTCCCGCGGCTGTCGCAGCCCTTCCGCCGTCACGTTCATGCCCCGCAGAGTCACCGGCACGCCCCGATCGAGCAGTTGCCTGCCCTGCACCATCAGCGGACCCGTCACCGCCGGCAGCACCGGCGCATGGCCCCCGGCGCCGACCGCCGCAACCGCCAGCAGCAGAAACGCCCTAATCGAGCAGCGCATAACCGGTCGCCTTGGCGGCGTCAAAAGAGAGACAGTGCCATCCGGCCGGGCGCCGTCCGTCCGGGCTCGCCGTGCCGTAGACGGCACAGAGCTGATAGACGCTCCCCTCCGCCGCCGGCTGGTAGCCGTACGGCGCGCCGGTCACCGGGTCTTTCCATCTCACCGTCCGCCCCGCCGCGTTCTCATCGAGCGCGCTCAGCGCCCCGGGCAACCTCCGGCTACCCACCGGCCCGGCCTGCCAGTCCTCGTGGATCCGCCGCGCAATCGCCAGCAGATCCTCCCCGCGCCGCCGGTCCTGGGCCAAAATCCGCTGCCGCTCCGGCGTGCCCGTGTAGGAGAAGCCGGCCACCAGCGTGGCCGCGATCAACCCGCCGGCCAGCAGCGCAAACCGGCTATGCCAGGCCCGCGCCTTCCCGCCGTCCTTGCTCGCTCCCTGGGTGTAGTAGGAAAATACGGCGCCCGCCAGACCCAGCACCACCAGGGCCTTCAGAAAGAATCGGCGCGTCAACTCGCCTTCCAGGAACACCGCCACCACCGCCACCAGATCGCCAATGAAAACGCTGGCCGTCAGCAGCAGCGCCAGATTGGTCAGCCAACGCCCCACCGGCGAGGCCGTCTTGTCCGGGTTGGCCGCCACGTCGGCCAGAATGCTCCTGGTCGCCAGAACAAACACCGGAAACGCCACCAGAATCCCCGCAATCTGCCAGCTGACCTGCCGCATCGCCCACGGCGCGCGCGCAACATCGAGCACATCCGGCGTCCAGAAGTCGATCATCGTGAACCAGATCGACCCGATCGCGCACACCCATACCCCTAGCGTCCCAAACGCGACCAGATGGTAGAACGCCTCGCGCGCCGCTTCGAGCGTACTCCGCGGCGTGGGCACGGTCAACCCCGTCGCCTCGGCGTACCATGCCCCCAACGCCGCGTAAACGGTCCGCGCCGGCCACCCCTGCTGCTTGAGCAGCTCCACCAGAAAGCCGTCGGCCGCCCCCGCCTCCTTGGCCGCGCGCAGAAACCGTCCCAACTCGTCCATGGCTCTACCATAACCCGATTACCGCCGCAGTGGTACAATCCTAGTAGATCGGTACGTTGGGGGCGAAACGGCTTCGACGGGATCGAGTCATCGTAGAGAGGCGTGTCGGGTTCCGAGCTCCCGTAAAACGATCGGAAAACCATAACTGCCAATCAGCAGTTTGCTTACGCTGCTTAATTAGCAGCGTCGCTCTTTAGTTGGTGTCTGCCACGGCTAAAGCAAGCGTCACTCGGTGGACTGGACCGCAAGCTTCTGTTCGGAGCCCAGGGTTGAGATCAATCGAACTGGGATTGGGGCGTCTTGCTGGTTTAACTGCTCCTTTCTGAGAACCACGAATCAGATACACACGTAGGCTCTTTACTTTGAGCGTTCTCGGACGCGGGTTCGACTCCCGCCGCCTCCACCATTCTCCATGCCGGAACCAGTGACCGCATCCCTTGAATGGCGCCACGAAAGCGGCTTTGTGGTTTCCACCGACAAAGCCCGTCTGCAGCGTGACCGCATTCACGCCGTTCTAACCGTCAGCACCTGGTCGCCCGGCATCGATCCGGCAACCGTCAACCGGGCCATTGATCATAGCCTCTGCTTCGGCCTCTACCGCGACGGCGTCCAGGTCGGCTTTGGCCGGTTCATCACCGACTACGCCACCTTCGCCTACATGGCCGATGTCTACGTCGATCCCTCCCTACGCGGCCAGGGCCTCGGCCGCTTTCTCGTCAGCTGCATGCTCCAATACCCCGGCATGGAGCGGTACCGCCGGCTCCTCCTCGCCACGACCACCGCCGCCTGGCTCTATCAGAAGTTCGGCTTTGCCGTACCCACCAATCCCTCGCTGTTCTGGCAGATCAATCGGCCCGATGTCTACGCCGGCGCGAGCCAGTCCCGCGCCAATGCCTCGGCCGACGAAGACAGATCCACCATCGCGCAGCCCGACTCCTCGCCGTCGACGAAGTAGTGCGCCTCAATCCCCGCCGCCGTCGGCCGCAACTCCAGCCGTTTGGCCTTGGCGTCCAAGCGCAGCGTCTCGCCGAGCCACGTAAACTGCACCAGCACCCGCTGCCCATGGCCGATCGTCCGGCACTGCGTCAACAGCTCCGAAGTAAACGCCGATTTCCGCAGCGCCTCGGTGTACGGAGCCCGTCCAAGGGCCGCCGCGCGGTCGGCCTCCCGCTGCTCCCGCTCCCGGCGCAGCGTCTCCGGGTCCTTCTCCTCCCGGCTCTCGAGCGCCTTCAGATTGTTTTCGAGGCTATCGAGAAAGCTCACTCCTCGGCGCCTCCGCGGGCCACCTGAAAATGGCTGAGCGAATCGGCGTACTGCGCAATCCCCTTGGCCAGCGCTTCGGCCATCCGCTGCCGCGACTCGGTCTTCATCAACTCTTTCTCATCCCGCGCGTTGCTCAGAAATCCAATCTCGGCCAGCACACTCGGCATGTTGGCCCCGATCAACACCACAAACGGCGCCTTCTTGACGCCCCGGTTCCGGGCGTTCGCCGCCTGGTTGTACCAGCCCCGCGACAGCGCGGCATTAATCCGGGAGGCAAACTCGCGGGACTCGTTTACCTTTTCCTTGAGAGCGATCTTCTGCAGCAGATCGCGCAGTTCAAACACGCCCAACTCGGAAGAGGCGTTCTCCCGCGACGCGGTCTCAAGAGCATCCTTCTGCGTCGTAAAGCTCAAAATGAAGGTCTCGATTCCCGACACCGTCTTGATCGGAGAACTGTTGGCATGGATCGATAAAAATAGATCGGCGCGGCTCTCGTTGGCAATCCGCGTCCGCTCTTCGAGCGCCACAAAGCGGTCGTCCCGCCGGGTGTAGATCACCTCGGCGCCTAACTCGTCGGTCAGCAATTGGCCCAGGCGCAGCGCTATATCCAGCACCAGCTCCTTCTCGGTCAACCCGGAGGGCCCGGACGTACCCTGGTCGTGGCCGCCGTGGCCGGGATCGAGCACAATCCGGCGAATTTTGAGACCCAGCGTCCGGGTCATAGTAGACGCGGCCTCGGCGGCCGGCTTGGCCTCGCGTGCGGGAGCAGGCGATGGGCGGCGCGGCGGCGCACTCGCCGTCCGGGCGATCACGGGCGCCTGCGCGCGGGCAGCTACCGGGAAAGGAGGGTAACGCGGCGGAGCCAACGCAATCAGGATCGGAGGCAAAGGACTCGCCAACTCCGGCGGGTCGTCCACCCGGCCGGGCGGCTCCGCCACGGCAACTACTGGCGTCCAAACCGACCGCTCGGCCTTGGCTGGCGCTGGCGCCGGCGTCTTTGCCGCCGTACCCGGCTGCCGCAACTCGAGAATCAGGCGCGTCGGGTTCGACAAGGTCTCTTTGGTTACCACCACATCGGTCGCCAGGTCAAGCACCATGCGCGTTACGCCGCGCCTCGATTCCCCCACTCGGATCTGCCGCAGTTGCGCGTCGTTAACGGCGATCGTCGCCGCTACTCGTCCCTCGATCCGCGCCTTCGTGTCGAGGAAATCGAAGAACACCCGGTCCGGCTGGCTGAGCCGGTTTTCGTGAAACTCCGGCATCTCGGACAACTCCAGCGCTACCCGGGTCACCTCGCCCTGCGACCAGAAGCGCACGTCCTTGAGCACGGTCTGCGCAACGCAGACCGGCGCCAGGAAGGCGGCAGCGATCACCGGGATGGCAACAGAGATTCTCACTTGGTTCGCATGTGGACCCGCCCTTCGCTATCCGTGAAGACCTCCACCGGCCGGTGCGCGGGCGGCGGAGCAACTTCCGGCGGCGAGGAGCCGGCAGCAGCCTGTACTGGGTTCGCGGCCTGCGCCCGGCGGGCGTCGCCGTACTTCTTTCCTACTTTATATACATAATCCTGCGTCTCCCGGTAGGGCGGGATCCAACCGTAGCGATTCACCGCACCGGCCCCGGCGTTGTAAGCCGCCAGCGCCAGCCTGTCATCTTTATACTGGTCCTGCAGATCGCGTAAATGCCGCACTCCCGCCCGGATGTTCTCCTCGGCGTCAAACGCGTTGCGCACCCCCAACTGGCGCGCCGTGCCCGGCATCAGTTGCATCAGGCCCTGCGCCCCGACCGGCGAAACGGCATACGGGTTATAGTTCGACTCGACCGCGATTACGGCATGCACCAGCAAAGGGTCCACGTTGTAATGATTCGCCGCATTCTCTACCAGTTGATGAATCCGGCTCTCGGCTGGCTTCGCCTGCGGCGCCGCCGCGGCGCGAGCCTCCGGGCTAACCAACGCCGGTGCAATCAATCGTCCGGTCACGGGCACCGCCCGCCGGATCAGTTGCCCGGTCCGGCGATCCGCCTTCACCTCAAAACGCACCCCCCCTGCTTCAGCGGCGCACAGCAGACCAGCGCCGGTCAACAGAAGAGAGAACGATAGAAAACAGAACCCCATTAATTCGGTTAAAACAATTCTTGTAAGCAATGATCGTACACTCCGTCCCGAAGTGCAATCGGGCGCAAACCCAATGCTATGATCTTCTCATGGAAACGTGCCGTGGATTCGTCCTCGCCGGGGGCCGTAGCAGGCGCATGGGGGAGGACAAAGGCCGGCTCCTCTGGCACGGTCAACCGCTGGTGGTCTACCAGTGGCGGCGGCTCGAAAATCTGCTGCCGCCGGCCGCGGTGATCGGCGGCGCCTATCAGGACTTGGCGGTTTCTTCGCTCGCGGATGCCTTCCCCGGCCAAGGCCCGCTGGGCGCTATCCTCACGGCCCTCGCCGCCAGCCCCGCCGCTCTGGTTCTGGCCGTCGACATGCCGCTCGTCTCCCCCGACACGCTGGCCGATCTTTTGCGCGGCTCGACAGCGGATGCCGTAATTCCCCGCCCCGCCGGCGGACGTCCGCAGCCGCTCGCCGCCCTCTACCGCCCCTCGGCCCAACCCAAACTCGCCGCCGCCTTCGCCCGCGGCACCCGGCGCGTGGTCGACGCCATCGAGGACCTCGACGTAGATTGGCGAGACCTGCCGCCGGGACAGTTTCGTACCATGAATACCCCGGTCGAGTACGCGGAGGCGCTCGAACACTAAATGCCCCGCGGCGAGTTTCCCCACTACATCGAATTCCGTCACGTTTATAAGACGTTCGATCGCCCCGTTTTAGTCGACTTCAATTTTCATATCGACTCCGGGCAAACCGTCGCCATAGTCGGCCGCTCCGGCGTCGGCAAGAGCGTCAGCCTCGGCCACATCATGGGCTTTCTCAAGCCGGACGCCGGTCAGGTGATCGTCGCCCACGAGGATACGACCAACTTCGGCGAGGCCGACCTGCGCCGCATCCGCAAAAAAGTCACCATGGTGTTCCAGTCCGGCGCCCTGTTTGACTCGCTCACGGTGGGCGAAAACATCGAGTTCTCGCTCGAACTTCGCGACGACTACGACACCCAGAATAAAGAAGACGTCGTCATGGGCCTGCTCGACCTCGTCGACCTGGCCGACTACCGCGACGCCTTCCCCTCGGACCTCTCCACCGGCCATCGCCGCGCCGTCGCCATCGCCCGCGCCCTCGCGGCCCAACCGGAGTGCATCCTCTATGATGAGCCCACCACGATGGTCGACCCCATCATGTCGGACCATCTCAGCAACCTGATGCTCCGCCTCAAGTCGCAGCTGCGGCTCACCTCGGCCGTCGTCACCCACGATCTCGACCTGATGCGCAAGGTGGCCGACTCCGTCATCTTCCTCCACGACAGCCGCATCATCTACTTCGGCCCCGTGAGCGAACTCGACCGCTGCGACCATCCACACATCCGGGAGTTCCTCGCGATGGATCGGGTCGAGATCACTTAGATACAATAGGGCGGTCGCCCATGTCGAAACTTATCATCTCCTTCGGCGAGATCATGCTCCGTCTCGCCCCCCCGAATTTTGAACGGTTCCTGCAGTCCCCGCAGTTCCTCGCCACCTTTGGCGGCGGTGAAGCCAACGTCGCCGTCGCCGTCTCCGGCTTCGGACTCCCCGCCCGGTACCTCACCGTGCTGCCCGCCAATAACGCCATCACCGACTCCTTCATCGGCGAGATGCGCCGCTTCAACGTCGATGCCGATCACATCGTCCGCGGCAAGGGCCGCTTCGGCATCTACTTCGTTGAAACCGGCGCCAACCAGCGCCCCTCGAAGGTGCTCTACGACCGCGAAGGTTCGGCCATTGCTCTCGCCAAGCCCGGCGCCATCGACTGGTCCACCGCCCTCGCCGGCGGCACCTGGTTCCACATCACCGGCATCACCCCGGCCATCTCCGAATCGGCCGCCGCGCTCGCCATTGAAAGCGTCAAGGCCGCCCGCGCCGCCGGCCTGAAGGTCTCCTGCGATCTTAACTTCCGCAAAAACCTCTGGAAGTGGGGCAAAACGGCTGCTGAGTTCATGCCCGAACTGTTCCAGTATGTCGACGTCGGCATCGCCAACGAAGAGGATTGCCAGATGACGCTCGGCATCAAGAACGAGGCCGATGTGCACTCGGGCGAACTCGACCTCGGGCAGTATGAAAAGCTCTCGAACGCCGTGCTGGCCGCCTACCCGCAGCTCGAACTCATCGCCATCACCCTGCGCGAATCCCACAGCGCCAGCCACAACGGCTGGTCGGCCTGCCTGAACAACCGCAAAGAGTTCCTGCACTCGCAGCACTACGAGATCCGCAACATCGTTGACCGCGTCGGCGGCGGCGACTGCTTCGCCGGCGGCCTCATCTACGGCCTCAACGCGCTCGGCAGCCACCAGGAAGCGCTCGAGTTCGCCGTGGCCTCCTCCTGCCTCAAGCACTCAATCCCGGGCGACTTCAACCGCTTCTCGGCCGATGAGGTGCACGGATTGATCCAGGGCGGAGGCTCGGGCCGTGTGCAGCGTTAGGGTACTGCTACTGTGGGCCGCCGTGGCGGCGGCCCTGCCGGCCGAGACCTACGTGTCGCGGGTGGATGGCTCGACGCAACCCTACCGCGTCCATGTGCCGGCGCAATTTGACGAAACGAAGCCAATGCGCCTCGACGTCATCCTGCACGGCCGCAACGCCAAGATCACGCCGGAAAGCTTCCTCGCCGCCAAGCCGCACGTGGTCACCGACCGCATCGAGCTCGAAGTCTACGGCCGCGGCAACAACGCCTACCGCTGGGCCGGCGAAACCGATGTCTTTGAAGCCATCGCCGCCGTGCGGGCCAGGTACAAGATCGACCCCGATCGCATCGTCCTCCGCGGTTTTTCGATGGGCGGCGCCGGCACCTGGCACCTTGGGCTGCACCATCCCTCCACCTGGGCCGCCATTGAAGCGGGCGCCGGATTCACCGAAACCATCAATTATGCGAAACGAACCCAGTTGACCCCGGTCGAACGGGCCGGCCTACATATCTACGACGCGGTTGACTACGCCGCCAATCTCCAACTCGTGCCCGGCGTCGGCTACGGCGGCGAACTCGACCCGCAGTTGAAGGCATCCCAAAACATCAAGGACGCCGTCGCCCACCTCACCGGCCTCCGGGCCCTCTGGCTCGTCGGCCCCAAGACCGAACACAAGTGGCACCCGGAAAGCAAAGCGGCTTCGGAGGCCTTTCTCGCCCGCAGTCTGCCCCGCAAACCCAACGACCCCTACCGCTTCCTCACCTACACCCCACGCTTCGGCGACGGCCGCATCGAGGCCCTCGAAACGCTCTATCAGCCGGCCACCATCGAGCAGTCCGGCGCTACCGTGACCACGAAGAACGTGGCCCTGCTGCGCCTGCCGCCGGGCAGCTACACCATCGACGGCCAAAAGCTCACCGGCGCCGTGTTTCACAAAGGGGACGGCCGCTGGCGCCAGGGCGAACCCAAGGGGCTGATCAAGCGGAAGGGCCTGCAGGGGCCGATCGATGATGCCTTCATGGACCGGTTCGTTTCGATCGGCGAACCCGACCCTACCTTCGCCGCCAACTGGAAACGCCACATGAACGGGCAACTGCTGCGCGCCGACGGGCCCGTCAAGGACGCCCATCTCATCCTCTGGGGAACCCCCGAAACGAACCCAACGCTCAAGAAGGTGCTACCCCGGCTGCCGGTGCAGTGGAAGGAGGGCCGGATTACCATCCAAGGCCAGAGCTTCGACGCGGCCACGCACACCCTGGCGATGATCTATCCGAACCCGCTGAACCCCTCGAAATACGTGGTGCTCAACTCCGGTCACACCTTCGGCACCAAGGATTTTGAAGGCACCAACGCCCTGCTCTATCCCCGCTACGGCGACTACGCCGTCATCGAAAAGGCCACGGGCGCCGTCAAGCTCTCGGGCTATTTCGATAGCCGGTGGCGCCTTGCTCATCAATAGCACCGCGCCGATCCGCGTCTGCGACAACGGCGGGTGGACCGATACCTGGTTTGCCCGCCACGGCCGCATCTTCAACATCGCCGTCCACCCCTGCGCTGAGGTGCAGTTGCGCATCAAGCCGCTAGACGGCGGTCCGCGCATCCACATCCACGCCGAAAACTACGGCGAGCGCTACTCCATCGATCCGCCTTGCGGGCGCTACTCCAAGCATCCGCTGCTCGAAGCCGCCTTTGATGCGATGTCGATCCCGGACGACATCGCCATGGACGTCTCCATCTTCTGCGAGGCGCCGGCCGGCTGCTCAACGGGCACCTCGGCCGCCGTCAGCGTGGCGCTGATCGGCGCGCTCGACTGTCTGACGCCCGGCCGTCTGCACCCGCAGGAGGTGGCGCTGATCGCCCAGCAGATCGAGACGCGCCTGCTCGGCCAGCAGTGCGGCATCCAGGACCAACTGGCGAGCGCCATGGGCGGCATCAACTTCATCGACATGCACGCCTACCCGGACGCTACCGTCCATCCCCTCGTGCTGCCCGAACCAACAGCCTGGGAGCTCGAGTCCCGCCTTGCGCTGATTTTCGTCGGCGATTCGCACAGCTCCTCGGCCGTGCATGAGAAAGTCATCGCGAGCCTGTCGGCCGAAGACCGCCGCCTGGCGCCACTGCGCGAGACGGCGGCGGCCTCGCGCGATGCCCTGCTGGCCGCCGACTGGGCAGCGTTTGGCCGCGCGATGATCGCCAACACCGAGGCGCAGCGCGGGCTGCACCCGGAGCTGATCGGCCCCGCGCATCAGCGCATTATCGACATCGCCCACGCACACGGCGCCCTCGGCTGGAAGGTGAACGGCGCCGGCGGCGACGGCGGATCGGTGACGCTCCTCGGCGGCGCCGACCGCGGGGCGCAGCGGAGCCTGCTCCGCACGATCGGCGAGGAGAGCCCGCGCTTCCAGTCGATTCCCATCCGGCTGTGCGCCGATGGCCTCCGCCGCTGGTCCGCCCCGCCGCCCGCCCAGTCCCACTACCCAACCGCGTAACGATCACGTTACAGTAAGGGAATCTATGTCCACCGTCACCCGACGCGCGGCCCTCGCGGCGCCCTTTTTCCTCAAGAATCTGCTCTCGGCCCCGCCCAGCGACCGCGTCCGTCTGGCTTCGTTCGGCGGCGGCGGCATGGCTTGGGCGACCCTGCACGGGATTGCCACGCACCCCAATGTCGATCTGGTCTGCGTGGCCGACGTGGACACCACGCGCACCGGCCGCGTCCAGTCCACCTACCCCAAGGCCACCCTGCACCAGGACTGGCGGAAGATGCTCGACGCCAACTATAAGAACCTCGACGCCGTCTGCGTTGGCACCCCGGACCATATGCACGCCCCGCAGACCATGGCCGCCATGCGCCGCGGGCTGCACGCCTACTGTCAAAAGCCGCTCACCTCGCACGTGCAGGAAGCCCGGCAACTCACCAAGTTTGCCGCCTCAAAGGGGCTCATCACGCAGATGGGCATTCAGATCCACTCGAACGCCGAGTATCAGATCGCCGTCGCGCTCGTGCATCAGGGCACTATCGGCAAGGTGAAAGAGGTCCACGCCTGGTCGAACAAAAAGTGGGGCGACGAATCCCCGCGGCCGACGCAGACCGACCCCGTACCCGCCACCCTCGACTGGGACGGTTGGATCGGCGTCGCCCGCCCCGAGCCCTACATCAAGAACTACTGCCACCCCGGCAACTGGCGCAAGCGCCTCGAGTTCGGCACCGGCACCTTCGGCGACATGGGATGCCACATCTACGACCCCGTCTTCGGCGCTCTCGCGCTCTCGGCGCCGCTCACCGTCCGCGCCGAAGGCCCCGCGCCGAACCAGCACAGCTACGCCACCAACGCCATTGTGAAGTATGTCTTCCCGGCCACGCCCTACAGCGCGGATAAGACCGTCGCCGTCACCTGGTACGACGGCGATGAGCGGCCGCCGCAGACCGTGCAGGCGCTGCTCGAAGGCACGAAACTGCCCAGCCAGGGATCGATCATTATCGGCACCAAAGGCGTCCTTCTCGTGCCCCACGTCGAGATGCCGGCGCTCTACCCGAAGGCCGCGTTTGCCGGCTTCAAGCTGCCCGATCTGCCGAAGAAGGATCACTACCACGAGTTCGTCGAGGCGATCCAGGGCAAGACGAAAACCTCCACCGCCTTTGCCTACTCCGGCCCGCTGAGCGAAACCGTGCTGCTCGGCAGCCTCGCCACGCGCTTCCCGCGCACCACCCTTGAATGGGATTCGGCCCGGCTGAAGTTCCGCAATGAGAAAGCGGCCAACCAGTATCTGAAGCGGCGCTACCGCCCGGGTTGGAAGGTAAGGGGCCTCGGGTGAAGGGCCTCGAATAGATGCGAATTCTGGTGGCGCTCTGGGTCTTGGCGGCTTACGCGCAGTCCCCAAACATTCTCGGCCGCGTGGATGTGCAAAAGGGCGAATCGCGCCGCAACGAGAACATTTTCATCACGGCCCTCGATAACAACACCCAGAAAGAGTCCAACATCCGCCTCGGCACCACCGCCACGGCCATCACCGAGTTCAACGCCGCCACGCGCTACTACGGCGCCGAATTTGGCCTCGCGCCCTCCGGCGGTCTACACCTGACCCCGGCCCGAGCGGCCAAGGCCATCCACGGCAACCTGCAGTGGACCCACGCCAATGCGGCCGTCGCCGCGCGCAGCTTCTTTCAGGTGGGCGGCGTGCTGCCCGCCCGGCAGAACATCCTCGCCGGCCGCCTCACGGCGCCGCTCTGGAAGAACGCGGTGCTGGGCCTCGACGGCGCCGAGGACAACCGCTCCGGCTACGTCAACGGCAATATCCTGGTGCCGCTGGCCTCGGAACGGTCCTGCCTGGCGACCGAGGCGGCCGCCTGCGCCATCATCAACCGCTTTCTGCGGGCCTGGCCGGCCCTTGAACCCAACCGCACCGACATCGCGGCCCGCTTCCTGAACACCAACGCGGCGCAGGCGCTGAAGACCACCTCCACCACCGCCCGCCTCGACCAGGTGCTCGGCAAACACCGTCTGGCCGCCCGCCACACCTGGACGCACCAGGACATCGACGCCTTTCAACTCGTCGCCGGACAGAACCCCGACACCACCACCAAGTCGCACGACGCCCGGCTCACCTGGACCTACACCCGCAGCGCCCGCACCGTCCTCGACGCCACGGCCGCCTTCAGCCGCAACCGTACCCTGCTGGTGCCCGAACCGAACGCGGTAGGCCCGCAGGTGCTGATCGGCACGGCGTTTGAGAAGCTCGGCCCCGGCTCGTCCATCCCCCTCGACCGCATCCAGAACCGCTTCCGCTACACCCTGCGGCTGCAACAGCGCTTCTCGCGCCATACCCTGTCGGCCGGCGGCGAGTTTGCCCGGCTGCGGTTCAACGGGCGCGAGGCCTCCTCCAACCGCGGCAATCTTTACTTCCGCAACGACTTCGGCCGCGATGCCATCACCAACTTCCGCCTCGGCGCCGTCAGCCGCTACAGCTTCTCGGTCGGCAGTCTGGACCGCGGCTTCCGGCGCAACGAACCCACGCTGTTCGTGCAGGACGTCTGGCGCCCGCGCGGCCAATTGACGATCCACTTCGGCCTCCGTTATCAGCCGCAGACCGGCGTTAGAGAAGTGGATAACCTCACGCCGATTCCCTTCCGCTGCGACTGCGACAACCTCGCGCCGAACCTGGGGCTGGCCTGGCGCCGGATCCGCGTCGCCTACTCGACGCAGTTTGGCGAAATCCTGCCGGCCACCCTGCAACAGCTGCGCTGGAACCCGCCGGGCTTCCAGAAGATCGAAAATCAGGCCCCGCCCCTGTTGAACCTCCTCGAGGGCATCACGCTCAACCCCAATGCCCGCGCCATTGTCTTCAACGTCCCCTCCAACCTGCAGACGCCCTACTCGCACCAGTTCAACCTCTCCGTCGCCCTGCCCCTGCCCGCCGTCCTCGGCAAGCTCGAAGCCGCCTACATCGGCAGCCGCACCTGGAAGCTGCTTTACATGCTGTACCTGAACCGCGCTGAACCGGTGCCCGGCGTCCCCCAAACCACGGCCACCATTAACGACCGGCGGCGCGACCCCCGCTACTTCGATTACCGCGTCCTCACCAACTCCCCGCGCGCCTACTTCGACGCCGGCAAGCTCACCCACACGCTGAACACGAAGGGCGGACTCTCGGCCGAGACCTCCTACTGGTACTCGAAGGCCATCGACACCGGGGCCACCTACGTCAACATCGCCGCCGGCGACGATGCCATGCAGGGGCAGTCGCAGACGCCGTTCAACATCGCCGCGGATCTCAAGGGAGTCAGCGATTTCGACCAGACCCACGCACTGCTCACGCGCCTGTCCTACGAACTTCCCGGACGGCAGCGTCTGCTCCGCCGCTGGCGGGTTTCCTCTATTTTTGTCGCCAAATCCGGCATCCCGTTCAAGGTCATCACCGGGGCGGACTCGCCGGGTTTCGGTAACGTCGACGGCTCGACCGGCGACCGGCCCAACCTGCTCACCCCGTCCATTCTCGGCCGCACCATCAGCCATCCCGACCTCGCCGCGGCCCTGCTGCCCCGGACCGCGTTCGCCTATCCGAACCCGACCGATCCCCGCGGCAACCTCGGCAATAACGTCTTCCGGCGGGCTGCCTACCGCAACCTGAACGCGAGCGTCGAAAGACGGTTCACCCTGCCCCACGAACGCGCGCTCTCCTTCCGCGCCGAGGCCATCAACACGCTCAACACACCCCAGTTCGCCGAGCCCGTCGGTGACCTGTCGAACCCGGCCTTTGGCAAGATCGTGAACACGTTAAACGACGGCCGTACGTTCCGCTTCTCCCTCAGTTTGGATTTCTGAGCAGCACTGCGTTGCTGCGCCGGCCATCAACGGTGACGAGCACCTCGCCCGTTCCCTGCGTCTCCGCACCCGGCAGAACGGCGATCATATCCACACCCGGCACGCCCTCCACATCACTCATCGTGGTAATGGGCGCGGGCACTCCGCCAATCAAGACCACCACATTCCGGCCCCGCAGGCCCGTCCCGTAGAGCAGCAGCAGGCTGGCCGCTTCCGCCAGCGGCGAAGACGCCGGCACCACGCGCACCCCGGCGTAGGCGGGCACGACAGCCAGAATCAACCCCACTCCCTCGCCGGTGCCGGCGACGCTGAACAATCCCGGCGAGACCTCGTCCACGCGGACCTCGACGGACGTCGTCGCCCCGGTCAGCCGCGCCGGGCCTGTCGCCAATGCGGCAGGCAGCACCTGGCGGCGGCCGCTCGCCAGCGGAAACGTGCGGCCCGTAGCATCGGTGATCGACCAGGCGCCATCACTCGTTTCAATATCCACCAGCAGCCCCGGGGCCAGCGGCGTCCGCTGCCGGCTGGCCGCGTGGACAACGGTGGGAGCGGGCCGATAAATCGGAGTCCCGGCCAAGCCGGGGTGAGAGGATTCCTGGCGCGGCACGCGGTAGGAGAAGCCGCCGGTCTCTCCAATGGAAAGGTTCATATCCCAGACGATTTCGCCCTCCGGTGTCACCTCCACGGCACGGGCGGCATTCGAAAGCCCCAGCACCGTATTGCCGTTGGGCATCCGCTGCACGCTGCCCGCTACCTGCGTAAAAAAGTACTGCCGAAATTTTCGCCCACCGTCCAGGTTGGCTGCGCGAGGCCAAACGGCTGCTCCGGCTCGCGGAAATAGCCGGCGGGCGGTTCCCACTCGTCGGCCGAGGTGTAGCCGCGGCCCACCCCGTTGTTGAGAACCAGAATGCGGCCCTCCCCGGCGTATCCCGCGGGGATCCAGTGGGCGTTGTGTTGAAAAAACAGCTTCTGGTCGGCCGGTGTGCCCATCCGGTAGACCTGCGGATTACCCCAGCGGTAGAGAAAGTCGCCGTTCCGGTCCGGGCTGTGGGGAATAATCCAGATCTCACTCAGCAGGCGGGAGCCGAGCAGAATCTCATCGCGCCCGGCATGATAATCGATCGAATTGATATGCAGCCAGTTGGCGGTCTGGGTGGGGTTCTGGCCGGAACCGATGAAGTTGATGTCGAGTTTGGCGGCATTGCCCGCAACCCGGCCGAAGTTCTCTTTGCTTGCGTCGAGGTCCTGCACCACATGGTCCCAGACGTGCCACTCCCAGACGATTTCGCCTCCGGCGGGGCGGGTGGGCTTTCCTTCAAGAACAGCCTCCGACCAGACGCCGTCGGGCGAGATCTTGTCGGGGTTCCGGCCCGCGGTCCGGGCTTCGTCCGGGGAGCGCCGCTCCCAGGCCACGAGCAGCAGGTTGCCGTTGGGCATGACGTGGAAGTCGTAATGGTGCAGATAGCGGTCATTGGACAGGGTATAGGTCCAGACGACGCGTCCGGCGTCATCGATCCCTTCGAGCAGTCCGGCGCCACCCATGCCCACCGCTCCGGGGAAATAGCTGTTGCTGGTGGCCTCCATGCGGAGGATGTTCCCATTGGGCAACATCTTTACCGCCACGGCACCGGCGGCGCTGCCGGTCCACTGCTTGACGATCTCCCCCGTATTGGTAATCAGGAAAGAGTGGTTGGACGCCATGGGCGAGACGAATGCGTAACCGGAGGAGACCTTATGGCTATCCTGCCGGGTGAGGAGTTGGGCGGGCAGCAGCGCGGCGGAAACCAAGCCCGCAACAAGCAGCCCGAAACGAGTACTCATACCGATTGAGCCCGGCCACGCGCAAGAAGTTACGGTCCACCGGGCTAGTAGGCGAGCAGTTGGCGCATGGCGCGCGTTAAATCTTCTGTCTGCGGCAGAATAGCGTCTTCGAGGTCGGGGCTGTAGCCGACCCAGGTGTCGAGGGCGCCAACGCGTTTGACCGGGGCATCGAGGTGGCCGAACAGCTCATCCGCCACCCGGGCGGCGATCTCGGCGCCGTAGCCCCAGCTCAGGCAATCCTCGTGCGCAATCAGCACGCGGTTCGTCTTTTTTACCGATGCGGCAATCGCGTCCCAATCGTAGGGGGCCAGCGAGCGGAGATCAATCACTTCAATCGACTCGCCGGTTTCGCTCGCCGCGCGCAGCGCCTTTTCCACCACCGCGCCGTAGGTGATCACCGTCAGCCGCTCGCCTTCCCGCGCCACGCGCGCTTTGCCAAACGGAATCGTAAAGTCCGGCCCGGGATGCGGCGCCCGGTTATACGGCTCGCGGTACAGCTTTTTATGTTCGAGAAACAGCACCGGGTCGTCGCACCGGATGGCCGTACGCAGCAGTCCCACCGCGTCGAGCGCGTTCGAAGGAAACACCACCCGCAGCCCCGGGATGTGCGTAAACAGCACCTCGCCGCTCTGGCTGTGATAGATCGACCCGCCGGTGAGGTAGCCGCCGATCGGCACCCGGATGACGGCCGGACAGGCGAAGCCGTTGTTCGAACGCCAACGGAGCACGGCCATCTCGTCGCGAATCTGCATCATGGCCGGCCAGATGTAGTCGAAAAACTGGATCTCCGCCACGGGCTTCATGCCCCGCGTGGCCAAACCAATGGCGCGGCCCACAATGCCGGCTTCGGCGATGGGGGTATTGAAAACCCGTTCCGAGCCGAAGCGCCGCTGCAGGCCTTGCGTCGTCTTGAAGACGCCGCCCTTGCCCTTTACCTCCGGCAGTACACTCGGCCGGGAGCAGTCGGCCACGTCCTCGCCAAAGATCACCACGCGCGGGTCGGCCGCCAACTCCTCGGCCAGCGTAAGGTTGATGGCGTCAACCAGGGTCCGCGGTTCGCCGGAAAGGTCGGGTTGGCGGACGAAGGCGGTGCAGGTGGGATCAACGACCGGGGAGTAGAGAAACTGCAGGGCGGAGTCCTTGGCCGGGCGCGGCGCCGCCAGGGCGTAGTCGGCGGCCTCCTGCACTTCGCGTTCGACCTCGTCGAGCAGGGCGGTGAGTTCGTCGTCCGTCAGCAGACCTTCGGTGCGCAGGTAGCGCGGAAAGGTCAGCAGCGGGTCGCGTTCGGCCTCGGCGGCGCGTTCGGCGTCGGTCTTATAGAAGCGTTCGTCGTCGGACAGCGAGTGGGAGTAGGGCCGGATGCAGTGAGCGTGCACGAGAGCCGGGCCGTGGCCGGCACGGCAGTGGGCGACGGCCTCCGTCATTGTACGGAAGCTCTGTACAAAATCGGTGCCGTCGGTTTCAAAAATCCGCAGATGCTCACCAAAGCCACTCAACAGGCGGGAGAGGTTGCCGCCGGGCGTCTGCACCTCCACCGGCACGGAGATGGCGTAGTGGTTGTCCTGAATGAGGAAGAGGACCGGCAGTTTGCCGAGGCAGGCGCCGTTGAGCGCCTCCCAGAACTCTCCTTCGCTGGTGGCGCCTTCGCCGGAGGTGACCAGCGTCACCTCGTCGCCGGCGGGGTGAAGCAGGCGGCCGGCCTGGGCGCAGCCGACGGCCTGGACGAACTGCGACCCCGTGCACGAAGAGCCCGAAACAATGTGCAGTTCCCGGGAGGACCAGTGCGAAGGCATCTGGCGACCGCCGCTCTGGGTATCTTCGGCGGCGCCCACGGCCTGCAGCATCATCATCCGCGGGGAGATGCCGAGGGTGAGGGCGAGGGCGCGATCGCGGTAGTAGGGATAAAACCAGTCGTGGCCCGGCCGGGTGGCCATGCCGGCGGCGACTTGGATGGCTTCGTGGCCGGCGCCGGAGATCTGAAAGAAGATCTGGTTCAGGCGCTTCATCAGCACTTCGCGGTCGTCAATGCGGCGCGAGATCTGCATCAGACGCAGGGCGCGGAGCAATTCTGTTCTGGTCAGGCTAAGGCCACTGTCCGCCGCCGCGGCGCGAGTAAGCATCATTTCGAGTTTATCGTATACTACTGATTTGGTAATCGTCGCGCCCATTGTTCTTCGTTAATTGCGGCCTTTCGTCCCGCAGCCTTCGAACCCTTTAGAAGGAACGAACCCCCATGTCTTCATTGGAGCGCGCCCGCGTCCTATCGCAGGCCCATGAACTGTATTCCGTCGCCACCGCCCAAGGCGAGCAACTCGCGCAGGTGACCGGCCGCCTTCGCTTTCTCGACGAACTGCCCGCCGTCGGCGACTGGGTGGAACTCACGCCCACCGATCCGCCCCTGATCACGGCCATCGAACCGCGCACCAGCTGCTTCACCCGCACGGCGCCCGGCGGTGGCCGGCAGATTCTGGCTGCCAACATCGACGTCGCTTTTCTCGTCTGCGGCCTCGATGCGGACTTTAACCCCAATCGCCTGGACCGCTACCTGGTGCAGGCTCGCCAGTCGGGCGCCCGGCCCGTGGTGGTCCTGAACAAAACCGATCTGCGGCCGGAACTCCCCCGGCTGCGCGTCGATGTTCCGGTGGCGGCCATCAGCGCCCTCACCGGCGACCTGGCAGCGCTGGCGGCGCACGTCCGGCCTGGTGAGACCGCCGCGCTGTTCGGGTCTTCCGGCGTCGGCAAGTCGACCATCGTCAACCGGCTATTGAGCGCCCGGCGCCAAGCCACGGGCATCGCACCGGGGCGGCACGTCACCACCTCGCGGCAGTTGATCCTGCTGCCCGCCGGCTGGTGGCTGCTCGATATGCCCGGGCTCCGGGAGCTGGCTCTTGACGCCTCGGCCAGCGCGGTGGACGAAGCGTTCACGGAGATTAGCGCGGACGGCTGCCGCTTCCGCGATTGTCGCCACGAGGACGAACCCGGCTGCGCGATACGGGACCGGGTCGACCCCGCGCGCCTGGCCAGCTACCGCAAGCTGCGCCGGGAGCAAGCCTACGCCGAACGGAAGGACGACCCCGCCGCCGCCCGTGCCGAAAAGGAGCGGTGGAAGAAGATCCACAAAGCGATGCGGAAGCCCGGTTAGCTACTGCCGCATGCGGCGGTCGATATCCGCGGCGATGCGGTCGAGAAACTCGGGGTTGCGGACGAGCGTCCGGATGCCGAACTCCTGGTGGTGCGCAAAGAACAGCTCGGCGGCGTATAGCGCCACGGCGTAGGCCAGCCGGGCGTTCCCCGGCGATAGACGGGTCCAGGACTGGCTCATGGCTTGCAGCGGCGGCAGCTTGCCGGCCCGCGCCGCCGCCCGCACCACCTCCCGCATCTCCGGCGGCAGCTTTTCCCCGCTCAGCCGCTGCGCCAGACCCTCGTGCAGCCAAGCCGGCCACCGCCCCGTCCCCGCCAGACACGCATGCACCAGTTCATGGGCGAAGGTTTTGTGCATCGCCTCCGGTTCGAGTACGGCCACGCGGATGCGTCCGTCAAACTGCCCCCCGCTCCACTCGGCCGCTCCGGTCGCCCGCCGGTAGGCCTCCCGGCTCTGCGCCGTGGCCGAGAGCCGTTCGGCCGTCTGGCAGCCCAGTTCCAGCGAGATCCGCGCGTACTCCTGCTCAAGCACAGCCGATAACCGCCGCGCCGCTTCGGTCGTCACCACCCGGGGATCGTAGTGGAGCGAAAAGCGGGTGGATTCGAGCGTCTGCACCCCTTGGTCGGCCGCCGCCTCCTGTTCAGCCTTGGCCAACAGGGCCGCCACTCCCACCTCCGGCCGAATCGCCTGCGCATCCTTGAGGTAGCCAACGGCGCGGGGGATGAGGCCAGCGCGGTAGGCCGCCAGACCCGCCACGGCGAGCAAACCCGGATCGCGCGGCGCCCGGACGAGCAGCGCTTCGAGCGCTTGCAGCGCCTCGGCCGGCCGCCCCTGCGCCAGCAACTGCGCCGCCGCCGAAACCGGATCCGCACCGGCCGGCCGCGCCACCGGCGGCGGCCCCACCGGCGTATCAAGCGCCCGCGCCCCGCGCCGCTCTGCCTCCCACGCCTCAATTCCCGCCAGCGCCCCACCGGGCAGGTAGCCCTGATAATCCCCGGCCTGCACCGCGTAACAGCCATTCAACGCAAACCGGATCGTCACCGGCGTGCCAGCCGCCACCCGGGCCACCACCTCATCGTCTCCCTCGCAGCCGCTCCGCAGCGGCGTCTGGTCCTCACGCACCGTCAGCAGCGCGGCGGCCAGGAAGAAGACAGGCAAACCCATACCAGAATCGTAAACGGCGGCTGCGCGGCCAACCCTCCGGGAAAAGCCCTAGAGTGAAATGGTTTGTTCGCTGTGATAGTCTGTCGCTGGGCATGAGCCAGCCGACCGAATCATCCGAATCGTTTGCCGACCGCGCTGCGCTGCGCGAGTTAATGCAGGAGGTCAGCAGCCTGCCATCGGCCTTGGCCTGCGCCGAAGGCGCCGGTGCTCTGCTCCAATCTCATCGCCAGGACGCCACCCCGCCGCTGCTGGCCCTCTGCTGGCAGGCCGGCCGCACCGCCCGCCAGGCCTATCCGCAAAGCGAACCCATCGCCGCCGCCTGGGCCCGCACACTCTGCCTGCTGACGACCGCCTACGGCTCAAGCGATCTGCTGCCCGAGACCTTTCGCTGCCAGGAGGAGCGCGAGGCCGTCGCCGCGCAGTTCCCCGATTCCGAAGGCGTCCAGTATTGGAACGCGCAATCGAACTTCGAAATGGTTACCGTTCTGGCTCAGCGCGGCTACGTCAAGTCGATTCCCATCTATCTCGACAATCTGCGCACCCTCAGCCGCGCCTGGCGAAGCCGTGCGCCCTTCCCCGCCCTCTACGCGATGGCGCTGGCCAACGCCGCCGCCGCCTACGCCCAACTGCAGGAGGCCCCCACCGCCCGCGAACAGGTCGACGACCTCCGCGAACTCGCCCAGCAGCACCCCGGCAGCGCTGAAGTCCAACAGGCCTACGCCCGCGGTCTGCAGCAGCTGGCCTGGTACTGCGGCGAACTGGTAACGCCCCGGGTGCTGCACGGCTGGGCGATGGAGCTGGCCGAACTGCTCGAATCCTCCTCCATCCGCCGCGAGTGCGGCTCCCGCGCTGTGGCCGAACTCGGCGTCTACGCGGCCTACTTCGCCCGCCGCGACGAACTCACCCTGGCCGCCGATGCCCTGCGGCAGGCCTGCCGGTGGTTTGAAGCAGTGACGCTCGACCCGGAGGTTCTCCCCATGATCGTTGAGACCTTCCGCGGCGCCGCCAAAACTCTGCGCTCCACTGACCCGGCCCTGGCAGCGCTGGCCGAAACGCGGACCGAACGCCTGCTGGTTTAGCTCCGGGGGTGGACCGTGATCTTGTTCTCCACCGCCCGCTGCTTGCGCAAATAGCGGTAGATAGCTCCCAACTCCCCGGACGAGTATTGGGAAAACTGTAGCCACGGCATCACCGTGAAGTTCTGCTGCGTTGCCGCGGGCAAGGACGCCCCGGCCGTTTCCCGGTGTTCCTGGAACCGCTGAATGAAAGCGGCCTCCGTCAACCTTCCAATCCCCGTCTCCACATCCGGCGTGAGATTGGCCGACACCACCGAGAGTTGGCCAAACCGGAATACCTCACCGCCGGCGAACTCCTTGCCGGCCACCGGCGCCCCGCGCTCCTTCGGCGTATGGCAGTCCGCGCAGCCCCCCATCCGGACCAGGTACTCGCCCAATTCGGCCGGCTCCGGCACCACGCCTTCCACCGGCGCCGGCGCGCTCTTCATGAGCAGCGAGACCGGAAAGTCGACCGCCGTGGGCGGATGGCGGTCCGGGGCGGCCGGCAAAGTGTTCATGTAGGCCACCAGCGCCTCGGCGTCGCGGTCGCTCATGTGCCGGTAGCTTTCATAGGGCATCATCGGAAACAGCGCCCGCCCGTCCCGGCCAATACCCTCCCGGATCGCCCGCAGCTTTTCGCCGTCCGTCCACGCGCCAATGCCCGCCTCCGGATGGGAGGTGATGTTCGGCGCGGTCACCCGGCCCGGTAGGCCCATCTCGGCGGGGAATGTGAAGCCGGCGCCCGTGCGCACCACCGGCGCCAGATGTTTGCCCCAGTTTCGTTCGCCATGACAGCCATCGCAATCCGCCACCACTTCGTACAGGTACTTCCCCCGGGCCAACGCCTCGGGCGTGGCCGCCACCCGGATCTCCCGCGGCGGCGCCATCTTCGGCGGGCGCATCACCAGATAGCCCGCCACCACAGCGAGCCCGGCCAGGGCCCAAATCGAAAGCTTGATCCATCTCCTCATCCGCAACCTCGCTAACCGCTCAACAGAAATCGTGGGATGCCACGCGCGGCGCCTGCGCGCGTTCGCTAATAGCATATACCGCTTCGCCCTTGATGGAAACCACCCCGGACTGATTCTGCAGCCGCCCCGCCACCCGTAGATACCCCTCCCGCAGAATCACCCCCCGGAACTCGGCGTACACCGGCGGCGGCAGAATCACATTGGCAATGCCCGTCTCATCCTCCAGGCTCAGAAACACAAACCCTTTGGCCGTGCTCGGCTGCTGCCGGCAGATCACGAGGCCGGCCACCTCCACCCGCCGCCCATGGCCGAGCCCGCTCAACTCCCCCGCCCGCCAGACGCCCGCCGCCGTCAGCCCCTCCCGGAAGTAGCGCATCGGATGCGCGCCGATCGTCAAACCGCTCGTCCGGAAATCGGCCCGCAGCCGGTCGATCGCCTCCATCGGCGGCAGCGGCGCCGGACCCTCCGCGCTGCTGCCGGCAAACAACGCGCCCGCCGGACGCACCGCCAGGCTCGCCTGCCACAGCGCCTCCCGACGGTGCCGCTGCCGCGCAGCACCCACGCGGTTCAGCGCGCCAATCTCGGCCAGCCGGTTCAACTCCTCGGTCGAGACCTGCGGCACCCGGCGCTTCAGATCGTCGATGCTGCGAAACGGCCTCGCCGCCACAATCGCCTCGGCCGTCGTCCGCCGCAGCCCTTTCACGTAGTTCATGCCCAGGCGCAGATGCAGCTGGTCGTCCAGCGTGCAGAGCCAGTCGGAGGCTTCGACATCGACCGGCTCAAAGCGCAGGCCGTGCCGCTGCGCGTCTTTGACGAGCGTCAGCGGGTTATAAAATCCCATCGGCTGATTGTTCAACAAAGCCGCCGTAAACGCGGCCAGATAATGGACTTTCAGGTACGCGCTCGCGTAGGTCAACAGCGCGAAACTCGCCGCGTGGCTCTCCGGAAAACCGTACAGCGCAAACGCCGTAATCGACTGCACAATCGTGTCCTGCACCGCGCCCACAATGCCGTTGGCGGCCATGCCCGCCCGCAGCCGGGTCTCCACCTCGGCCATCCGCTGCGCCGACCGCTTGAAGCCCAGCGCCCGCCGCAGCTCCTCGGCCTCGCCGCCGGAGAAGTCCGCCACCAGCATCGCCATCCGCAGCAGCTGCTCCTGAAACAGCGGCACCCCTAAGGTTCTTCTTAAAACACTCTCCAGTTTCGGATGCAAACAATCGGCTTTTTCGAGCCCCTGCCGCCGCCGCAGGTACGGATGCAGCATGTTGCCCACAATCGGCCCCGGCCGGATAATCGCCACCTGCACCACCAGGTCGTAAAACCGCTCCGGCCGCAGCCGCGGCAGGCACGACATCTGCGCCCGGCTCTCCACCTGAAACATGCCCACCGTATCGGCCCGCTGCAGCGTCGCGTAGACCAGCGGATCATCTGCCGGTAAATGAGCCAGATCCACGTCTTCGTGATAGTGACGCTTGATCAGGACAATCGTATCGCGCAGCGCCGCCATCATCCCCAGGCCCAGCAGATCGACTTTGATGATGCCCATGTCGGCGCAGTCTTCCTTGTCCCACTGCACGATCACCCGCCCCGGCATGGTCGCCGGCTGCAGCGGAACGATGCGGTCGAGCTGCCCCTGGCAGATCACCATGCCGCCCGAGTGCTGCCCCAGGTGCCGCGGCAGATCCTGAATCGCCTCCGTGAAGCGGACCAGCTGCGGCGCCAGCGGATGGGTGGCGTCGCCGAGGGCCTCCTCGTTCATCCCGAGCGCCTTGCCCACATCCCGCCGGGCGCTGCGGCCGCGGTAGGTGATGACATTGGCCGTCATGGCGGCGCCGAGCTGCCCATAGCGCGCGTAGACGTACTGAATCGCCCGCTCGCGGTCTTCGCCGCTCGGCAGGTCGAGATCGATATCCGGCCACTCCCCTCGCTCCTCAGAGAGAAATCGCTCAAACAGCAGCTCCATGCCCACCGGGTCGACGGCCGTAATCCCGAGCGAGTAGCAGACCGCCGAGTTGGCCGCCGACCCCCGGCCCTGCACCAGAATCCCGTTCCGCCGGCAGAATTCAACAATGTCCCAGACAATGAGAAAATAGCCCGCCAGCCCCAGCTGGGCAATCAGCTGCAGCTCCCGTTCGATCTGCCGCCGCGGCTTGTCGCCGTAAGGCCGGTAACGCCGCCGCGCCCCCTCGTCGGTCCGCTTGGCCAGAAAACTGTCCATCGTATCGCCCTCCGGCACGGGGTAGAGCGGGAACTGGTAGCCGAGGTCTTCGAGCGTAAACTCCAGCCGGTCCGCCAACTCGCGCGTGCGCGCCACCGCGTCCGGGACATCGGCGAACAGCGCCCGCCGTTCGGCGCTGCTCTTGAGATACCGCTCGGCGTTCTGCGCGAGTAGCCGACCGGCCGCCTGAATGGTAGTGTGGCGGCGGATGCAGGTGAGCACATCGAGCAGCGGCCGGTCTTCGGCTACGGCGTGGCTCACCCCGCCGGTGACGACAGCGGGCAGGCCCAGCTCCAGCAGCGCACGGTTGCGGACCTCGGTCGGACGCAGATAATGCCTTTCTAAATCAACGTATACATTTGCTTTACTGAAGATCTGGATGAAGCGGTCCGCCGCCGCCCGGTCGTAGCCCTGCGCCGCCAGCGGATCGCCGGCCAGCAGCACCAATCCTTCGGCGTACTCGGCAAGATCGGCCGCCGTCGCCCCGGCCCTGCGATCTAACTTGATCTTTGTCAATAACTTACATAGATTCTGATAGCCTTTTCTTGAAGCGCACAGCAGCGGATAGCGAAACGTCCCCTCCGCCGCCGTCACCTCCGCCCCCAGCAGCGCCCGCACCCCTTGCTTCCGCCCCGCTTTGTGAAACCGCACCGCCCCGGACAACCCATCCCGGTCGAGCAGCGCCACGGCCGGAATCTCAAGCTCCGCCGCCCGCGCCATCAGCGTCTCCGGCAGGCTGGCTCCTTCCAGAAAGCTGAATGCCGAACGTACCCGCAACTCTGGCAGTCCCTTCATGTTTGCCTTTTGTTCGCTATTGCTCTAGCCTATCATGAAGAGGCATGCCCCCTGCCCCTGTAATTCATGAAAAGCACGGCGACCGCCGCGTCGACCCCTACTTCTGGTTCCGTGAGAAGACCAACCCGGACGTCATCGCCCACCTCGAAGCCGAGAACGCCCGTACGGAAGCGGCCCTCGCGCCCACTAAGGAATTGCAGGAGCAGCTCTACACCGAAATCCTCGGCCGCATCCAGGAGACCGACACCTCCGTCCCCGTAAGGCGCGGGGATTGGGAGTACTACACCCGCACCGTCCAAGGCCTCTCCTATCCCATCTACTGCCGCAAGCAGACCGATGAGGTCGTCCTGCTCGACGCCAACCTCCTGGCCGAAGGCAAAGACTACTTCCGCCTCGGCGTCTTCGAGCCGAGCGTCGACCAGCACCTGCTCGCCTACTCCACCGACTACGCCGGCGACGAAAAGTACACCCTCGTCTTCCTCGACCTCCGCACCAATCAGCTCCTGCCGGACTCGATCGCCAACACCCACGCCGACCTCGTCTGGGCCAACGACAACCGGACCGTCTTCTACACCAAGCTCGACGAAGTCACCCTGCGCCCCTACCAGATCTGGCGCCACACGCTCGGCGAGACCACCGACACGCTCGTCTACGAGGAGCCCGATGAACGCTTCCTCGTCGGCCTCGACAAGACCCGCGACCACGAGTATCTCCTGCTCTCGATCCACTCCTCGACCAGCTCCGAGGTCCACTACCTGCCGGCCAACGAGCCGCTCGGCGCCTTCACGGTCATCGCCCCGCGCCGGCCCAAGGTCGAGTACTCAGCCGGCCACCAGCACGGCTACTTCCTCATCCACACCAATCTCGACGCCACCAACTTCCGCCTCATGCGCGCCCCCGTCGCCGCCCCGGCCGCCTGGGAGGAGTTCGTGCCGCACCGGCCCGAGATCTATCTCGAAGGCTTCGCCGAGTTCGCCGGCCATCTGGTGCTCTACGAACGCACCAACGGTCTGCGGCAGATCAACATCGACCAAACCCACCTGATCGCCGTGCCGGAGCCGGTCTACCACCTCACCTCCCTCTCGAACCCCACCTTTGACACCCACGTCTTCCGCTACGGCTACACGTCGCTCACAACGCCCTTCACCGTCTACGACTACGACATGCGGACGCGCGAGCGCACCCTGCGCAAGCAGGAACCGGTGCTCGGCGGCTACGACCCCGCACTCTACACCACCGAGCGGCTCTGGGCCACGGCGCCGGACGGCACCGCCGTCCCCATCGCCCTCGTCTATAAGACCGCGCTCTTCCGCAAGGACGGCCAGTCGCCGGTGCTGCTCTACGGCTACGGCTCCTACGGCCTCAACATGGAAGCCACCTTCCACAGCGACCGCCTCAGCCTGCTCGACCGCGGCTTTGCCTACGCCATCGCCAATATCCGCGGCGGCTCGGAGATGGGCCGCCCCTGGTACGACCACGGCAAGTTCCTTGAAAAGAAGAACACCTTCACCGACTTCATCGCCGCCGCCGAGCACCTGATCGCCCACGGCTACACCAACCCGCGGAAGCTCGCCATTGAAGGGCGCAGCGCCGGCGGCATGCTCATCGGCGCCGTGCTCAACCTGCGGCCCGACCTGTTCGGCGCGGCCATGGCCGGGGTGCCGTTTGTCGACGTCCTGACGACGATGCTCGATGAGACCCTGCCGCTCACCGTCGGCGAGTACGAGGAGTGGGGCGACCCCAACGACGAGACCTACTACCACTACATGAAGTCCTACTCGCCCTATGACAACGTCACCGCCCGGGCCTATCCGCACCTGCTCGTCACCAGCGGCCTGAACGACCCGCGCGTGCAGTATTGGGAGCCCACCAAGTGGGTCGCCCGGCTGAACGAGCTCCGTACCAACGACAACCTGCTGCTGCTCAAAACCAACATGGGCGCCGGGCACTTCGGCAAGTCGGGCCGCTACGACGCCCTGCGCGAGACGGCGCTCTACTACGCCTTCTTCCTCTATGCGCTAGGCTGTTCGCGCTAAGCTAGGCTGTTCGCGCTAAGCTAGGCTGTTCGCGCTAAGGAAGACGGGCGCGAATTAGCTCGCGGCGGAGTTCGAGACGGCGCCCGGCGGCAGCCATCAGCTGCCGGGCGATCACCCCGGCCAACCCCAAAATTGCGAAACGAAGCCACCACGCCCCGCTCGCCGCCGCAAAACCCGGCGCCAGGCAAAGGGCAAACGCGGCCAGCCCGTAGAAAACCGACCCGCCATCGCTAAACCGGTACGCCCGCATGGGATACGGCGTATGGACGCTCGTCCACGCGCCCCATCCCGCCAGCAGCAGCAGCAGGGTCAACGACTCTAGGACCACCGAGGCGCCCATGGCCCAGCCCAAACGCCAGAACACAACCAGACTGACGAGCCCCAGCGGCGCCGCCAGCAACACCAGCAGCGACGCGGTTTTACTGCGCACAATATCGGCGCCCGTCATGGGCAGCAGCAGATAGCGGTCGAACCCCGTGCCCTGGTCGGTTCCGAAAGCGTTCAAGGCCAGGTTCGAATTGCTGATCGCCAGCACCACGGGCACAATCCACGCCGCCTCCACCGCCATGTTCGGCTCGCGCACGGCGTAGGCCACGAACATCAGGGCGATGCCTCCGGCGATCATCGTGTCGAACAGGCGCACCGCCGCCCGGACGTCCTTCCGCAGCAGCGCCGGCCAGCGCGACGGCCCCGCCGAAAGCCGCTTGCCGGGCTTCACCACCGGCCATTCCACCATCGCCAACCCCGCCAGCAGCGGCGCCCACGGCGACACCCGCGCCGAGACGTAGAACAGCACCCAGCTCAGCGGGTTCACCACCACTTCCGTCAGCCGCACCAGCATCCGGCCCCCGCGCGTCAACGGGAACTGCCCCGGCGCGCCCTCCGGCCCCCAACTCATCGCCAGCCAAGCGACGGCCAATCCGGCCACCACCCCCCGCATCGGCAACTGCGGCAGATACGCCACCACCCGTTCGGCGAGCAGCGCCGCGGCCAGCAGCAGCAGCACCTCGCCGGTGATTTCGGCGTTGCTTCGCCCCGTCAGCGTCCGCCAGCGAATCTTGACGAGGCCGCCCAGCAGCGGGCCTAACCGAGCCACGGGAACTCCTCGGCGGCCGGCCGCGCGATGTGTCCGAAGTAGACCTCTTTCAACGGCCGTTCGCCGGTCCTCCCGCTGGCCACCACTTTGCCGCCCGAAAGGATCGAATACGTGCCCACCAGTTTCTCGACCACGTCCAGCAGATGCGAGGTAATGAACACCGCAGCGCCCTTGGCGGCCAGGTTGACGAGCAGTTCCCGCATGTTTTCAGCCGATGAGGGGTCAATGCCTTCAAACGGCTCGTCCAGAAACAGCGTCTTGGGATTGTGGAGCAGCGCCATGGCAAACGCCGTCTTCTTCCGCATGCCGAAGGAGGCTTGGCCCGCTTCGGTGTGGCGCTCCCGGTCGAGGTCGAGGTAGCGCAGCAGTTGGCCGGCCCGCTCGGCCGTCTCCGCCGCGGTAAGGCCGTAGAGCGGCCCGGCCAGCGTCAGATGCTCCCACAGCGTGAGGGCGTCAAACAGCGCCAGATCCTCCGGCAGCACCCCAATGCTCCGCTTCACGGCCACCGGGTCCGCGGCCAGCGAGATGCCGTTAATCACTACCGTGCCCGCCGTCGGAATCAGCAGCCCGGTCAGCATCTTCACCGTCGTCGACTTGCCGGCGCCGTTCGGCCCGAGGAAGCCATGAATCTCCCCGGCGGCCACCGTCAGATCGACCCCGGCCACCGCCGTGAAGCTGCCGAACCGCTTGACGAGGCCTTCGGCGTGAATCCTCACGCAATGCTCCGCAGCGCCCGCCGGGTCACCGCCTCGACGTTCCACCGGGCGCAGGTCTCCCGCACCCAGTCCGGCCGTGTCTTGGCCGCATCGTTCATCCAATTGCCCACCGAATCCCGGACGTACTTACTCGCCTCACCGACACAGCGATCGAGCACCGGCAGCCCCAGCGCCGGGTTCTTCTTGAGTAGCGGAATATGGGGGCACCAGACGCCGCGCGGCCGCGTCGCCTCGCTCGCGAAACGGCGCAGATAGGGTTCCCCTTCCGCCCACGCCGTCAACCGTTCAATCGCCCGCTCCACCTCCGCCGCGATGGCCGGCCGGATTCCCAGCCAAGCCCATTCGCGGACGCCAAAATGCGGATCCTGCGCCAGCGGCCGCACGGCCTCCAGGCGCTGCTCGAGCGACCAACCGCGCCGCAGGCCGGCGCGGAACGCCGCCCAGCCGCGGACGGTGTCCGAAGGATGCCGCTCCAAGGCCCCGTCGAAGGACAGCAGGGCCCCGGCCGCCAGCGTCATCCGCCGTGTGATGCCCAGCCCGGGGTCGATCTCGGCATCGACGCCAAGAGTCCGCAGCAGCGTTGTGAAGTCCACCGCCAGCCCCTCGCCGAGCGTCGCCGACTCGATCTCGCCCCGGCTCAACTGCCCCCGCAGGCCCGCGGGAACCTCCGCCGGGCTGCTGTAGGTCGGCCTGGCCATCAGCAGACCGGCGCCGGGTGCGGATAGGTGTCTTCGTTGTCGCGCGGATCTTTCGAGTCCAGGCACCGCCAGTCTTTTTCAATCAGCACCTCGACGGGCCCGGCCGCGCCGGCAATGCCCACCTGTTCGGTCTCGGCCCACGCCGCCACCGTCGCCGCCGGCACGCCCACCGTCAGCACCCCCCCGGTAAATTCCACCCCCAATGCGGGGCTATCCGGCTGCAGCCGATAGACCAGAGCTTGGCCGGGAATGGCGCAGCGGTCTTCCACCGCGCTGCCGGCCGCCAGCGCCATCACCTCTCCCTGCTTCAGCCGCAGGCGCAAAGTATTGCCGTGGATTCGTAGCTTCATCAGGCTTTATTATAGAAGGGTGCCGATCTACGAGTACCGCTGCCCGGACTGTGACGCCCGCTTTGAACGCATTCGCCGCATGGCGGAGGCCGACCAACCGCTTCCCTGCCCGCGCTGCGGCGCGACGCGAGCCGAACGCGAACTGTCCTGTTTCGCGGCCGGCAACCGCTGCAACGCCCCCGGCGGCGGCGGCTTCACTTGAATGCGCTAAGCAGGCGCCCGGTGGGCGCCCTTACTGGCGAAGAAACAACATCCCGTTCAGCTTCAGACCATCGTGCGAGTAAGGCTCGATGGCGAAGAGTTGTCGCCCCATGCCGTCAATGTCGGCCACCAGCGTGCCGCCAAAGATCCGGTAGCTCCCTGTTGCCTGATTCCCCGCCCCGACGCTGCCGCCGCCCTGGGTTTCCGAGTTGGAGCTGAAGAAGCTCTGGCTGTTGGACCGGAAGCGATTCCCCGGCAGAAAGACCACGGTCCAGTTACTCGAGTAACTCGACGAGTCCCGCACCCCGGTGCGCGTGTTCTTATAAGTACTCAACTCCCAACTGCCCATCACCTGCTGCTCGGCGGCCATATTGCGCGGCGGCGCCGCAAACTTTCCGTTGCGAAGAATGGTCCGGCCCCGGCCCTGCAGTTCGGCCAGCTTCTCCGGACGGCCTACGGCCAGCACGGCGAAATAGACCTCGCCCTGCAACTGCATCCCGTTCCAGGCCACGTACATCCCGTTGGCGTATTCCTGTTCGGCCGAGGCGTCCGAAAAAGCCGGGCCCGTCGTGACCCGCAAACCCGGCAGCATCCCGGCCGAGATCCCCACGGCCTGCCGCGCCAACTCCTGAATCGAGCGCGCGGCGGCAATTCCCGAGCCGACCAGCACCCGCTCCGGCGCCCCATCGACCGGTTCGACGACCGTCATCAGCGGCGAGTGGCGCGCCCGCCAACCCTCCGGCACCGGGAAACGATACGCCCCGTCCGGCGAGACGAACTCGCCGGCCCAGAGCGGCATGGTAACCAACAACAGCAAAGCCCTCATAACTACTAATGCGGAAACGGCGGTCTTCATTTCACGGCTGTCCCGGATTTTTTTAAGGGCGCGGCGGCGGCGCCAAACCCCACCGTTCGTCGAAGAACCCAGCGGCGACAACCTTGCCCGGATACTTGCCATCGGCCGGGGTGGTCGTGTCAATCACCGCCCAGTCGGGCAACTTCGCAATCTGCCGCGCGTTATTCAAATAATCGAACTCGCGGAAAGTGAAGCCGGAGTTGACGACGACGTAGCGCGCCGGATTCAGCGGATTCGGATAGACGAACGCGGGATAGTGCGTCGCGGCCGGATACGCTGCCGCGCCCACCCGCACCTGGTCGCCCGCCCACTTCACGGGCAGCCGGTCGGCGATCCGTCCGAGCAGCGAGTTCGTCGCCGGGGTACCCCACAGGACGATGTGGTGCGCGGCCAGGTCGGCTTCGGTCACCTCGCTATCCTTCTTCACGCGCGGCTGGCCGCGGAACTGCCGGCGCCACTCGCGGATGGCGCGCGCCTGTTCGGCCTCAATCCGCTCGCCGCTGCCCGCCGCACCGGTCACGATCAGAAAGCTGTCCAGGAAGGCATCGTCGATCGGCCCCTGCAGCCCGTGCTGCTTCCGCAGGCCGGTGGCGGCGCCGGCCTTCCACTGGCCGCCCTCTTTGACGAAACTCACCTTCCAGCTCCGATCGCTGGCCGGTCCAGTGACGTCCAACCGCTTGCCGTCGATGGTCACGCTCGGGCGCCCCACCAGTTCTACCGGCGCGCCGCCGGGGCCGAAGTCGAGCGTTAGGCCGGTGATCCCGCTGGTCTGGACGGTGACGCCGGCGCCGGCGATGGCGGCGTCGACCGTGGCCTTCTCCCAATGCTGCGCGAGGCCGTCAATGGTCACCCACTTCATGCGGTTGTAGCGCAGCGTATAGGTCACCAGGCGGACGCGCCGCGGATAGGCTTCCCGCCCCTGCGCCGCAATGGCGTCGATCCGGCGGTTGACCTCCTCGCGGGCCTCCGGATGATAGCGATGGCCGGTCTGCGGCCCGATGATGTGGGTCATCGAAATGCCTTCTTTGTCCAGATACTTCGCCATCAGGTCGGCCGCCTGCTTCTGGCCGTCGATCTCGCCGCTGTAGGCGACGAGCGGCACGTTGACGAAGTTCGCCGCGTAGTCGGTGGCGTCGTACATCCGCCACAGCTTCTGCTCCCAGACGGGCGGCATCTCTTTCAAACGAAGAAACTCGCGGCTCTCGCTGAAGCCGGCGCCGGGCGCCACGGCGGCCCACAGTCCGGCGTGGTGCGCGCCGATGTGCCAGGCGGCGGCGCCGCCCATCGAGAAGCCGCGCATGACGATGCGGTTTTCGTCGATGAAGTAGTGCTGTTTGACCGCGGCGAGCGCTTCGAACAGATCGATTTCGCCGGCGAACTTGTTGGCGTTGCAGTAGCGTCCGTACAGGTGCAGCACGATCGTGTGGCGCGGGGTGAACTCGCCGGGCCGGCTCATGCGTTCAGAAAGGAAGTTGACCTCGCTCAACTGTTCGGCGCGGCCGTGGAACCAGGCGTCCAGGCGCCAGGGGCGCGGCAGGCGGGGATCGTAGGAGGGCGGCACGACCAGGCCATAGGGCTGCACGGAACCGTCGATCTTCGAAACGTAGCCGCGCACGACCAGGCCCGTCGCGCGCGTCCAGGGCGCTTCGCCGTGGCGCAGCGCCTCAGCGCGGTTGACGCCTTCGGCCAGCAGCGCCCGCGCCTTGGCCGGCTCATCGGGCCGGAAGAATTCGTTGTTTTCGAGCGCATAGCGGACGGCATCGCGGAAGATAATCACATCGGGCAGCAGGGCGTGGTTGCCGAGGCCGGCGATGAGGCCGGAGAGCCGTTCGATGCCCGCCCGCAGCTCCTTCTGGTCGGCCTCGGTGACGGGCACCCCGGGCGGAGGAATCGGCCGGTCCTGCGCCAGGAGCGCGGCGGCCAGCAAGGGGAGACAAAAGAGCTTCATCGGCATGGTTCCGCCTAGAATATCCAACATTTCGAGGTCCTGCCCGGCCCCGCGCTAAGATCGGGACATATGGCCTACTCCCGCCTCACCCCCTGCGTTTCGTGCGGCGCTTCGAACCGCGTGCCGGCCGCTCACCTGGCCCATCGCGGCCGCTGCGGCCGCTGCAAAGCCCCGCTCGCCGCCCTCGCCGAGGCTCTCCCCGTCGACGCCGAAGCCTTCGCCGCCATCATCAGCGCCGCTACCGTGCCCGTGCTCGTCGATTTCTGGGCCTCCTGGTGCGGCCCGTGCCTCGCGGCCGCCCCGGAAGTGGAAAAGCTCGCGGCCGAAATGCAGGGCCGGGCCATCGTGCTCAAAGTCGACACCGAAGCCCACCCCGCTCTCGCCGCCCGCTACCGCATCCAGTCGATTCCCAACTTTCTCGTCTTCCGCCAGGGCCTGTTGGTCCATCAACAGGCCGGCGCTGCGCCGCGCGCCCAGATGCGCGCCTGGCTGGAAGCTTAACCCTTCAGAAACCCCAGATTGGCCGTCGCGAAGTTGCCCAGGTTCGGGAACACCGTGCTCAGACCGGCCTCCGGCACGCCAAACCAGCGCGCCAGCGTGGCGCCGTACTGGTCAAGCGAGGTGGACGGAATCCAATTGCCGCGGCTGCCCGAATCGTCCGCCCCACCCAGCACCATGCTCGGGTACGTGCCATAGAAGCCGCCCTGCACCGCGCCGCCCGTGACAAACTGGTGGCCGCCCCAGGCGTGGTCGGTGCCGTTGCTCGCGTTGGGCTGAAACGTCCGGCTGAACTCGGACTCGGTAAACAGCGTCACCTTCTCGGACAACCCCAACTCCTCCATCGCCAACTGGAAGGCCGCGATCGCCTCGCTCAATTCGGTGAGCAGCCGCGGATGCGCTCCCGTTTGATTCTCGTGCGTGTCATAGCCGCCCTGCGAACAGAAGAAGATCTGCCGCTGCAGGCCCACCGTGTCGCGAATCTGAATCAGCCGGACGATCTGCCGCAACTGGTTGCCCAGCGCGGTGGTGGGGAACGGCGTGGTCAGATTCGGTAGGGTGGCGAAGGCATCGCTGGCCTGACGCAATACGGTAAGCGAGTCGTTGATGCGCGTGCCGGCGGCCTGCACCAGCGTTGCGCCGCTGGCCAGGGTCAGCACCTGCTGCAGCGCGTTGAGCCGCTCGCTGTCTCCCGCGCGCTTCTGTTGGCCGAGGACGGCCAGGTTCGGCGAAGCAATCTGCGACGGCTGCGTCTGCTGGCCGATCAGAAACAGCGAGTTGCCGTTAACCGACACCGCCGTCGGGAACTTCGAAGGCTGGTTGAGAGTCTGCACCTGATCGGCGATCCGGCCCGCCCATCCCGATTGCGCGATGCCGATGGGAGTTGCGCTCTGCCACTGCTGCTGCTGGTCGGAATGCGAAAACAGATTGGCCGGCACGGGCTGCTGGTTGGCCTGATACTGCGCCCGTGTCAACGGCCGCACCAGCGTGCCGACGTTGGCGACCACGGCCGCCTTCCCGGTTTGAAAGAGCGACTGCAGGCCGGGCATCGCGGGCGGCAGGCCGTAGGTGGCGCTGCCCTGGCTGGTCGCCGCCAGCAGTTGGCTCTGCGGGATGGCAATGCTGCGCCGGACGTTCGTATAGGCGGTGTAGCCGGCGTTGTCGGTGGGAATCAGCAGGCTGTTCGCGTCGCAGCCGCCGAACAGGAAGACGCACACCAGCGCCTTGTAGCCGGGAGCGTTCGTCTGCGCCAGGGCGTTGATGCCGCCCAGTTGCCCCAGGGCTCCGGCGGCGCCGAGGCCCATCGCCATCCGGCCGCCGAGCCGCAGAAAGTCGCGTCGATGAGAGAGTAAACCGGCGTGCCGCCGGGCAGAAGAGAGTGCCATAACTGTTCCTTCGTTAGCGTTTCCCGAGCGTTAGCGTTTCACGAGCACCTGGGGCGAGGCGCCGACCAGATAGAGCGCCGTGATGGCCTTCATCCGGTTGCTGGTCTGCGCGTTCACCGCCGGCAGAATCGCCGCCCGCGCGCTCGGCGACAGCGTGCCGCGGTTTAAGGCGTTGGCCGCCGCGGTCAGCAGGGCATCGGGGTCGGTGGCGAGTTGGTCCCACGGCGTGAGATCCAGCACCGCGGCGTTGCCCATGCCGTTGCTGGCCAGGCGGTAGATGAGGTTGACGGTGTTGAGCGCCGAGGTGGCGTTCAGGGCCTGAAACTCCGGTCCGGGCTTCGAGAAGGGGGAGAAGTAGCTGAAGACGCTGTTGGGTGAGAACAGATTCTGCCCGAGGTTACTGATGGTCCCGGCCAGTGCCCCGTTCGAGCGCATATCGAGGGCGCGGATCATGTTCAGGGTGAGGGCCAGCGGCTCGCGCAGGGCGCCCTGGTTGGCGCTGAGGTCGGTGTAGGGGCCATCGCCGGTGCCGGCCTCCGGGTCGGTCAGGATGGCGGTGATCACCTCTTTCAGATCGCCGCGCAGGCCGCTGCTGTTGCTGTTGAACACCCGCGCGACGCGTTCGACATAGGCCGGCGAAGGGTTCGAAGTCACCAGCCGCTGGATGAGCCGGGAGGAGACAAAGGGCCCGACGTTGGGATGATTGAAGATCGCATCGAGCGCCGCCGAAAGGTCCTGCTGCGCCATCTGGCCAGCCGGCAGCGTTACCCCGGGCAGGATCGCCTTGACCGTGGTGTCATGTTCAGATTCGATGGGGATCATCGGCACCGCCCAGTTATCCGGCGCGCGGAAGCGCGGCACGGCGCCGGTTTGCGGGGCCGAGGTCCAACCGGTGAACGCCTTCGCCAGTTCGGGAATGTTGGCCGGGATGAAGGTGGCCGGGCTGCCGGCCTTCGGGGTGCCGTCGGGATTGAGTTGCACCAGGCCGATCGTGAAGAGTTGCAGCAGCTCCCGCGCATAGTTTTCGTTGGCCACGGTGTTGCGCGCCGGGTTGGCCTTGGCGTTGTTCATCATGTTCAGATAGCGGCCCATGGCGGGGTTCAGCGTGATGCGTTCGAGCAGCCGGCGGTAGTTGCCGAAGGCCTCTTCGTGCAGAATCCGCAGATAGGGTACATACTGCCGGTGCTCCCGCAGATCGACGCCGGAGACGACCAGAATCGAGTGCAGGGCAAAGGCCACGCGGTGCCGCAGCTGGTCGGGCGCCGTGAGCGCGTTCAGCATCCAGGTTGTCTGCAGCCGGCTCAGGCCCTCCTGCGCCGCATCCGGCGCCGGGACCGCCGCATCAGGCAGCGGCGTAACCGGCAGGCGGAACTGTTCGGCCAGCCAGGCGGCGCGGCCAGTGGCCTGCAGCTTGGCGATGGCCGCCGGGTCCGCCCCGTAGCTGGCCTGTTCGAGAAAACGCACGGCGGCGCCATAGCTCAGCAGCTCCTGAGCGTTCTGCATCCGCACAATGAGGCGCGCCGATTCTCCGCCACCCGGCGCCGGGTTCACCACTCGCAGCGTGGTCATCTGCCCGGGAACCGGCAAAAGCACGGCCGCCGCCTTCAACTGCGTGGGACTGACATAGGTTACCTTCGCTTCAAGAGAACCCAGGAACACCTTCGACGCCGGCGTGAACAGCGAGCCGGTCAAGGTGAATGAAGTGGCGGTGGGCCCGATTTTCACCTGCGTTGGCGTAGCGCCCGAGAGCACCGGGACGGGATTCAACAGACTCACCGCCGCCAACCCCACGCCCCGCGCATCGGCCCGGCTCACGGCCTTCACTTCCACCTTCCCGGCCGCCGGCGCGGCCGCCGGAGCCGTATAGAGACCCGCCCCATCGATCCGGCCCACCTCGGCATTGCCGCCCGGAATCCCGTTGACCTGCCAATCGACCGCCGTCGCGGCCGTGTTCGCCACCGCGGCGTTCAGCTTCAACGTGGCCCCGCCCCGCACCGTGGCCGTGGCGGGCGATACGGTGACCTTCACCGGAGCGTTGACGGCCAACGACCGCACATTGCTGGCCGTGGCCCCCGGATCCGGATTCAGCACCACCACGTCGATGGCATTTCCAGCCGGGTTTTCCGCCATTGCGGAGACCTCGAGCTCGGTGGCGCTGACAAAGCGCGGTTTGGCCGCCTTGCCTTCGAGCGTCACCGTACTCGTCGGCAGAAAGTTGGTCCCGCGAATGCGCAGCGTGTAGGCCAGGCCCGTATTCACCGCCGCCGGCTCAAGGGCGCTGATTACGGGTTTGGCGTTCTGTAGCGTTACCACGGCCGTCGTCGTCTTCGTCGCGTCGGCCACCAGAGTCGCCCGCACGGTCACCGTTCCCCCAGCCGGAATTGCCGCCGGCGCCGTGAACTGTCCGGTGGCGGAGATGATGCCGGCCGAGGCTGACCAGCGAACCGCCGACGCCGCGACTGAAGAGGAAAAGGCCCGGGACTCGCCGGCGCGCAGCGTAATGGCGGCCGGAGATACCGTCAAGGCCGTTGACTGGGCGTGTAACCCGGTCGCGCTGAGAGCGAGAAAAGTAAATCGAAACCACATGACTGGTACTGAGCGTACCAGGACGTTTCGGTGGCGTCGAGCTTTACTTTGCCTTAGCTTCGCCCTGGCAGAATCGCTTTATTCCCCATAAATCGGGGGCTCACCCCATGGGCGGGTCTTCCACCGGCGGTGGATCCAAAGCCATTGGTCGGGGTAAGTGCGAATGGCGCGTTCGAGGGCGTTCTGGATTCTCTGCGTATCGATCAGAGTATTTCCGGTAATCGCGACCGGCGGGTCGAAGCGTAAGATGTATTTCCGTTCGGCTTCCGACCAGACCGCATAACCGGGAATTACGGTCGCCCCGGTCCGGGCCGCTAACTTGGCAAAGGTGGGACTGACGCAGGCCTTATGGCCGAAGAAGTTCACGAATAAACCATCGTCAAGGCCGACGTTCTGGTCGACGAGAATCCCTACGGCCTGGTTGGCTTCGAGCGCCCGGTAGATGGGCCGGATCCCCTCCGACTTGCCGAGGACGGTGTTGCCGCTAGCCATCCGCCGTTGCCGGACCAGCGTATCGAGCAGCGGGTTGTCGAGCGGCCGCACGACGATGTGCATGGGCTCGGTCATCAGGGCGTGGGCGTAAGCCGACAGCTCCCAGTTCCCCAGATGGAGCGTGGCAAACAGCACCCCTTTCCCCCGGGCCTTCGCTGCAACATAATGCTCAAAGCCCTCGTAGCGGATCCACTCGTCTACGTTATGCTTGCCGATGCGCGGAAACCGGGCGAAGCAGACGAGCATCCGGCCGATGGAACGGAAGACGCCGGGGATAATCCCAGGGTCCATCCCGGTAAGTTCGCAGTTGCGCCGCGCCACGCGCCGCAGCTTGGGCACCGTCCAATCGAGCAACTTCGCATAGACGCCGCCGAGAAACCGGGTGGGTCCGTAGCTCACGGTCGCCAGGAGGAAGCGGACCAGCCAGTATTCGAGCCGGTTGCGCCGCGCGCTACGCAATCCACCCGCCTCCGAGCACCAGGTCGCCGTCATAGATCGCCGCGCCCTGGCCGGCGGTGACGGCGCGCTGGGCCTCGTCGAAGTCGACCTCCACGACGCCGTCCTTCACCCGCAGCGTGGCCGGCGCCGGCACGTGCCGGTTGCGAATCCGTACCTGGGCCCGGATGGCCTCGGCCGGTTCGGCGATGGAGATCCAGTTCATGTCGCGTACGGTCATCCGCGTTGTCAGCAGGTCCTCCGGGCCGCCGACCTTCACGCGGTTGGCCGCCGGTTCGGTGGCAATGACGTAGAGCGGCTCGCGCGCCGCCACGCCGAGGCCGCGCCGCTGGCCGACCGTGTAGTTGTGGAAGCCGGCGTGCCGGCCCACCACTTCCCCGCTCTGCGTCACAATCTCGCCGTCCGCGGCGGGCAGCGTGAGCCCCTGCTCCTTGGCGTAGGCGGCGATAAAGGCCCCGTAATCGCCGTTCGGGACAAAGCAGATCTCCTGCGAATCCTGCTTGGCGGCCACCGGCAGGCCGGCGGCGCGGGCCAGTTCGCGGGTCTCGGTCTTGAGCATGCCGCCGAGCGGAAAGAGCGTGCGGGCCAGTTGCGCTTGGGTCAGGCCGAGCAGGAAGTAGGTCTGGTCCTTGGTGGCGTCGACCGCGCGGCGCAGTTGGTAGCGCCCGGAGGCTTCGTCAAACGAGACGCGGGCGTAGTGGCCCGTGGCGATTTTCTCCGCGCCGATGCCGGCGGCCATCGATAGAAACGTCTCAAACTTGATGAAGTTATTGCACAGCGTGCACGGGATGGGCGTCCGTCCGGCCAGATAGTCATCTACAAACGGCCGCACCACATGCTGCTCAAACTGGTCTTCAAAGTTGACCACGTAGTAGGGGATCCCCAGATACTCCGACACGTAGCGGGCATCGTAGACATCGTCGATTGAGCAGCAGCGCCCCGCCGCGGACTCCGTGGCCAGCTCCGGCAGCCGCCGCTGATTCCACAGCTGCATCGTCATTCCGACAATGTTCTCGCCCTGCCGCTGGAGCAGCGCCGCGACGGCCGAAGAGTCCACGCCACCCGACATGGCAACCGCAATGAGTTCTTTAGACATACGTTGGCGACAGCTTCCGCAGATGCGCGACCGCGGCGGACACCGCGGCGACCAGGGCGTCCACCTCCTCCTCGCTATTGGATTCGCCCAGCGAAAACCGGATGCAGCTCTTGGCTTCGGTCTTCGTCAACCCCAGCGCCAGCAGCGCCGGCGAAGGCTCGACGGCGCCCGACGAACAGGCCGCCCCCGAGGAGACGGCAAAGCCGCGCAGGTCGAGCGCAATCACCAGCGCCTCTCCTTCGAGGCCCGCAAACCGGATGTTGGCCGTATTGGGCAGCCGCGGCGCTCCCGCGCCCTGCACGATCGCGTCCGGCACCGCGGCCAGAATGCCCGCTTCGAGCCGGTCCCGCAGCGCCGCCGTATCGCGCACCGGACGCGCCGCCGCCGCCCCCAGCGCCACGATGCCGGGAACATTCTCCGTCCCGGCCCGGCGCCCGCTCTCGTGCCGGCCGCCGTACAACTGCGGCAGCAGTTCCACGCCCTTACGCACGTAGAGCGCGCCAATTCCCTTCGGCCCATACATCTTGTGGCCGCTCACCGAGTACAGGTCCACCCCGAGCGCGGCCATATCGACGGCCATCCGCCCCGGCGCCTGCACGCCGTCGGAGTGAAACAGCGCGCCGCACTCGTGCGCCGCCGCGGCCAGTTCGGCGAGCGGCTGCACGGTGCCGAATTCATTGTTGGCGTGCATGATGGAGACCAGATCGGTCTCCGGCCGCAGCGCCGCGCGCAGGGCCGCCGGGCTGATTCGCCCCGCCGCGTCCGGCGAAAGCACGGTGACGTTCCCGCGCCGGGCCAGCGTCTGCGCCACGGCCGGGTGTTCGATGGCGCTCGTCACCACGTGCCGCGCCGGCACCGCCAGCGCCAGATTGTTGGCCTCGGTGCCGCCGCTCGTAAAGACGATCTCTTTCGGGGAGCAGCCGAGACGCGTGGCCAGTTGCCGCCGCGCGGTCTCCACCATCTGCCGGGCGCGCTGCCCGTCCCGGTGGATGCTCGACGGATTGCCGCAGGCCTCCGTCAACGCCGGCAGCATCGCCGCCAGGACGTCCGGGGCCACGGGCGTCGTGGCGTTATGGTCGAAGTAGGCCATCTCCCATAGTATCAAGCCGTGAAATTTTGACCGAACGGATTGAGACCGTGCCCGGCGAGGGATTCACGAGGCGCAACCAGGCGGCGGGCGGCGGCTGCGGCCCGGCCGGAATTACGAAACGAAGCCAACGGAATTCGGGGCCGAGCGGCTCGGTGATGGCGTAGTCCTGCGCGGCGGCGTCGTAGGCCGGTACGCCGTAGAAGTCGGCGTAGAAATTGCGGGTGTCGCCTTCGGCGCGGGCTTCGAGCGTTATGACATAGTCGGCACCCGGCTCGAGGGATACGGGGTGTTGGGCGAGGCTAGCCGGGTGGCCGCGCAGGGCGAAAACGCCGGGTTCGGTGTACGTTCCGCCCTGAAGCTCCCATCGGTCGAGCGGCAAGGGCGGGCCGGTTTTCGCGAGGTTGGTGACGAGCGGTGTCGCGCGGTGGAAAACCACCGTGTATCCCTGCGTATCCTCTCGCCGCAGCGCGCCGAGGGGGCGCACGCCCGTGCGGTCGTAGCGCATCAGCACGACCTGATGGTAGGGGATCCAGGCGGGCGTACTCCGCAGTTGGAAGCCGCGCTGTCCCAGGCTGCTCTCGGTGTAGAGGCCCTTCTGGTCGGAATCAAACGTCAGCTCGCGATGGGCGTTGTCCGTGCTTGGCGAAAAGATACGCAGGTTGACTTGATCCGACCGGTAGAGATTTTTCACAAAGATGTCGCTGTTATAGGGCGATAGGCTGAGCGGCGGTGTCGTGAGCACGAAGACGGTGGGAGCCTGAATCTGCGGCACGGTGGTCTGCAACCCGGCGGCGATCCGCTCGAGATCGGCGCTCCAGCGCACCTGCCGGGCGTTGTGGCAGAGCGAGAGAAACGCCGCGGCCGCCCAGGCGGCGGCCAGCAGTCCGCGCGCGCGCTGCCCCTCTAAAACCAACGCCAGCGCCAGGATCAGCAGGGGCGTGAGCCCCTGCTGCACCATCGGTGCCCGCGTGCCCGGCAACCAGACGGGATTGCCGGCTTCGAGCAGGACCGTCGTCGCCCCCATGCCCAGCGCCACCAGCAGTAACTCGACTGCCAATCGTCCACTTCCCTGCTCCGCGATCAAGCCACCGCTCACCCGCCAGAACAGCACGGCCACGACCAGGCCGGCGCCGGCGGCGACCCAGAAATCGCCCGGCTGCAGGCGCCACAGCTCGGCTGGGATCTCGTGATAGATCGGGTCCCAAACCAGGAACGAGAGCGACTTGGCGAGTTTGGCCACGGTGTAGCGGGAGCCGGCGTGGGGTACGGTACCGGTTGTCGCCCAGATCAGGCAGAACAGGCCGAGCAGCGCTGCGAAGGGGGCGGCGTCGACCAAGCCCCGCCGCCAACCGGCGCGGCGCATTCCCAGTGCCGCCACGCCCAGAACGACCGAAGCCTGCAGCGAGTAAGTGGCGATGGCCGTCAGATATAACACCAGGCTGAGGGCATACCACGCCACCTCGCGGCGCTCCTCATGGAGGAACCGGATGTAGGCGGCGACACACCACAAGCCCAGCGCCATCGCCAGCAACATGGTCCAGTGGATCTGCCCTACCATCTGCGAGCAG
>JAINDL010000165.1 GCA_019931245.1 Bryobacteraceae bacterium CoA2 C42
AGGTCGCCGCCGTAGTTGCGGACGCGGCTGGCGAGCAGGAAGCTTCTTTGCGAAACGAACCCATCGACATCGGCGTGGAACTGCGCGAGCGACCGGCCCACCATGCCGAAGCCGCTGACCCAATAGGCGAGCTTGCCGAGTTTGTCTTTGATGGCGGGGTTGACGGTGTTGACGACGGTGGCGTCGAGCCCGGCGCCGGCCATGGCGAGGAAGTGGCGGTCGGTGGTTTCGCTTTTGAGGTGGCCGACGGCGATGCGGCGGGGCTGGCGGAGGCCGAGGGCGGCGGCGGCTTTGAGGGGGTTGGTGCCGATGCCGGTTTCGACGCACAGGACGTTGGCGGTGCCGCCGGGGAGGGGGGCGAGGGCGGCGTGGCTGCCGATCATCCCGTTGGCGACTTCGTTGACGGTGCCGTCGCCGCCGAGGACGACGACCCATTCCGCGCCTTGGGCGATCTGTTGTTGGGCGAGGGCGCCGGCGGTGCGCGGGCCGGTGGTGGGGCAGCTTTCGACGGGGCCGTAGGAGCGGACGGCGGTGATGGTGCGTTCGACGAGGCCGGGGTTGCGGAGCAGCTTGCCCGCCCGGGGGTTATAAATGAATGCGATGGCCGGCAACCCCTCAGTATCCTATTGGAAGCCCCCCATGAGCAAAGTTGACGACCTGCGCCGGGAGATTCGCCGCCACGAGTATCTCTACTACGTTCTCGATCAGCCGGAGATCACCGATTCGGCCTACGACGCGCTTCTGCGCGAACTGCAGGCGATGGAGCAGGCCGACCCTGCGCTGATTACGCCGGACTCGCCCACGCAGCGAGTGGGGGGCGCGCCGCGGGAGGGCTTCGTGAAGCTGCCGCACAGTTCGCCGATGCTGAGTCTCGATAATGCGCTGAACGAGGGGGAGCTGCGGGCGTTTGACCAGCGCGTGCGCGATCTGCTGGGCAACGAGCCGTTCCGCTATGTGGCGGAGTTGAAGCTGGACGGGCTGTCGATGGCGGTGCAGTATCGGGAGCAGGCGCTGCAACTGGCGTTGACGCGGGGGGACGGGAGCGAGGGCGAGGACGTGACGGCGAACGCACGGACGATTCGGAGCCTGCCGCTGCGGGTGAACGGGGAGCGGGCCGGTTTCGAGGTGCGGGGCGAGGTGGTGATGCCGAACGCGGCGTTCCAGAGGCTGAACGCGGAGCGGGAGCAGGAGGGGTTGGCGCGCTATGCCAACCCGCGGAACTCGTCGGCGGGTTCGCTGCGGGTGCTGGATCCGGGGATTACGGCCAGCCGGCAGTTGGACTTCTACGCGTACTTTCTGCTGGCGGACGGGCAGCCGGCGCGGGCGTCGCATTGGGAGGCGCTGGAGGAGTTGGCGGCGATGGGCTTCAAAGTGAACCCGGCGCGGGCGGTCTGCGACGATGTCGAGGCGTTGCTCGCGTTCTGCCGGCGGTACGAGGCGGAGCGGGAGACGCTGCCGTACGAAATTGATGGCGTGGTGGCGAAAGTGGACGCGGTGGAGCAGCAGCGGCGGCTGGGATGGACGGCGAAGTTTCCGCGGTGGGCGATTGCGTTCAAATACGCCGCGCGGCAGGCCGAGACGGTGGTGGAGAAGATTGACGTGCAGGTGGGGCGGACGGGGGCGTTGACGCCGGTGGCGCATCTGCGGCCGGTGGCGGTGAGCGGGGTGATGGTGAGCCGGTCGACGCTGCATAACGAAGACGAGATTGCGCGGCTGGGGGTGGCGGCGGGGGATACGGTGCTGGTGGAGCGGTCGGGCGACGTGATTCCGAAGGTGGTGAAGGTGGTGCGCGAGGGGGAGGTGCGGGTGCCGTTTCAGATGCCGGCGGCGTGCCCGGTGTGCGGGAGTTCGGTTTCAAGGCCGGAGGGGGAGGTGGTGTCGCGGTGTCTGAACTCGAGCTGCCCGGCGCGGTTGAAGGAGTCGGTGGCGCACTTTGCGGCGCGGCCGGTGCTGGACATCGGGGGGTTGGGCGATGTGCTGGTGGAGCAGTTGGTGAACGCGGGGCTGGTGCATTCGGTGGCGGACCTGTATGACCTGACGCTGGAGCAGTTGGCGGGATTGGAGCGGATGGGGACGAAGTCGGCCGAGCGGGTGCTGGCGGGAATTGCGCGGTCGAAGACGCTGCCGCTGCCGCGGGTGCTGAACGGGCTGGGGATTCCGTTTGTGGGCGAGCGCACGGCGCAGCTGCTGGCCGAGCATTTCGGTTCGCTCGATGCGCTGCGGGAGGCTGATGAGGCGCAACTGCAGCAGGCGACCGAGGTAGGGCCGAAGGTGGCGCAGAGCATTCGGCGGTGGTTTGCCGAGGAGCGGAACCGGGCGGTAGTGGAGCGGCTGCGGGGGGCGGGGTTGACGTTTGCGCACCAGAAGGTGGACCGGTCCGGGGGGGCGCTGGCGGGGTTGACGTTCGTGCTGACGGGGACGCTGCCGTCGCTGTCGCGGGAGCAGGCCAAGGAGATGATAGAGGCGGCGGGGGGGAAGGTGTCGGGTTCGGTGAGCAAGAAGACGAGCTACGTGGTGGCGGGGGAGGAGGCGGGTTCGAAGCTGGAGAAGGCTCAGGAGTTGGGGATCCGGGTTTTGACGGAGGCCGAGTTGCGGGAAATGCTGGGTAAACTGGAAGCTTGAAACAATTCGTCGCTACTTTGGTCGCCTGGGGACCGCCCGGCCTTTTGATTCTTGCCATGCTCGACTCGGCGGGCATTCCGATTCCGGCGGCGGTGGACGCGCTGCTGATGGTGCTGGCGGCCAATGCGCCGGGGACGGCGTATGTGGCGGCGGCGATGGCGGTGGCCGGTTCGGTGGCGGGCAGCCTGTTTTTGTTTTTCGTGGCGCGGAAGGGGGGCGAGAAATACCTGGAGCGGCATACGGTGGGCGAACGCGGGCAGCGGCTGCGGCGGTGGTTTCAGCACTACGGGCTGTTGACGGTGTTCATCAGTGCGCTCTCGCCGATTCCGATGCCGATGAAGCTGTTCGTGATTTCGGCCGGGGCGTTGGGGGTGAGTCCGCGGAGTTACGGGTTGACGGTGCTGGCGGCGCGGACGCTGCGCTACAGCGCGCTGGCGTATCTGGGGAGCCAGTTGGGGGAGGGGGCAGTGACCTATCTCAAGAGCCACGCGTGGCAGATTGGCGGGGTGCTGGTGCTGGTGTTCGCGGTGCTGCTGGGTTGCGTGAAGGTGATGGACTGGCGGCGGGCGCAGGCGGCGCACTAGCTCGGCGGCTTTTCATACAATAGGCGCATGGCACTTACCTCCCGCCGCGCCTTCCTGGGCTCGCTGCTGGCCGCCGCTCCGGCGATTCACGCGCAGACGATGTCGACCGATGTCCGGATCAAAGAGCTGTCGACATCGACCGAGGATTTTCTCTACCGCACGCCGATCAAGTTCGGCGGTACGGAGGTGGACCGCGTCACGCTGTTGAATGTGAAGGTGACACTCGAGTCGCGGGCCGGCAGGACGGCGCAGGGCTTCGGGTCGATGCCGATGGGTAACGTCTGGAGCTTTCCTTCCAAGGCGCTGCGTTATGACGAGACGCTCGGGGCGATGCGGACGCTGGCCGCGAAGGTGGAGAAGATCACGCGGGAGCACAAGGAGTACGGCCACCCGGTGGACCTGAATCATTCGCTTGAGCCGCTGTGGCTGGCCGCGGCCAACGAAATCAAGCTGGCGCAGCCGATGCCGAAGCTGTGCACGCTGACCACCTGCAGCCCGTTTGAAGCGGCGATCGCGGATGGTTTCGGCAAGCTGGTGAACCGCAGCGCCTACGCGATTTACGGTCCGGACCTGATGCGGCATGACTTATCGCACTACCTGGGCAAGGGGTTTGAGGGCGAGTATCTGCAGAAGTACGTGTTGACGAAGCCGAAGCCAAGTATGCCACTGTATCATCTGGTGGGCGCGGTGGACCCGATTACGGCCGGCGATATCAAGAAGCGGATCAACGATGGGTTACCCGAGACGCTGCCCGAGTGGATCAACCATTCGGGGTTGACGAACATCAAGATCAAGCTGAACGGCGAGGACATGGCGTGGGATACCGAGCGGGTGCTGGCGGTGGACCGCACGGCGACCGAGGTGCAGAACCAGCGACGGGTGGCCGACTGGGTCTATTCGCTCGATTTCAACGAGAAGTGCCCGAGCGTGAAGTATCTGATGGAGATGCTGGCGAAGATCAAGGAGAAGACGCCGCGGGGCTTTGCGCGGATTCAGTACATTGAACAGCCGACCAAGCGCGATCTGAAGGCCGACCGGGCGAACGTGATGCACGAGGCGGCCAAGCTGCGGCCGGTGGTGATTGACGAGTCGCTGACCGATCTTGAGTCGCTGCTGCTGGCGCGGGAGATGGGCTATACGGGCGCGGCGCTGAAGGCTTGCAAGGGCCAGTCGCAGGCGCTGCTGATGGCGGCGGCGGCGCAGAAGTTCAAGATGTTTTTGTGCGTGCAGGATCTGACGTGTCCGGGGGCGTCCTTCATCCATTCGGCGGGCATTGCGGCGCACGTGCCGGGGGTGGCGGCGATTGAAGGCAACTCGCGGCAGTACGTGCCGGCGGCGAATGCCGGATGGGATCGCAAGTTCCCGGGCATGTTCGATGTTCGCAACGGGCGGGTGAATACGGGCCTGATCAAGGGCCCGGGCTTAGGCGCCGTGTAGTTCGCCGTCGCGCATCTGCACGGTCCGGTCGGCGAAGGCGGCGGCCTCCGGATCGTGCGTGATCATGAGGACGGTCTGGCCGGTTTTCTTGTTGAGATGGCGGAGCAGATCGAGCACCATGTTGGAGTTTTCGGTGTCGAGGTTGCCGGTGGGTTCGTCGGCGAGGAGGATGGCCGGTTGGTTGACGATGGCGCGGGCGATGGCGACGCGCTGCTGTTCGCCGCCGGAGAGTTGGCGGGGTTTGCGGTCGAGTTTCTGGGCGATGCCGAGGAGTTCGAGGACTTCGAGGAAGGTGGCGTCCCAGGGTTCGGAGCGGCCGGCGATGTCTCGGGCGATGTCGATGTTGTCGCGGACGGTGAGGGTGGGCAGCAGGTTGTATTTCTGGAAGACGAAGCCGACGCTGTTGCGGCGCAGGCGGGTGCGGCCGGCCTCGTCGAGGGAGGTGAGACTTTGGCCGTCGATTTTGATGGTGCCGGAGGTGGGTGGGGTGAGGCCGCCGAGGATGTGGAACAGGGTGGATTTGCCGCTGCCGGAGCGGCCGACGACGGCCAGGAACTCCCCCTTCTGGACCATCAGGTTTACGCCGCGCAGGGCGTGGACGTCGACGTCGCCGCTGCGGAAGGTCTTGCGTAAGTTTTCAATTTCGATGATGGTCATTAGTCGTAGGAGAGCGAATCGAGGGCGTCCTGGCGGGCGGCCTTGAGCGCGGGGTAGAGTACGCCGAGCACGGCGCCGGCGAGCGTGATGAGCGAAGCGATGGGCCACCAGGAGTAGACGATGGCCTGGATCATGGAGGCGGGGATGAAGGTGGCGATGAGCCAGCGGGTGCCGTAGCTCATGGCGATGCCGCAGAGCGAGCCGATGACGGCAAGCAGCACCGTTTCGCGGAGTAGAATGCCGAGGACGTAGCCGGGTCCGGCGCCGAGGGCTTTGAGGATGCCGATTTCGCGGGTGCGTTCGAGCACGGCGGTGTACATGGCGAGGAAGACGACCAGGAAGCCGAACAGGACGGCGAGGGAGACGACGACGCCGATGAAGGCTTTCAGTTCGGGCAGGTTGTTGACGGAGAACTGCTTGATGAGCTCTTCCATGGCGTAGATGGGATACTCGGGCAGGTCCTGCTTCATGGCGTCGATGACGGCCTGGGTGTTTGCCGGGTTATCGAGTTTGACGTAGATCATGGTGATCTTGCCGTTGGCGCTGGCGAGTTCCTGCAGGACGGTGAGGGGGATCATGACGCGGGCGAGTTTCCCGGAGCCGAAGATGCCGGAGACGCGCCAGTCGCGGTTCATGGTGTGGAGGACGGAGCCGACTTTGAGCTTTTTTTCGCGGGCGTAGAGATCGTCGATGATGACGTCGTCGGGGGCGGCGAACTGGCGGCCTTCGCGGAAGCGGAAGCCGCCGCTCATGGCGGCGAACTCGTCGTAGTTGATGCCCATGATGGAGCTGACGCCGCCGGTGGAGTGGATGCCGATGGGGGTGGCTAGGGTGACGTGCGGCCGGGCGCGGACGTAGTCGAGGATCTTCTGATTCATGGAAAGCGAACCCATGCCGACGACGGAGCTGCCCGGGGCGCGGACGACGAGATCGGCGCCGACTCCGCGGGCGCGGTTGGCCTGATCTTCGAGCATACCTTCGCCGACGCCCACGAGGGCCAGCATCATTGTCACGCCCAGGCCGATGGCGAGCGAGCTTAGCAGCGTCCGGACGGGACGGTGCTTCAGGTTTTCGTAAACCAGTTTATAGACCAACTGATTATTCTACAGGGCGTTGGCCGCCGCGGCTAGGGTCGCGTCGATGTCGGCTTCGGAGTGAGCGCCGCTGATGTACCAGCGGCCGTCGGGGAGGACGAGGACGCCGTGGTTGAGGAGGCCGAGCGCGAAGTCGCTGTAGAGGGCCTTGTTGGCCGCCATGGTCTGGCGGTAGTTGCGGGGCACGTCAGACTGGAAGGCGAGTTGGAAGACGGGTCCGTCGCCGGTGGTGACGACGGCGTGGCCCTGGGCGCGGAGCAGGGATTCAAGGCCGGAGCGGAGACGGTTGCCGAGGGCGTGAAGGCGGTCGTAGAAGCCGGGCACGGCGAGTTGGTCGAGCGCGGCGGCGGCGGCGGCGAGGACGAGGGGGTTGCCGTTGAGGGTGCCGGCGTGGACGACTTCGCCGCGGCTGATCAAGTCCATGTACTCGCGCTTGCCGGCGAGGACGCTGAGCGGGGTGCCGGCGCCGACGGCCTTGGCGAAGGTGGCGAGGTCGGGGGTGACGCCGTAGCGGCCCTGGCCGCCGTCGAGGGCGACGCGGAAGCCGGTGATGACCTCGTCGAACAGCAGGAGGGCGCCGTGGCGGGTGGTGATTTCGCGGAGGAATTTGAGGAAGCCGGGATCTGCGGGGATACAGCCGGAGTTGGCCAGCAGCGGCTCGCAGGCGACCAGGGAGATTTCGGCGCCGTGGGCAGCGAAGAGTGCTTCGACGGCGGCGCGGTCGTTCCATTCGGCGACGAGGACGTGGTCGTGGGGGAGTTGGCCTTTGCCGACGGGTTCGGGATGGCCGAGCGGCAGTTGGGGGCCGAAGCGGTAGCTGACCAGGGCCTGGTCGCCCCAGCCGTGGTAGTGGCCTTCGAACTTGAGGTATTTGGGGCGGCCGGTGGCGGCGCGGGCGAGGCGGAGGGCGAGGTTGACGACGTCGGTGCCGGCGTTTGCAAAGGCCACGAGATCGGCGCAGGGGAGGATGGCGGTGAGGCGTTCGGCGACGAGGTATTCGAGTTCGTGCTGGGCGCCGAAGGTGAGGCCCTTGGCGGCCTGGGCGGCGATGGCGTCCGCGACGGCGGGTGGGGCGTGGCCTAGGATCAGTGGGCCCCAGGCGAGGCCGTAGTCGATGTATTCGTTGGCGTCGACGTCCCACATGCGGCTGCCGGCGCCGCGGTCGAAGAAGAGGGGGTAGGGGCGGGCGGCGCGGCGGAGGCCGCTCGAAACACCGCCGGCCAGGGAGCGCTGGCTGCGCTCGTAGCGAGCGAGGGATCCGGCGGTCTTGGCGCGAATCTCTTTGTCGTGGAGGTCGGTAGTGGAACGCACGACTCTCTATTGAACCAGAGTCGGGCCGGTAAGTGTGGCATACTGCGGGGGCTCCCTGTGAATAGTTCTTCGACACGGTATCTGGTTCCGGTTTTACAGAGTGCCTTTCGGCTGCTCGAAGAGGTGTCGCGCGCCGGTGCGCTGACGCTGCAGGAGGCGGTGCTGCGGACGGGGATTCCGAAGTCGACCGTGTTTCGCATCTTCAGTACGCTGCAGCATTTGGGGGTGCTGATTCGCGATGAGAGCGAGAAGAGCTACCGGTTGGGCTATGGCGTGCCGGGGCTGTTGACGGCGGGCGAGGACCTGGAAAGGCTGCGCCGGGCGGCGCTGCCGCAGATGATCCGGCTGCGCGACCGGTTTGGCGAGACGGTGAATCTGGGTAAGCTGCAGCACGATAAGGTTGTTTATCTGGAAGTGGTGCCGAGCGAGTCGGCGCTGCGTTTTTCCGAACGTCCCGGGGCGACAGTGGCGGTGCACGCCTCGTCGCTCGGCCGGGCGATTTTGGCGTTTTCGCCGGCGGCGGTGGTGGACGGGCTGATTGCCGGCCGGCCGCTGGCGGCGTTGACGGCGCGGACGATTACCGGGGAGCCGGAGCTGCGCGAGGAGTTGGGGCTGGTGCGCCGGCAGGGCTATAGTCTCGAGGTGGAGGAGACGGCGCTGCAGGCGGTGTGCGTGGGCGCGCCGATCCTGGGCCGGAACGGGGAAGCCGTCGCCGCGCTGAGTTTGTCGGGGCCGATTCACCGGTTCCGTCCGCAGCAGGACCCGCAGATTGTGACGTCGCTGCGCGAGGCGGCGGCGGAGATTAGCGGGGTGCGTTAGGCCGTCCGGAATTGCATACCATGGAACGACATGCGCCGCCGTCAGTTCCTCTCCCTGCTTGCCCCGGACCCGCGGAAGAAGATCGCCGCGATTGTTACCGAGTATCGTTGGTTCTCCCACGCCGATGTCATCTGCGGACGGCTGCTGGGGGGGCACTCGGCGAATAACGTCTGGACGCCGCCGCGCCTGAACCTGGTTTCGCTCTACACCGAACAGGTGCCGAAGAACGATATGTCGCGCGACCTGGCGGCGCGGCATGGCTTCCGGATCCACCCGAGCATTCGGGAGGCGCTGACGCTGGGCACGGGAAAATTGGCAGTGGACGGCGTGGTGTTTGTCGGCGAACACGGCGACTACCCGACCAACGCCGACGGCCAGAAGCTCTATCCCCGCTTTGAACTGTTCAATCAGATTCTCGACGTATATGAACAGTCCGGCCGCAGCGTGCCCACGTTTTTCGACAAACATTTTTCCTACGATTGGACCAAGGCCGAAGCGCTCTTCCGCCGCGCCCGGCGGCTGCGGACGCCGCTGCTGGCCGGTTCGTCGCTGCCGGTGACGAGCCGGGCGCCGCATCTGCAGCCGAAGCTCGAAACCCGCATGACGCACGCGGCGGCGATCGGCTACGGGCCGCTCGATGCCTATGGGTTCCATCTGCTCGAAACGCTCCAGTGTCTGGTGGAACGCCGGGCGGGCGGCGAGACGGGCGTGACGCAGGTGCACACGATCAGCGGCGAGGCCATCTGGCAGTGGCTGCCCGGGCACGCGTGGGCGCGGCCGCTGCTCGAGGCCGCCTGGAAGCTCGACCCGGCTTCGCAGAAGGGTTCGATGGAAGCGCAGGCGAAATCGCCCGTGCTGTTTCACGTGCGCCACCGCGATGGCTTTGAGTCCGTGGCGCTGATGCTTTCGCCTTCGGGCAATGACCGCACGGTGGCGCTCGCAACGCCCGCCGGGGTTCTGACTACGCTGTTCGGACCGCCTGCGGTGACCCGGCCGCTGCCGCACTTCGACGGGCTGGTCCACTGCATTGAAGACCTGATCGTGACCGGCCGCGAGCCGTATCCGCCGGAGCGCACGTTGCTTACCACCGGCATCCTCGCGCAGGCCTTTGCCTCGAAACGCACCGGCCAGCCGGTGGCCAACAACGACCTGCTGATCTCCTACCGCGCCCCCGCCGAACCGTTTCTCCAAACCGCATGAACCGCCGCCAGTTTCTCTCCTCCGCCCTCGCGCTCACCCCGCGTCAACTGCACGAAAAGATGTTTGTCTTTGACGCGCATCTGCACGTGATCAACCGCCAGCTTTATCGCGGCGGCGACATCGGCCAGCGGGTCGAGGACGGCCATTTTGATCTCGTGCGGGCCAAAGAGGGCGGCCTGGACGCGCTCTTCTTCACCCTGTTCATCACCGAAGATTACTACCCGGGCCACTATGAGACCAAGCAGGCGCTGCGGCTGATCGACCTCGCCTACCGGCAGGTGGAGAAGAATGCCCGTACCATTGGCATCGCCCGCAACGCGGCCGAGATTCAGGCGCTGCGCAAGCAGGGCCGGATGGCCGCCGTGCTCGATCTTGAAGGCGGCTTCGACATGGACGGCGACCTGGGCGTGCTCCGCGCCCTGCATCAGTTGGGCGTGCGGTCCATCCAGCTGCCCGCTCACAACTTCGCCAACAACTTCGCCGACTCCTGCTGCGCCATCACGCGCTTCAACGGCCTGACCGCGCACGGCCGCGCCGTGGTGGCGGAGTGTAATCGGCTCGGCATCGTCATCAACATCGCTCATGCCTCCACCGAAACGGCCGAGCAGGCGATTGCCGCCTCCGAGCAGCCGGTGGTTTCGACCCACGACGGCCTTCGCTCCCGCAACAACATCCCGCGGCTGATGACCGAGGCGACGCTCGAAAAATTGGCCCGCAAGGGCGGACTGATCGGCTTCCACATCGGCAACGAGTTTCACAACCGCGCACTGTTTGACTACCGCACCCGCAAGGCCGGCAAGCCGTTCTGGGACCGCAGCGACGTGAAGAAAGACCGGGCCGAGATGACCATCGCCGAGGTGGACAAGCTGGTTGGCCGGGGCTTTTCGATGACCGGCATTCAGGCGCCCGAGGAGTTGAAGTATACCACCGACCAGTGGTTTGAAGTGGTCGAACGCGCGACGGCCATTGCCGGCGAGGACCATGTGATGCTGGGCACCGACTTCGACGGCGGCCCCACACTGCCGCGCGGCATGCGCGACTGCCGGGACTACCCGATGCTGACCGAAGCCATGCTGCGCCGCGGCTGGAAGACGGGCCGCATTGAGAAATTCCTCGGTGGCAACCTGCTCCGCGTCTTCGGCCGGATCGCTACTTAATGCCCCAGAGGTCTTTGCGGGCCTGTTTGAACTCGTAGCGGCCGGGGTTGACGCTGGTGGCGCCGGGGGTGTCCACCATGACGATCTCGGCGGCCACCGGTTCGTAGGCGGCGCGGGGTGCGATGGTGCCTTTGGCGACGAGGATCTTCTGGCGCTCCGGGTAGATGCCGAGCGAGACGATCTGGTGGATCGAGTTGGGACTCGAGCGTTCGCTCGTGACGACGAGGTAGTTGGCAAGATCGCGCGTGGAGCCTTCGGCTTCGATGACGGCCGTGTGGCCGAGGTTCCAATACCGGCCGCCGCCGTGGCGCACGGCCGTTTCGATGTAGCGGCCCGCGTGCAGGCTGCGCACCTTGCCTTGGACGCGGACGGGCTTGCCGTGGGCGTTGTCGGATTTGCCGCCCACCAGTTGATTAAACGCGCCGTCGAGGCCGGCCTTCTGCGCGGCGGCGAAGGCCGCCGGGTCGTACAGAACCACCACCCAGCCGGTGGCCTTCTGCGCGAGCAGTTGTTCGAGCAGAAATGTCGAATCGCCGGCGGAGCCGCCGCCGACGTTATCGCCGATGTCGAACAGCGCCACGGGGAACTTCGGCGCGGCCATGGCGTTTTTGACGGCGGTGGCGGCATCGGGCAGGTTGAGCTTCAAACGATCGCGCTGCGCCCACATGCTGTCGCTCAGGCGCTTGGCTTCGCGTTCGGCCAGGTTGCGGTCGTCGTCGGTGACGACGATGATGCTGGGGCCCATGTGGGGCGAGTCGTTGTACTGATAGCCGCCCATGACGCTGGCGGCCAGGATCTTCGGGTTGTCCCGCTCGAGGCGGAAGGTCTCCTGGGTGAGCGGCTTCATGGGGTCGCCGTAGGTGTTCTGGAAGACGATGTTGTAGATCATGTCCGGCTTGATGATGGTCTGCACGGGCTTGACTTCGCCGCGCAGCATCCGGCCGAGAATGTTGGCGGCCTGGATGCCGCGTTCTTTCGTGTCGAGGTGCGGGTTCTGTTTGTAGGAGACGAGCACGTTGGTCATCTCGACAATGGCCGGCGAGGTGTTGCCGTGGAAGTCGTGGGTCAGCACGATGGGGAAGGGCTTGGGGAACTTGGCCCGCAGACGGCGGATGAGCTCTTCGTCGCCCTGCGGGTAGGACTCGGCGTACATGGCTCCGTGCAGGGCGATCAGGATGGCGTCGAAGGGTTTGACCTTCTCGAAGCCTTCAACAAGGCGCTTGGCCAGCTCTTCAAAGGCCGCTTTGCTGACGGCGCCGCGGGGCATGGCGTGGGAGTAGACCGTGGGCAGCATGGTCCACTGCTGCCGGCGGCCCTCTTCGATGAAGCCGGCCACTTCGGTGCTGCCCGCGGACCAGCGTTCGAGCGACGGCTCCACCCACTGGAAATCGGCCAACTCGGTCTTGGCCGGGTTGAAGGAGTTCGATTCGTGCATGATCGAACCGAGCGCCACCCGAAAACTCTTCCCGCTCTGTGCCGCCACCGGCGCGGCCGCCATCACGGCCATCGCTTGCCTTCGATTCATGATCTGCATCCTCCGACAATATAGCCTAGAAGAAATGGCGACCACCCGGCGATCTTTTCTCGCGTTCCCGTTCGCCTTCCCGGTGGCGCTCGACCGGCAGGGCCGCGTTACGCGCGCCGAGGACCGCACCGCCGAAGGTTTTGCCGATGCGCTGCCCGGCGCCCCGGCGATGGAGATGTTGACGATTCCTTCCGGGCCGCTCGTCCTGCCCAATGGACGGGAGACGATCGTTTCGTCCTTCGCCCTCGGCCGCTCCGAGGTGACGATCGCGCAGTGGAACGCGGCCGCCCGGCTGCCCAAGCAGCGGCGGGCGCTGCCGCCGTTCTCCACCGGCAAGGAGTCGCCCTTCGGCTGGCAGCCGGAGCAGGCCGTCGAAACGGTCTCCTTCCGCGATTGCCTCGAGTTTTGCGCCCGCCTCCGCCGGCTCACTGGCCGGGCCTACCGTCTGCCCACCGACCGCGAATGGGAGTACGCCTGCCGCGCCGGCACGCGCACCGCCTTCTGGTGGGGCGACCGCTTCGCGCCTTCGCTCGCCGTGCTGCCGCGCGAGGGTGAAGCGCCGAAGGCTCCCGCCTCGACCGGCTACGCCAACCCCTTCGGGCTGTACGACATCATCGGCAACGTCGACGAGTGGGTGGCCGATGCCGACCCCAAACGCAGCGACTTCCACCTGTTCCGCGTTTCGGCCGCCGAAAGCGACTGGCTGAGCGAAAAATTCAGCCGGACGGGACTTGGGTTCCGGGTCGCTGTGTGACGCAAGTTCTACGGGCCCTCTGCTATCGTTGAAGTTTCGCCCTGCTTTCGCATTTCCCTCTATGCCGTATCAGATTCGCCCCCACAAGGAATTTCTCGTTCAGCCCGCTTTGCCGCCCGCTCTGCGTCGTCTCTCGGAGCTCGCCTACAACCTGCTGTGGGTTTGGGACGCCAATCTGCGCGGCATGTTCCGCCGCCTTGACCCCACCGCCTGGCGCAACAGCGGCCATAACCCGATTCTGATGCTGGGCCAAGTGCCGCAGGCGAGCCTCGAAAAAGCCGCTTCGGACCCGCGCCTGCTGGCGCTCTACAAAAAAGCGTGCGAACGGCTCGACTCCTACATGGACGCTTCGACCGCGGCCCAGTCCGAGAAGCTGATCGCCTATTTTTCGATGGAGTATGGCCTGGCCGAGTGCCTGCCGGTCTACTCGGGCGGTCTTGGGGTGCTGTCGGGCGATCACTTGAAAGCCTCCTCGGACCTCGATCTGCCCCTCGTTGGCGTCGGACTGCTCTACCAGAAGGGCTACCTGCGCCAGTCGCTGAACCAGGACGGCTGGCAGATTGAAAAATCGCCCGAAAACGACTTTTACACGCTGCCGATTCAGCCCGTCCACCGCGCCGACGGCTCGGATCTGGTCGTCTCCGTTCAGATGCCTACCGGGGAAGTCTTCGTCAAAGCGTGGGTGATCCGTGTTGGCCGCGTCAAGCTCTACCTGCTCGATACCAACATTCCGCAGAACGCCGCGCCGGAGAACCGGAACATCACCGATCAGCTCTACGGCGGCGACTCCCACACCCGCATTCGCCAGGAGATCGTCCTCGGGATCGGGGGCATGCGCGTGCTCTCGGCGCTGGGTCTGGCGCCAACGGTGTTTCATATGAACGAGGGCCACTCGGCCTTCCTCGGCATCGAGCGCATCCGCCTCAAAATGGCGGAAAACGGCCTGGCGTTTGACGAAGCCGTCGAGGCCGTCCGCGCCAACAACGTCTTCACGACGCATACCCCCGTTCCCGCCGGCATCGACCTGTTCGACTCCGGCCTCGTGCACTACTACTTCGCCGATTACTGCGCGCAGGCGGGCATCCCCTACGACACCTTCTGCGGCCTCGGCCGCCGGAACCCGGCCGATGGCGGCGAGGCGTTCTCGATGGCCATTCTCGCGATCAAGACCAGTTGCTGGCGCAACGGCGTCTCGGCTCTGCATGGCGTCGTCTCCCGCGAGATGTGGCAGGATCTGTGGCCGCAACTGCCCCCCGCCGAAGTGCCCATCACCTCGGTCACCAACGGCGTCCACGTCTCCACCTGGCTCAACGGCGACCTTGCCAGCGTCTACGACAACTTCCTGCAGCCCGACTGGCGCGAACACAGCGAAAACAAAGCCACCTGGGACCTGATTGACGATATCCCCGATCAGGAGATCTGGGAGGCGCACAAGAAGCGCAAACGGCAGCTGATCGCCTTTGTACGCAACCGCGCCACGGCCGCAGCGGTCGCCCGCAAGTCGTCGGCTTCCGAAGTCCGGCGCCTCTCTGACATCCTCGACCCGGAAGCCTTTACGATCGGCTTTGCGCGCCGCTTTGCCACCTACAAGCGCGCTACGCTGATTTTCAAAGATCTTCCACGGCTCAAACGGCTGCTGACGAACAATCGGATGCCGGTGCAGATCCTCATCTCCGGCAAGGCCCACCCGAAGGACATCCCGGGCAAGACGCTCATCCGCGAAATCGTCCAGCTCTCGCGCGACCCGGAGATCTCCCGCCGCCTCGTTTTCGTCGAAGACTACTCGATGCAGGTCGCCCGCGAACTCGTGCAGGGCGTTGATTTGTGGTTGAACAACCCCCGACGCGGCGAAGAGGCCTGCGGCACCTCTGGCATGAAGGCCGCCCTGAACGGCAACCCGAACCTCTCGGTGCTCGACGGCTGGTACGACGAGGCCTACGAGACGTCGGGCGGCTGGGCGATCGGCGACCGCGAACCGTATTCCGAAGACCAGGAAGAGATGCACACGGCGGCGATTCTTTCGCTGCTCGAAAACGAGATTGTGCCGCTGTACTACTCCTCCCGCTCCGACGAGGTGCCGCACGAATGGGTCCGGCGTATGAAGCTGAGCCTCAAAAACGTCACCCCGCAGTACGACGCTAAGCGGATGCTGCTTGAGTACTCCAAACTCCTCTACGACCCCGCCCACGCCCACATGAAAGAGACGACCGCCGATGAGTACGCGGCCGCGCGGCGATTGGCAGTCTGGGATAAGGAAGTGCACCGCGTCTGGAACCACATCCGGTTTGTCGAGATCGACGGCGGGGCGGCATCTACCATTCAGACCGGTGGCGTGGTGCCGCTGCGGGCCGCTGTCGAACTGGCCGGGCTGACGCCGAGCGATGTGCGCGTCGAAGCCGTCGTGGGCCGGGTTGACTCCGATGGCAACCTTGAAGACACCACGGTGATTCCGCTGCCGGTCATTGAAGAGCGCGGCGGGGTGCATCTGTTCGGCCAGGAGTATACGCCCCACCGCACCGGCCGCCTCGGCTTCTCCTTCCGGATCAGTTCGAACCACTACCGCGACCCCTTGACCCGGCCTACCAACGCCCTGCTCAAGTGGTCGGACTGATTCCGATCATGCAGCGAAAACTAGCCTGATGGACGGCGACCGCAAATACCGACAACCCGGCTACCACGAGCGGCGCGAGGCCGACCGCCCCGCGCCGCGCACCGGCGGCGAGGGTCCGGCCCCGCCGCGCTTCGTCCGTAGCGTCGCGGCCAGCCGCTGTTTTAGCTGTTCGAACGTCCTGCCCGCGGGTTTTGATTTCACGACGCCATGCCCGAAATGCGCGGCCGCTCTGCACTGCTGCAGTCAGTGCGCGCACCTCGACTCCTCGGCTCGCTTCCAGTGTCTGCAGCCGATTCCGGAGCGGCTTCCGTATAAGGATCGGGCCAATGAATGCGCCAGTTTTTCGCCGCGCATCACGGTCGCCCGCGACACGGCCGCGCCGGTAGCGCCCAGGGCGGCCGGCGCGCCGCTCGTCGCCGCGCCCAGCGTTCCGCGCAAGGTGCAGGACGCCCGCGCCGCCTTCGATAACCTGTTCAAGAAACCTTCGGAATAACTCCTCGTGCGCATCGCCCATCTCATCGCTCAACATCGTTTCGAGGTCGCTGCCGCTCCGCCGCCGCCCCCGCCGGGCCCCGGCGAGGTGCAGGTGCGCGTCCACGCCGTCGGCATCTGCGGCTCCGACCTGCATAACTTCGCCGAAGGCGCCGTGGGCGATACCCCCAGCGTATATCCCATGGTGCTCGGTCACGAACCCACCGGGACCATTGTCGGTACCGGCGAACGGGTGATTCTCGAGCCGGCCGTCTACTGCTACCACTGCGAGATGTGCCGCTCCGGCCGCCACAATCTCTGCGTCCACATCCGCTTCTACAGCGCCGGGCCGGACCCCGGCTTCTTCCGCGACATCGTGAACCTGCCGGAGCACAACGTGCTGCCGCTGCCCGCCGGCCTCGGGTTTGCCGAGGGGACGTTGTTTGAGCCGCTCGCCATCGCCCTGCACAGCATGCAGTTCGTCAAGCTGACGCCGGGCGAGACGGTGGCCGTCTGGGGCTGCGGGCCGATCGGTGTGCTGACGATTGCCGTGCTGCGGATGCAGGGCGCCCGCCGCATCTACGCCATCGACCCCGTTCCCCACCGCCGCGCGATGGCCACCGCCTACGGCGCCGATGTCGTGCTGGCCCCGGACGAGGCGCTGCCGGAGATCCGGAGCGGAAGCGGTGGCCGCGGCGTCGACGTGGCCATCGACTGCGTCACCCGCGACGGCTCGCTCGATGCCTGTTGCCTGGCCGTGGCGCGGGGCGGACGCGTGGTGGTCACCGGCATCCCCGCGGAGCCGATGCCGGTGATCCACTTCCACGAACTCCGCCGCAAGGAGGTGCCGCTCTACCCGGTCCGCCGCAGCAACCACGAAACACCGCTCGCGCTCGACCTGCTGCGCGAACGCCCCACGCTGTTCGGGCCCCTGGTGACCCATCAGCGGCCGCTCGAGGCCATTGAAGACGCGTTCCTGATGCTCGAGCACTATCGCGACAACGTCGGCAAAGCGGTCATCGATCTTACTGCTTCGTAGCCGACCAGTCGATCTTCTGCATCTGGCCGCCCATCTCGGTCTCGGCCGCACCCTTAATCTTGGCGCCATCCACTTCCCCGGACATCTTGTAGGTCATCGACCCACCATCCTGCCGGTCCCGCTTCACCACAAAGGTGATCTTCTTGCCGTCGACGGCTCCCTCGGTGATTTTCAGCACCCGCGCCCCCGGGAATTCAACGCTCCCGGTGAACTTGCCATCCGTCTCGCTGAGGGTCATTTTGGCGTCGATATTCTGTCCGCCCGGCCCCGCCATCGAGAACGACCAGTTCCCATTCAGCAAGTCAGCGCCAAAAGCCGCCACCGCCAATCCCAATCCCAATCCGATTCGCAATAACATCGCTCCAACGGATTATTGATCCGGCCCCGAGGATCTAAATTACTTTGCCTCCCGCGCCAACTCGAGCGCCCCCCACAACACGCTATCGTCCCCCAACTCCGCCGCCACCACGTCCACCCGCGCCCGGCTCCACGCCGTAATCTGCCGGCCCAACTCCGCCCGCAGGGGCCCGAACAACCGCTCCCCGGCCTTGGGAATCCCCCCGCCAATCACAATCCGCGCCGGGTTCAGCAACATAATCCCCGCCTTCAACCCCCGCGCCAGGTCCACCACGTACCGCTCCACAAACGCCGGATCCTCGAGCAGCTCCCGGGCCGGCTTGCCGTAATCCCGCTCGAGCCACAGCCCGCAGCACATCCGCTCAAAACATCCGTTCGACCCGCACAAACAGTCCGGCCCGTCCGGCCGCACCGTCAGGTGCCCGATCTCCCCGGCGTAGGAATCCGCCCCGCGATACAACCCGTGCTCGGTCAAAATCCCCCCGCCGATTCCCGTCGACAGGGTCATGTAGAACAGCGGCCGCTTCCCCCGCCCCGCGCCCCATATTCCTTCCCCCAGCGCCCCGACGTTCGCGTCGTTATCCATCACCACCGGCACGCCCAACTCCGCCCGCACAAACCCTGGCAGGTCCACGCCCGTCCACCCGCCCACGTGCGTCGATAAGGTCACCCGCTGCGTCGGCCAGTCCACCGGACCGCCAAACCCAATCCCGCACCGCTCCACCGGGAACTCGCCGCACCACCCCCGGCCAATCTCGGCAATCCGGGCCAGCATCCACTCGCTGCCCCCCTCCCGGTTGGTCGCCCGGCTCTCGCGCCGCACCATCCGGTCGCCGTCAAACACCGCCATCGTAAACTTCGTGCCGCCAATATCAATCGCGATCGTGTGCATCCCGCAGCAACTCCTCCGGCGACGCCGTTCCCGTCCCCGGCTTCATAATCGTGATCGCCGCCACCTGGTTGCCGAACTGCGCCGCCCGCACCTGGTGCCCCGTCACCGCCAGCGCGCACACCGCCCCGGCCGTGAAGCTGTCGCCCGCCCCGCAGATGTCCACCGGCATCTCCACCGGCCGCGTCGCCACCCAAGTATCGCCCTCGGCCGTATAGAGCCGCGCCCCGCGCCCCCCGTGCGTCACCAGCAGCAGCGGCGATGCCGTCCACTCCCGCAGCCGCGCGAAGTCCACCTCGCCAAACGCCCGCCGGCAAGCCTCGGTCGCCTCCTGCTCGTTCGGCTTCAGAATCACCCCGCGGAAGTGCTCGGCCCGCGCGCGCGAATCCACCCATACAAGCTTGCCCCGAATCGCCTCCCGCACCGCCGGCGTCACCACGCCCCCCGCCGCCGTCTCGGCCTGGTCGGAGACGATGATCGCGTCCCACTCCCCGTCCAACTGCGCCAGCAGCGCCCGCTCTACGTCGGCCCCCAGCGGCCGGTTCATAATGAAGTCCAGCCGCGGCCGGTCCTCCTCGCCCGTCTCGCCGTTAATCACCTTCGTGTAGGTGAACGTCTGCACCCCCGCCGCCTCCACCAGCCGCGAGCCGTCAATCCCCCGCTCGGCGAGCGCCTGCCGCAACTCCCAGCCGAAGCCGTCGCGGCCCACCACGCCCACCACGGAGATCTGCCCCACCCCCAGCGCCGCCAGGTTATTCGCAATCGTGCCGCCCGCTCCCGGCGTCACCTCGACGCTCGTCACGGCCACGCGCGGAATGCCGGTCTCGGCCGAAGGCAGCGCTTCGGCCGGGTCGTAGCGGCACCAGCGGTCCAGGCAGATATCACCCACCACGAGCACGCGCAGCGCCCGCAGCCGGTCCAGAATTTCGGCCGTCTTCATTGCGGAAACAGCGTGTTCAGCAGCAGATCGGTGTTGGCGTAGTGCGGCACAATCCAGTCCGCGCCCACCCCCACCAGCCGGTTCCGCTTCCAGTCGTCCACCTTCTCGCAGGCCGGCTCATCGGAGGCCACGCCCACGGCCACCCCGCCCACCTCTTTCACCACCTGCACCTCGACGTACCCGTCGCCGAAGGCTAGAAACTCCTCGCCCCGGTGCTCGGCCGAATCGACGATCTTCTTGACGAGAATGGCCTTCGAAAACGCCTTCAAATCGTCGAGCGCGCCGAATACGCCGCCGTCGAAGTAATCGTGAATGCCCAGCAGCTTGGCCTCCCGCACCACGTCCGCGTGGTCGGTGCCGCTCGCCAGATAGAGCTTCAAGCCCCGCTCCTTCAGGCTGTCAAGCAGCGCCCGGCTGCCCGGCACCAGCCACTCCTCGGGCGCCGTCCGCCCGCTCTCGAGGCCTTCGAGGCGGCCCTTGATGCGCTCCATCAGCGCGTCCAGGTACAGTTTCTTATAGACCTTCGGCTCCGCCGGCGTCCCGCCGCGCTTAGCGATTTGCTCGGCGAACTCCATCATCTGGTAGATCGTCTCTTTGCCCGTCAGCCGGCCGACGTACTCTTTGACAATCTCGGTCAGCTCCGCCTCGGTCTCGCCCGTCTTCAGGTCGGCCAGAATCTCGACCATCATCGGCACCATGATCTCCACCCAGCCGGAGCGGATGGTCGACAGGGTCCCATCAAAATCAAATAGCACCACCCGGGCGCTGTGAGCGGTTACGCCGGGGCGCAAATGTTCAATCATGCTTCCCTCAGTTTAGCGAACGCTCCCCCTACCAGGGGAGCGTTTCGGCCATATGGAAGTAGCCGCCGGTGGGCCCGTCCTCGGGCAGCGTCGCCAGCCACACGCTGGTTTTCGCTCCGTCGGCCAGCTCCATCGGCGCCTCCGGCCCGCCCATGTCGGTCTTCACCCAGCCCGGGTGCGCGCTGTTGACCTTGATGGCGGTATCCCGCAGCGCGTGCGCCAGGTGCACGGTATAGCCGTTCAGCGCCGTCTTCGACACGTTATAGGCAAATGCCTTCGAGCCATAGATGGGCGAGTCGGGCGTGGCGTGCAGCGTGAGCGAGGCGAGGATGCTCGACACGTTCACAATCCGCCCTGCCTCGCTCTTCCGCAGCAGCGGCAGCATCGCCTGCGTCAGCGCGATCACGCCGAAGAAGTTGCTGTCAAACGTCTCCCGCACCGTCACGAGTGGCACGGACAACGTTGTGTTCACCCCGAAGCCGCCCTCATCGAGCAGTACCCCGGCGTTGTTGATCAGAATATCCAGCCGCCCGAACCGGCTCTCGAGGACATAAGCCGCGTTGAAGATATCGGCCGCGCTCGTCACATCAAGCGCCAGGCCCTCCACCGGCAACCCCTCGGCCCGCAGCACCGCCACCGCCGCTTCAGACTTGTTCAGATCGCGCGCGCCGACAAAGACATGGATCCCCTGCTGCGCCAGCTGCCGCGCGGTCTCAAGACCGATGCCCTTGGCGGCGCCGGTCACTAATGCAATTTTCGACATACCGGTCTGATGTTCGAGACCCCCGGCAGGATGCAGCCGCTAGATCTCGACAATCCGCGTCGACGCATCGCCGAACTTTTCGAGCGGTACGCCCATCCGGTCCATTAGCGCCAGATAGAGGCTGCAGGCCCGCCGGTTGTCGTCGCCCTTTTCGAGGTAATCGAGATTGCGGCCCGGGCGCAGCGAACCGCCGCCCTTGCCCGCCAGCAGAATCGGCAACTGGTCGGCCCCGTGCGAATCGCCGTCGAACAGGCTCGACGCCAGCATCAGCATCGAACTGTCGAGGATCGACTGCCCGCCCTCGTCAATCTTCTTCAGCCGGTCCACCAGATAGGCGAACTGCGCCACGTGATACTGGTTCGTCTTCAGATACATCGCCTCAGCCGCCGGAGCCTTCTGGTTGTGCGTCAGGTCCAGGTGCAGCGCACCCTTGACGCCTTCGACAAACCGGAAGTTCATCTGCGACAGGTCGTTGTTCAGCATCAGCGTGATGATGCGGGTCTTGTCCATCTGGAAGGCCAGCACCATCAGGTCCAGCATCAGCTTCATGTGCTGCGGCACGTCCTGCGGCAGCGCATCGGCCGGCCGCTCCATGTTCGGCTTGTCGAGGGTCGGCCGCCAGCCCTCGAGACGCTCGTCCTTGGCCGCCCGCTCAATCCGCTTCTCGATGTCGCGGATCGATTCGAGGTACTCGCCCAGCTTGGTCCGGTCGCCGCCGTTGATCTTCGGCTGCAGGTCCCGCGCCTCCTGCCGCACGGCGTCGAGAATGCTGCGGTCCACCTTTCGGCCCGTCCCGTCGCCCACCAGCAGGTCGAACGTCCGCGCCGGGTAGATCTCCTTGGTCGCCGGCCGCGAAGGCGTCGCCCACGAGATGCACGAACCGTAGATCATCGACAGGCCGTCTTCAAGCCGCAGTTCGTTCGGCTCAATCCCCAGCGCCAGACTCGGCACCGCCGTCTGTCCGCCCACCCGCTGCGACAGAATCTGGTCAAAACTCGTGCCGACGCGAATGTCCGCCGGGTCCAGGCTCACCTTGGCGCCCGAAAGCAGATTGGGCGAACGGCCCAGGTGCGGGCTCGTCGAAATGAACGCCTGATGATGATAGAGGCCCTTGAGGAACGTGTAGTCGCCCGCGTGCGGCGCCATCGGCGCGAGCGCCGGGCCGATCTTCATCTCCCGGCCTTCGCCCTTGGCCCACCAGTGCTCCGGCTCCACGCCGTTTGAGAAGTAGACCGTCGCAAAACGGACCGGCGGCTTGGCCGCCTTCGTCTGTGCTCCGGCCAGCGACTCCATCCAAGGCAGCGCCAACGCCACCCCCGCCCCCCGCAAAAAATGCCGCCGCGAGGTCTCCGGCTTACTCGTACGGATGATCATTTCCTGGGACTCCCTTCGTTCTTGACGGCCTGCGCTACCACCCGGGTTACGGCGCTCTGCCTCGTTTCCGGCTCGACGCGGTAACGGAACTGCTTACTCGCCACAATCTCGGCCGCCAGCTGCGCAAACGTCGCCTCGCCCCCGGCCGCCGCCAGCTTCCGGATCAGTATCTGATCGCCCGGCAGCATCGTCCTTCCCAGCGCGTAGCCCAGCAGCTTCTGCGCCATGTTCTTCTGCACCTGGCTCTCCTGCGTCCGCAGATACTGAATCAGCCCTTCGACGCCGGCGCCGGTCTTGCTCGCATCGTCAATCGGCATGCCATCGGCGTACGCCGTACGCACCCGGCCCACCGGGTCGTACTTCTCAAACGGGAAACCCAGCGGATCGATCCGCGCGTGGCACCCCGCGCAGGTCGCGTTCCGTTGGTGCGCCGCCAGCCGCTCCCGGATCGACTTGCCGGCAAAGGCCTTGTCATCCGCCGGCAGCGTCCCGGCGTTCGGCGGCGGTGGCGGGGTCGGCGTGCCCAGCACGCGCCGCAGTACCCAGTCGCCCCGCTTGACGGGACTCGTCCGCAGCGGCGCCGAAGTGGCCGTCAGGACGGCCCCCAGCCGCAGCAGTCCGCCGCGTCCCGCCGCGCCCTTCACCATCTCCACCTCCCGCGCCGACTTCACCTCCGCCGTCACCCCGTAGTGCTTGGCCAGCGGCTGGTTCAGGAAGGTGTAGTCCGCCGTGAGAATCTCCTTCACCGGCCGGTTCTGCCGCACGATGTAGTCAAAGAACGACACCGCTTCGGCGTACATTCCAGCCTTGACATCGGCGGTGAACTCGGGGAAGCGGCTCGTATCCACCCCCGTAAACTCGTCAAACCGGTAGAAGCCCAGCCACTGCCCGAAGAACTCTTCGGACATCCGCTTTGCCTTCGGGTCCCGCACCATCCGCTGCACCTGCGCCGCCAGCTTGGCCGGGTGGCTCAACTCGCCCGCCTGCGCCGCCCGCCGCAGCTCCTCGTCCGGCATCGAAGACCAGAGAAAATAGCTCATCCGGCTGGCCAGCTCAAAACCGTTCAGCGGCCCGCTCGACTGTTCGATCCGGTAGAGAAACGCCGGCGCGACGAAGACCCGCGCCAGCAGCGCCCGCATCGCCTGCTCATGGTCCATCTTCCCGATCTCGCGCGACGTGGTGTAGAACGCCCGCAGCCGGTCTTTCTCCGCCGGCAGCAGCGGCCGCCTCCACGCCAGGCCCGCCAGCTTCAGCGCGTCCTCCACATGTCCGGGCTGCGCCGCCAACTGCGCCTTCTGCACCGCCTCATAGTCGGCCGTCCACTCTTTCACAAACGGCGCCGCCTTGGCCGGGTCGTTCTTGAACTTATTCCTTACGAAGGTCAGATAGTTATTGTGATAGGCGAACGACGCCTTCAGGTCCGCCCAGGCGTGGTCGAGCTGCTTCCGCGTCGCGTCGTCGAGCATCTTCTCCATCAGGAAGCTATCCGCGCGGTAGTACTTCACCTGGATGTGGAACTCGTCGCGCTCCGGCTGGTTGTAGACGTTGTTATAAGGCTCGGGAATCGGGTCCTTGTCGGCCGGGTTGGCCTCCCCCTGCGAGTTCTGCGGCAGCTCGGCGGCGAACTTCATCACGCCCGCCTGCCATTTGGTGAAGCCCGGGGTCTTCGGAAAACCCAGCAGCACCGAAAACGGCCGCCCGGCGAAGAGCCGGGGCTGGTCGGAGACCGTCACGCGCATCACAGCGTCCTTGGCCCCGCCCGCCACCATCTCCACGTCCGCTTGCACGTCTACGCCCCGCGCGCCCTTCGGCGCCGTCAGGTCGAACGTCAGCACCGCATCGCCTTCCACCGCAAAATCCATCGGGTCAATCGCCACCCCGTCCGGCCGCTTGCCGAAACCGGTCTTCGCCCGTGCTGCCTCCGGCAACACCGCCACCAAAGGCTGCGGCGCCGACACCGACCGGTCCGCCATCCGGAACCGCACCGTCACATTGCGAAACACCACAATCGGCTTATCGGCCGAACTCGGGTTCATCGCCGCAATCAAAAAGTTCACCGCCGGCGCCTTCTCGCTCCGGTTGAACAGATTGAACCGCAGCTTCTGCACCGGCTTGGCTTCGAGCGTCTCTTCGTTGATCACCAGCGCCCGCTCATCGCCCTGCCCACCCGCCGCGTCCGCCCCGGCGCCAAACAGCATCCGCGGCCAGTCCACCACCGCCTTCTGCACCTGCGCCGCGCCCTCGCGTGTCCCCGGCATCTGCTTCCACATCTCGACGATCGTCGAGGTTGGATAGGCCGGATTCGGCTGGTTCACCACCGCCGCGATATGCGCGAGAAACCGCTCGGTAATCCCCTCCTCCCGGGCAATCTTCGCCACCGTCGCGCCCTTTTCGTGCTTCAGCCGGTAGGCGCCGTAAAACGCCTTACCGTAAAGGTCGAGGCCGTACGGCTTACCGCCCTCGCCCGACACCGACCGGAACCCGTACTTCGTATAAATAGCCTGAATTCGGTTGATCGCCGATAGCTCCCGTCCGCTCTTGCCCGGGTCCACGTAGAACTGCAGCGGCCCGGCGCCGATCACCGCGTGCGAAGCAATCTTCTTGGCCGCCTGCAGATACCGTTCAAGGCTCGCATCGGCCATGAACTGCACATCGCCGTAGTTCGTAAACCCTTCCCCGCCCACCGAGTCCGGCACGAAGTCCCGCGCCGTATCGATGTCAATCCCGGTCAGGTCCTTCACCGTGTAGGCGTACTCGCCGCTCGTCAGCCGCCGCATCGCCACGCGCCCCGGTTCGCCCGCATGGCGCACCGCAATCTCGTTCAGCCGCGCCCGCACCCATTGCGCCGTCTGCCGCCGTTCCGCCTCGCTCGGCTGCGGCATCTGCGCCGGCGGCATGTGCTTGGTCTCGATGGCGTCCGCCACCTTCTCCCACGCCGGAAAATGCTCACCCATCGAAGCGGCCGTCATCAGCTTGTCAAAGCTGATCCCTCCCGTCGCCGCCTTGCCATGGCAGGAGAAACAGTATTGCTTGAACGTACCGGGCGCCCCGGCCGCCGATTCATCCGCGGCAAACGCCAAACGGCCGACAGCCACGCCCAGAAGCAGTGCGTAACGCATAAACCCTCAGATTAAAGAACGCCAATATCCGCTTAAAAATTACCACAGCTAGGCGCTGAGTGCATCCGCCACCATGGTCTGCGCCTCCAACTGCACCTGCCGCAGATGCGCCTGCCCATGGAAGCTCTCGGCGTAGATCTTATAGATGTCTTCCGTACCCGACGGCCGCGCCGCAAACCACGCGTTCTCCGTCGCCACCTTCAACCCGCCCAGCGCGTTGCCGTCCCCCGGCGCCCTCGTCAAAATCTGCTGAATCGGCTCCCCACCCAGCACGGAAGCCTTCACGTCCTCCGGCGCCAATCGCGCCAGCCGCGCCTTCTGCGCCGTATTCGCCGGCGCCTCGATCCGCTCGTACGTCGAACGGCCCAGCGCCTCCTCAAGCGCCGCGTACACCTCGCCCAGATCCCGCTGCCACCGCCCCGTCATCTCCGCGCTCAACAAACACGCGATGATCCCGTCCTTATCCGTCGTCCAAACCCGCCCGTCCCGCCGCAAAAACGACGCCCCCGCGCTCTCTTCCCCTACAAACCCCAGCGCCCCCTCCATCAGCCCCGGCACAAACCACTTGAAGCCCACCGGCACCTCGTACAGCCGCCGCCCCAGCCGCGCCGACACCCGGTCAATCATGCTGCTGCTCACCGCCGTCTTGCCCACCGCCGTCCCGGCCCCCCACTGCGGCCGGTGCGTAAACAGATAGTCAATGCACAGCGCCAGATAATGGTTCGGCTGCAGCAGCCCCGCGCTCCGCGTCACAATCCCGTGCCGGTCATGGTCCGTATCGCAGGCAAACGCAATGTCGAACCGCTCCCGCAGCGCAATCAACGGCTCCATCACGTGCGGCGACGAGGGATCCATCCGGATCTTCCCGTCCCAGTCCAGACTCATGAAACGGAACGTTGGATCCACCAGCGGATTGACCACCGTCAGATTCAGCTTGTACCGCTCGGCAATCCGCGGCCAGTACGCCACCCCCGCGCCGCCCAGCGGGTCGACCCCCAACGACGCATCGATCGCCGCGAAATCGATCACCTGATCGAGATCGTTCACATACTGCGTCAGGTAGTCGTGCCGGTGCGTCGTCGCCGCCTGCAGCGCCGCCCGGTAGGGCATCCGCCGCACCCCGTCCAGCTCCGCTTCCAACATCCGGTTGGCTTCGTTCTGTATCCACGACGTCGCCCCGCTATCGGCCGGCCCCCCGTTCGTCCCGTTGTATTTGAAGCCACCGTCGGCCGGCGGGTTATGCGACGGCGTGACGACAATCCCATCGGCCAGTCCCGTCGTCCTTCCGGCGTTGTAAGTCAGAATCGCGTGCGAAACGGCCGGAGTCGGCGTATAGTCGGTCCCCTCGGCAATCATCGTCTCGACGCCATTGGCCGCCAGCACCTCCAGTGCCGTCGCCGCCGCCGGTTCGGACAACGCATGCGTGTCGATGCCCAGAAACAGCGGCCCGTCCACCCCCTGCGCCGCGCGGTAGCGGCAAATCGCCTGCGTAATCGCCAGAATGTGCCATTCGTTGAACGCCTGCTGCAGCGCCGACCCCCGATGGCCCGACGTGCCAAACGAAACCCGCTGCTCCGGCACCGCCGGGTCCGGGCGCTCCGCGTAGTAAGCGGTAATCAGTTTCGCCACATTCACAAGGCGGGAGGGTTCTAACAGCATCGCTGCCAACATCATAGCGTTAGAATCGAAGGCATGGTGCGTCCTGAAAGTCGCATAGTTTTCACAGGTGCAAGTCCTGTCCGGGGAAGCGCCGAAGCGCCCGGTAGCAGACTCCAGCCGGGAGGAGAGATCCGACCGAGCCAAGCGGAGTGTCAAAAGCCCTTGCAAGAGAGGGAAGCACACCAGCGGGCCGCAACGAGAGTGAACGCGAGCAGCCACGTCATATTATCAGCCGAAAGGCGTTTGGGAGGGCCGAGCCGGTCATGTCGCGGCGAAGGCAACAGACAGCACTCTGGATCGGAACGAGTGCTGGACCTCTCCG
>JAINDL010000032.1 GCA_019931245.1 Bryobacteraceae bacterium CoA2 C42
CCTCAACGAGGCGTGGGCCAAGTCGAAGTATGGCAACGCGGACAAGATGCACTTTGAGACGCCGCTGACGACGCTGGTATGGCTGACCTCGCTGATTTCGGTGGGTCTGACCTACGGGGTTTCGAGTCTGCTGATTCCGGCGTTGGGCGGGGACATGTCGCTGTGGTGGAAGCTGTCGAGCGTGATTACGTGCGGCACGCTGGCCGGGGCGATTATTCCTGAACTGGTGAAGGTTTTCACTTCGACCGAATCGTCGCATGTGCGCGAAGTCGTGATCAGTTCGCGGGAGGGCGGCGCGTCGCTGAACATTCTGTCGGGTCTGGTGGCGGGCAACTTCAGCGCGTTCTGGCTTGGCATGGCGATGCTGCTGTTGATGGGCGCCTCCTACTACATCAGCCTGCTGGGTTTGGCCAATCTGATGATGGCGCCGGCGGTGTTTGCCTTCGGTCTGGTGGCGTTCGGGTTTCTGGGCATGGGGCCGGTGACGATTGCCGTCGACAGCTACGGCCCGGTGACGGACAACGCGCAGAGCGTCTACGAGCTTTCGCAGATAGAGGAGATCAAGGGGATTGAAAAATCCGTGGAGAGCGAGTTTGGCTTCCGGCCGATGTTTGAGAAGGCCAAGCGGTTCCTTGAAGAGAACGACGGGGCGGGCAATACGTTCAAGGCCACGGCCAAGCCGGTGCTGATCGGGACGGCGGTAGTGGGGGCGACGACGATGATCTTTTCGATTATCGTTTCGCTAACAAACGGTCTGCAGGCCGACCAACTGATCTATCTATCGATTCTGCATCCGCCGTTTCTGCTGGGGCTGATTACGGGTGGCGCGGTGATTTACTGGTTCACGGGGGCTTCGATGCAGGCCGTGACGACGGGCGCTTTCCGGGCGGTGGAGTATATCAAGGCCAACCTGAAGCTGGACGGCATCAGCAAGGCTTCGACGCACGATTCGAAAAAAGTGGTGGAGATCTGCACGCGGTACGCGCAGCGGGGGATGTTCAACATCTTCCTGGTCGTGTTCTTCCTGACGCTGGCGTTTGCTTTCTACGAATCCTACTTTTTCATCGGCTACCTGGTTTCGATTGCGCTGTTTGGGCTGTACCAGGCGATTTTCATGGCCAACGCGGGCGGCGCCTGGGATAACGCCAAGAAGATTGTCGAGGTGGAGCTACAGGCCAAGGGCACCCCGCTGCACGATGCCAGCGTGGTGGGCGACACGGTAGGCGATCCGTTCAAGGACACGAGTTCGGTGGCGATGAATCCGATCATCAAATTCACGACCTTGTTCGGGCTGCTGGCGGTGGAGCTGGCCGAGAGCTTCAAGGCGCAGGGCTCGGGGATTACGGGGGTTTTGACCGTGGTTTTCCTGGCCGCGGGTCTGTACTTTGTCTGGCGCAGCTTCTATGGCATGCGGATCCAGGGAGGGGCGTAGCGACAGGCTACGCGCTTCCCGCTCGGCTCAAAAGCCGGCGAGGCGGCCGTACAACCCGGTGACTAACATTGGGAAGTAGTGGCGGTACAGGGTGTACTTGAGATAGAAGACGTTCGGGAAACCGGTGCCGGTGGCGAGAGATTCGTCCCAGTCACCGGTTTCCTGATTTTGGGTTTCGATGAGGTATTGGAGGCCGCGTTCGGCGGCGGGGGAGTCGTGGCGGCCGGCCGAGAGGAGGCTGAGGAGCGCCCAGGCGGTTTGGGAAGGGGTGGAGGGGGCGGGGACGAAGCGGTTGACTTCGTAGCTGAGACAGCTTTCTCCCCAGCCGCCGTCGGCGTTTTGATTGGCCTGGACGAAGTCGGCGGCGCGGCGGAAGACGTTGCGGTCGGGCGAGCCGGCGGCGCGGAGGCCGCGGAGGGCGAGGAAGGTGCCGTAGAGGTAGTTGACACCCCAGCGGCCGTACCAACTGCCGTCCTGTTCCTGGGTTTTGAGCAGGAAGTTGACAGCGCCGTGGACGGCGGGGTCGGACGAGGGGAGGCCGCGGCGGCAGAGGGCTTCGAGGACCCGGCCGGTGATGTCCGGACAGGTGGGGTCGAGCATGGCGTTGTGGTCGGAGAAGGGGATGCTGTTGAGGACGCCCCAGTCGTTATCGGCATCGAAGGCGGCAAAGCCACCGTCCTGGGACTGCATGCCTTTGAGCCAGACGAGGGCGCGGGCTTCGACGGCGGACTGCTGTTCGGGGCGGGAGGCCTGGCAGTGTTCGAGGGCGAGGAGCACCATGGCGGTGTCGTCGATGTCGGGGTAGTGTTCGTTGGCGTATTCAAAGGCCCAGCCGCCGGGTTGGAGGTGGGGCCGTTTGACGGACCAGTCGCCGCGGCGGCGGACCTCTTTCGTGATGAGCCAGTCGGCGGCGTGGCGGAGGGAGGTGGGGTCGAGGTGGTTGGTTTCGCCGAGGGCGAAGGCAGCGTAGGCGGTGTCCCAGACGGGGGAGAAACAGGGCTGGAAGTAGATGCTTTCGGGGGTTTCGGTGAACAGAGCGTCGAACTTGGCGATGGCTTCGAGGAGATCGGGGTGGTCCTTGGGGTATTCGAGCGCTTCGAGAGCCATGATGGAGTACATCATGGAGGGGTAGATGGCGCCGAGGCCATCGGCTTGGCGGCAGCGTTCGAGCATCCAGCGTTCGGCCTGGCGGATGGCGGCGATGCGGGAGTCGCGATGGCCGCGGCGCTCCCAGAGCTTGAGCAGGCGGTCGACCTGGTGGAAGACGGGGGAGAGGAGGCGATCGCGTTTGGGGAGGCTGAGGCCGTAGCCGGGGTGGATGAGTTCGTGGAGGTCGATACCGGCGGGGGCGGGACGGATGCCGCCGACGGCCTGGACGATGGAGAGGGGGACGACGATGGCGCGGGTCCAGGAGGCCATTTCGTAGAGGACGCCGCCGGGGAAGAGGCTGCCGCCGGGGAGGAGCATGAGTTCGGGCGGGATGGTGGGGACGTATTTGCGGGGGTAGAGGCCGAACAGGGAGAGATTGATTTTGGTGTAGCTGTTGCAGGCCTGGAGGCCGCCGAGGTCGAGGATGCGGTAGCGGGCGCGGCGGAGGGGTTCAAAATCGGGGGGGTAGCCGCAAAGGCGGAGGGCGGTGTAGGCTTTGACGCTGCAGTTGACGTCGGCGGGGCCTTCGGGATAGATGTTCCAGCCGCCGTCGGGCATTTGCTGGGAGAGGATGCGGCGGCAGACTTTTTCGAGGCGCGGGGTGGAGGCAGCGTACCAGACGCCGTCGGCGGGGGGGTGGAGCCAGAGCTGGAGAAGGATGTAGTCGGCTTCGAGGGAGACATCGGCGAGGAGTTCGCCGCACCAGTGGCCGTCGGCTTTTTGGATCGCGATGAGGGATTGGGCGCTGCGGCGGCTGGCTTCGCGGGCGGCGCCGAACAGGGCGCGCCGTTCGCCGACGAGTTGGACAGGGTGGGGAGTCCGGCGGTGGGGGGAGGGATTCGTCCAGGAGAAACTCATCGCGAGGTTACAGCTCCATTATAAAACCGCGGGGAGGGAGTAAGGCCGATTACAAGGGGCATACGGAATCATCCGAACTGTAGGGGAGGGGCGTCTGCGCCGATTACCCATTTAGTGAAGGATCTGATTGTTCTCTTGACTCTGTGTGCGGTGCTCTGGGCGCAAGCGACGCCGCCGGTGCGCACAACGCCGATGGAGCCGCTGCCGGAGGAGCCCGCCGCGGAGAAGCCGGCGGAAATTTCGGCGCCGAAGCCGGCGGGCGGGAGCGGAGCGGGGCGCAAGAAGGCGGCGCCGCCTCCGGGGTCGTTTGCGGACTCGCTACGCCGTCAGGCAGAGAGCGTGGGGCGGCAGGTGCAGACGATGCAGGCGCAGTACCCGGACTACTGGAAGCCGATGGTGCAGGCCGGCGCGGTGGTCCCGGAGGCGCACCTGGAGGCTTCGCGGGGGGAGACGCCGCCCGCGGCCAACTGTCCGCCGGTGCCGAAGCTGGACCTGCAGGCGATTGTAGAGCGGGAGGCCAAGCGAAACGCGATGAGTGAAACGCTGCTGCACGCCGTGATTGAGCAGGAGTCGGCGAGTCTGCCCTGCGCGGTCTCGGCGAAGGGGGCCAAGGGACTCATGCAACTGATGCCGGCCACGGCGGAGACGTTCCAGGTGAAAGATCCGTTTGATCCGGCCGAGAACGTGGCGGCGGGGAGCCGTTTTCTGAAGTCGCTGCTCGATCGGTACCAGGGCGACATGGCGAAGGCGTTGGCGGCGTACAACGCGGGGCCGGGCCGGGTGGATCGGGATGGAGAGGTGCCGGACATTCCGGAGACGCAGAACTATGTGGCCCGGATTCTGTCGCGGGTGGCCGAGCGGGAGAAGGCGATCCAGTGAGCTAGCGGGGGGCGAGGGCAATGCGTTCGGAGAGATTGGCTTCGACGGCGGCGCGGGTGAACAGCAGGGGGTGGTAGACGCCGTTGGCCCAGTCGGTGAGCAGGTCGCTGTAGTGGGGTGAATCGGGGTCGCCGGATTCGCCGGGGGCGTTGGTCATGCGGCTTCGGTCCCAGTTGGCGGTATCGAGCAGCATACGGAAGCTGGCGCCGTGGGTGGCGCGGAGGTTGGCGCCACCGGCGGCATTGATGGTATTGGCATCGCCGGGCAGGGGGAGCGGGCCGCGGTCGAAGGGTTTCAGCCGGCTCGGATGGGCGAGGTAGAGCAGGTGGATCGCTCCCCAGCGCCAGTTTTGGGGTTGGGGGCCGAGTTTCTGGCTGAGCTCGGCGAGGGTGGCAGCGAGCGTTTTTTCGAGGGCAGCGGGGTTGGGATTCGCCTCGAGGGCTTGGAGCACGGTATCGAGGCGGGCGCGGGCGCCGAGATTGGCGGGGCGGAAGACCTCGGCGCCGAGTTTGCTCATCCAGACGGCGATGACGGCGGCGGGCATGGAGTCGACGGTCATGCGGCCGTCCCAGGCGAGGAGGGCGGGCAGGATTTCGCGGGCGCGGGTTTGGGGGCGGGGATTCCACCGTTTGAGGATGGCCTGGAAGCGCTTCGCGGGTGGGGAGACGATATCGGTTTGGAGCCGGGCGAAGTCCTCGAGGGACCACTGGCGGCGGGCGGCGAGTTGGGCGCGGATGCGGTGGGCACGGAAGGGCGGGGCCCATTCGTAGCTGAGGATGTGGGGGTAGCCGGGGGGGAGGATGTTGTCGTTGGCGGTGGCGAGGAAGCCTTCGCGCGGGTTGAGGGTGCGGGGCAGTTGGGCGGGGTCGAGAAATCCGGCCCACTCGTAGGTGCCGGTGTGGCCGGGGACGGGGAAGAGTCCGTTCCAGTTCTTGCGGATGGGGGTGAGGCCGGCGACGGCGAAGCCGATGTTGCCGGCGGTGTCGGCGTAGAGGAGGTTTTCGGCGGGGGCCTTGAAGCGGGCGGCGGCAGCGAGAAACTGGGGCCAGGTTTGGGCGCGGGCCAGGGAGAGCGCGCCGAGATAGCCGGCGGTGCCCGGTTCGGCGCCGACCCAGCGCAGGACGTAGGCGCGGCGGCGGGTGGGATCGAGTCCGATGACGGGTCCGTGGACGGTGTAGCGGCACTCGACGGTTTCGGTGCGGCCGCCTTTGACTTCCACGGTGTGGCGCTCGACGGTCATCCGTTTCCAGACGCCGGCGTGGAAGTAATCGTCGAGGTTGGAGGGGCTGAGCTGTTCGACGTAGAGATCCTGCTGGTCGGTGCCGGTGATAGTGAAGCCGAAGCCGATGGATTCGTTGTGGCCGAGGGCGATGCCGGGCAGGGCGGGTTCGCCGGCGCCGATTTGGTTGATGCCGGGGGCGACGAGGTGGATGGTGCGGCGGAGGCTGGGGATTTGGAGGGCGCGGTGGGGGTCGCTGGCGAGGAGGGGTTTGCCGGTGGTGGAGCGTTTGCCGGAGACGACCCAGTTGTTGGAGCCCTGGGCTTCGAGGGAGACGGGGTCGGTGGCGTCGTCGAAGTCGGCGATGGCGCCGCGGGTGATGTCTTTGAGGTTGAGTTCGGGGGCGGGGCGCTGGGGGATGGGCGGGTCGGTGGGGCGGACGCGTTCGAGGGCGGCGGGTCCGAAGGCGTCGAGTTGGCGGGCGCGGGTGACCTCGTGGAGGACGTTGGCCATCATCGAGAAGACGGCGACGCGGGAGAGGACGTCTTCGGGTTGCCAGAGACCGGGTTCGTAGCCGAGTTGCTGGAACTCTCTCGTGCGGCGGCCGCCCTGCTGGATGTAGGCGTTGATGCCGTTCGTGAAGGCGCGGGCGATTTGGTAGGTATCGGGGGCGTAGGAGGTCCATTCGGCCTTCCAGTCGCCGCGGAAGCGGAGGAGGAGGGCGGTGCGGTCGCGTTCGAGGTAGGCGGGTCCGAGGGCGGCGGAGAGTTTGCCGGAGCCGGCGCGGCGCCAGAGGTCGATCTGCCAGAGACGGTCGCGGGCGGCCATGTAGCCTTGGGCGAAGTAGAGGTCGTCCTGATTTTGGGCGTAGATGTGGGGGATGCCCCATTGGTCGCGGAGCACTTCGACGCGGGCGCGGAGGCCGGAGAGGCGCACCGGTTCGGCGGCGAGGGGCAGGGCGAGGGGCAGGGCGAGGGGCAGGGCGAGAAGGAGAGCGGCTAGTCGCGCGTAGCCCATGCGGGTGGCCTTTTCTCTTTGAGCGCGGCGAGGCCCTCGGCGTACTCGGGGGAAGCGGCGAGTTCGTTGCGGAGCTGGACGGCGAGGCGGCCGGCGGCTTCGTCATCGAGAGCGGCCTGGTGGTTGGCGAAGGAGAGGCCGGCGCGGAGGGCGGGAGGGGGGAAAGAGGCGATCTGGGCGGCGAGGGCGTTGGCGCGGTCGTCGATTTCGAACTGGGGGGCGACGGCGTGGATGAGGCCGGCGCGTAGGGCCTCGTCGGTCTGAAAGATGCGTCCGGTGAGGGCCCACTCGAGGGCGCGGCGCTGGCCGACGGCGCGGGCGAGGCTGCGGAAGAGGATGACGGGGAACATGCCGACGCGCATTTCGGTAAGGCCGAAGCTCGAGCCCATGGCGGCGACAACGCAATGGCAGTTGGCGAGGAGACCGACGCCGCCCGTGAGCGCGGGTCCCTGGACGGCGGCGACGATGGGCTTGGTGAGGCGGGAGCCGATCGAGAAGAGCCGTTCGTAGGAGGGGTCAGTGTCGGGATCTTCGTCGAGATCTACGCCCGAGCAGAAGATTTGGCCTTCAGCGTCGAGCAGTAGGACGGCGGTGGCGGGGTCCTCTTCGGCCTCGTGCAGGGCGCCGAGCAGGGCGTGGCGCAGTTCGCGGTTGAGCGCGTTGGCTTTCTCGGGGCGGGCAAGGGTTAACCGGCGGACCTTGCCTTCCTGCGCAAGTTTGAGAATCGGACTCACGAAGGTTAGGATAACGGTTCATGCTGGGCATTGATACGCGGGCCTTGCGGGCCACCTGGACGGTGCCGTTGATGCTGTTGACGGCCGAGCTGTTTTGGCTGGCGCGGGGGGCGCTGCTCGTGTAGAAGATTTGGCCTTCAGCGTCGAGCAGCAGGACGGCGCTGGCGGGGTCCTCTTCGGCCTCGTGCAGGGCGCCGAGCAGGGCGTGGCGCAGTTCGCGGTGGAGCGCGTTGGCTTTCTCGGGGCGGGCAAGGGTTAACCGGCGGACCTTGCCTTCCTGCGCGAGTTTGAGAATCGGACTCACAAAGGTTAGGATAACGGTTCATGCTGGGTATTGATACGCGGGCCTTGCGGGCCACCTGGACGGTGCTGTTGATGCTGTTGACGGCCGAGCTGTTTTGGCTGGCGCGGGGGGCGCTGCTCGTGTTTGTGATTGCGCTGCTGCTGGCGTATCTGCTGGCGCCGGCGGTGGAGTTGGCCGAGCGCTGGCTGCCGGGGCGGTGGCCATACGGGGTGAAGCTGGGGGCGGTGTTTGTCGTGCTGTTCGGCGGATTGGGAACGGCGGTGTTTTTGATCGGCTCGCATGTGGCGGGCGAGGCGAAGGATTTGGCGGCGCGGCTGCCGGCGCTAGTCAAGAGCGGCGGGACTTGGCTGGACGGGCCGCTGCCGGGGCCGCTCGAGCCGTACCGGGAGCAGATCCGCGGCTTTGTCGAGGAGCATGTGCAGGAGGTGGTGCCGCTGCTGGGTTCTTTGGGGAAAGGGTTGATCAGCGGGGCCGGTAGTCTGCTGTTTGGGATCCTGATTCCGATTCTGAGCTTTCTATATCTACTCGAGGCGCCGACGGCGCGGGAGCAGATTGGCAGGCTGATCGCGAACGATGGGCGGCGGGAGCGCGTCGACGGCGTGCTGGCCGACATTCACCTTTGCCTGGGCGCTTACATGCGGGCGGTCCTGCTGCTGGTGATCGCGACGTTTGCGTCTTACGCCATTTACTTTGAGAGTACGGGGGTGCCGTACGCGCTGCTGCTGGCGGGGGCGGCGGCGGTGTTTGAGTTCGTCCCGGTGGTGGGACCGCTGGCGGGGATGGTGCTGAGCGTCTCGGTGGCGCTGTTTAGCGGGTATCCGTACTGGGGTTGGATGATCGTGTTTTTGTTGGTTTACCGGGTGTTTCAGGACTATGTATTGTCGCCGTGGCTGCTGAGTTCCGGGGTGGAGCTGCATCCGCTGCTGGTGCTGTTCGGGGTGCTGGTGGGGGAGACGGTGGCGGGGATTCCAGGGTTGTTTCTGTCGGTGCCGGTGATGGCGAGCATGCGGGTGGTGTACCGCCATCTGCGATGAGATGGCTGGTCTGGCTTTTGGCGGCGGCGCCGGCGGCCGGGCACATGGTGAGCCTGAGCAGCGGACAGATGGAGATCAGCGGGACGACGGCGCAGTTGGTGCTGCGGGTGCCGGCCTACGAGGCGCCGGAGGGAGAGAAGACCCTGGGCGATGCCTACCGGATTGCGGGGGCGACACTGCGCGAACGAACGTGCAGGACGGAGAACGAAGAGCTGGTGTGCACGTACCGGTTCACGAACGTGCCGGCGGCGCCTCGGGTGATCTGCCGGTTGGCGGAGGTGCTGGTGGCGAACCATGTGCATGTGCTGACGGCGCAGCGGGACGGGGCGATGGCGCGGCACGTGTTTTCGGGTCCGGAGCGGGAGGCGGAGTTGCGTTTTGACGGGGGCGTGGACCCGCTGCGGGACGCCTGGGACGGCTTGCGGCAGGCGTATTCGGGCTGGGCGCGGATGCTGCTGCTGTTTACGATCGGGTTTGCGGCGCGGCGGCGGCGGGAGGCGGCGGCGTTCGGGCTGGCGCTGATGGCGGGACAGGGTGCGGCGCTGTGGCTGGCGCTGCCGGCGTCGCCGCGGTTTGTGGAGGCGGCGGCAGCGATTGGGGTGGGGTATCTGGCGTTCGAGGTCTGGCTGCTGCCGGAGGCGGGGCACCGGTGGGCGGCGGTGGCCGGGGTGGGGCTGTTGCTGGGTCTGGGGGTGCCGGCGGGCGGGTCGGGGGCGTTTTATGGGAGTCTGCTGGCGGGCTCCGGGTTGGCGGCGGGAGCGGTGGGCGGGTTGACGCTGGCGCGCCGGAATTCCGCGCGGCCGGCGGCAATGGCGCTGCTCGTGGTCGCGATGGCGTGGTTTGCGGCGCAGTTTGTGCCGGGCGCTCCGTTATCCAATTGAAACGGAAGTTCGCTATCCTCAGAAGCGCACAGGCCGCGCAGGCCCGGCACCAACGGGCGAGGAACTCGCCCCTCCCGCCGGGCCGAAGCGAGTCCGTTGTGCGCGATCCCTCGGAAGAACGCTGATTTCAGGAGACGTCCATTCATGGCCTTAGCTTGCCGCTTGCTCTCTTCAATCTTTTTGCTTGGCTGCCACCTGGCGGCCCAGACCGATGCCAACAAAGCTCAGATTTCCGGGGTCGTAACCGATCCCAACGGCGCGGTCGTTCCGAACGCCGCCGTGAAGGTAAAGAACGTGAATACGGGGCTGCAGCGCGACTTGAAGTCAAACGAGCAGGGCGAGTACCGTGCTCCGCTGCTGGATCCCGGCGTTTATGAGATTTCGGTTACCAGCCCCTCGTTTGCCGAGAGCAAGCTGACGGGCGTGACGCTAACGGTAGGTTCAGCGGCGCGGATTGATGTGCGACTGGCGATTCAGGCGACTTCGACGGTGGTGGAGGTAGGGGCGACTCTCATTGACGTGCAGACGGTGGCGCAGACGGCGACCGTGAACAATACGGCGATCACGAACCTGCCGATCAACGGGCGGCGCTTTCAGGATTTCGCGTTGCTGACGCCGACGACGCAGGTGGACAACGCGACGCGCGGCCAGATTTCGTTTGCCGGGCAGCGGGCGATCTATTCGAATATCATGCTGGACGGGGCGGACTACAATCAGCCGTTCTTTGGCGGCATCCGGGGCGGGGAGCGGTCGGGCTCGATCATTACCGTGCCGCAATCGGCGATTCAGGAGTTTCAGGTGATTCCGACGGGCTACACGGCCGAGTATGGCCGGTCGACGGGCGGGGTGATGAACACGATTACGAAGTCGGGCGGGAACAGTGTGCACGGGGAGGCGTTTTTCCAGATCCGCCACCGGTCGCTGAGTTCCGAGAGCCCGATTTTTCTGGTGAAGCCGTCGGAGACCCTGCAGCAGTTTGGGGGCGGCGTGGGCGGGCCGATCATCAAAAACAAGTTGTTCTACTTTGGCGCGATTGAGAGCCAGCGGTCGACGATTCCGCGGCAGACGGTGTTTCCGCAACTGGCGTCCTTTGTGCCGACGCCGGAGACGCGGGCGGCCTTTGACTACTACAAAAGCCTGGAGAAGCCGTTTGAGCAGACCAACCGGGCATCGGCGCTGACGGCCAAGACGGATTACCAGTTTGCCTCCGGCGACCGGCTGACGCTACGCTACAACCGGTCGGGATCGACCGAGGAGAATGCCGTGACGACGGGCGCGGCAGTGAATCCGTTCGGCAACGCAGCAGTTTCGAACGAAGGGACAGAGCAGGACGGGATCCACAACGGCAACGCGCAGTACACGAAACTGTTTTCGGCGGCGACGGTAAACGATCTGCGGTTTACGGGTTCGGCGGAGGTGCGGCCGCGGCTGGCGAATTCGAGCCTGCCGCTGGTGACGAATACGATTGGGGCGTTTGGCACGCGGAACTTCCTGCCGACGACGCAGAGCGACAAGCGGTGGCAGATTTCGGATGCACTTTCGATGACGCGGGGGCGGCATACGATCAAGGTCGGGGTGGACCTGAACTTCCTGAGCGCGAGCCAGACGTTTGCGTTCAACCAGTTCGGGACGTTTGGGTTTGCGACGTCGGACATCGCGACGATTCTGCGGACGATGAGCGCGAACGGGGCGAACGGCGTGAACCGGTTTGATATTCCGGCGGCGACGTACGCGCGGGCGATCGGCAACGGGCAGGCGACGCTGGACGTGCGCCAGTTGTCGTTCTTTGCGCAGGACTCCTGGAACCTCAACCGGAAGTTCAAGATCGATCTCGGCTTCCGGTGGGAGGGGCAGTATAACCCCACCGTCGAGGCGAACAACACGAATCTCGTGAACCGGCTGAATAACATCACGTCGACGATTGGTTCGGTGACTAACATCACTTCGATTCCGAACGCGACCAATCAGTTCATGCCGCGGCTGGGCTTTGCGTATAGCCCGCTGAGCCAGCCGACTAAGTTGGTGATCCGCGGGTTTAGCGGCCTGTTCTACGGAGCGACGCCGATGTTGAGCTTCGCGGGGGCGGTAAACAACTTCCGGCTGCCGCCGGGCGACGTCTCGCTGCAGTTCGGCAACCTGCCGGGGCAGTTGACGATCTACCAGGCGATGCTGCGGGCGGGTGTGGACCTGAACCGGACGCCGATTGACCAGTTGCCGGTGCTGAGCATTGAGCAGTTACAGTCGGCCGCCACCTTCGCGGCGGGGGGCACGGCGCGGGATCCGTTTGCGAACGCGAACGTGCTCGGCATGGGGGCGGACTTCAAAAATCCGCGGGCATTCCAGATGGGCCTGGGGGCGGAGTCGGAGCTATTCCGGGGCTTTACGACCGGGGTGCAAATGCACTACGTGAACACGGCGAACCTGCTGCGGAACCGGAACTATAACCTGCCGATTCCGGTGGTACGTCCGACGGACCTGTCGCAACGGCCGTTTTTCGGCACGCGGCCGATTGCGGGGATCAATCAGTTCACGATCCGGGAGAGCTCTTCGCGGGGGATGTACCGGGCAGCGACGTTTTCGGCGCAGTACCGGCGGAATAAGTTCCAATTCCAGTCCTTTTACACCCTGGCGCAGAACTTCTCGGACGACGATAATGAGCGCGACGCCGGCGGGTTTGTCTATGAGAACTCTTTTAACCTGATCCCGGAGTATAACTACTCGAACACCGACATCCGGCACCAGTTTACTTCAAACGGTAGTTACTCGCTGCCGTGGGGGTTTGAGGTGGGCGGTATCTTCCGGACCCGTACAGGCCTGCCGTTTAACGCGGTGGCCGGTTCGGACCTGAACGGCGATGGCAACAACAACGACCGGCCTTATCTGAGCGCCGGCAAGCCGATGCTGCGGAACAGCTTCCGCAACCGGGGAACGAGCAACGTGGACCTGCGGTTGATGAAGAGTTTCGCGGTGGGGGCGGAGCGTTCGAAGCTGCAGTTCTCGGTGGAGTTCTTCAACCTATTCAACGCCGATAACGTGGTGTTCGCGGGTGGCGCCGGGATCTACGGGCCGGGAGTGCAGGCGGCGAACGGGCAAGTGGCGCCGATTGACGCGCGGTTTATGCGGCTGCGGCTGGCTGATGGAACCTACGACCGGAATAATCAGCAGATTGGTAACCCGCGACAGATTCAGTTCGCGCTGCGTTACTTCTTCTGAGGAATCGCGCACAACGGACTCGCTTCGGCCCGGCGGGAGGGGCGAGTTCCTCGCCCGTTGGTGCCGGGCCTGCGCGGCCTGTGCGCTTTTGAGGAACGCGCGGCCTGTGCGCTTTGGGGGGCCGCGTTTCCGGGCTCTTGGAATCAATGAGTTACGCGGCTACCTCCAATCGCACCGTTTTGTAACCCCGCCGGACGGCCTGTTTGTGCAGGTTGGCCTCGATGCGTTTTTCGCGCAGGAGGTCGCGCTGGGTCCGAAGAGTCGCGTCGTACTCGATTTGGTTCTTCACCATGGTGTAGAAAGTCACTGCGATCTTGTGGGCGGTTGCGGTAGTCGCCGCCGCCGGGCCCAGTTTGGCTTGCATGCGGCGCAGATACTCGCCCATCGGGGTCTTGTCGCGATGTAACGAATGAGAAGCGAGACGAAACAGGGTGCCCGCTCGATTCTTCACGCGTCGATTCCCCCGCCATAGCACCTTGCCGCCGCTGATGTCGTTGTCCGGGCAAAGGCCCAGTCACGAAACAAAATGCACCGAGGTGGGCCACCGGGACATGTCGCGTCCGATTTCGCTGAACAACACAAAGACCAACGTCATCAGGCGTGGAATCTGAGCACGATCGACGCCAAAGAGTTTGTAGGCCTCTTTGCGCAGGTTGAAGTTGGGATCGCCGGTCTTCTTTTTACGATTGCGCTGCTTCTGCTTGCGGTCTGTCGGCATGGGCTTCTGACCGGGATCGGTTATGGGCGTAAAGGCGTTCAAGATGTTTTCGATCGATTTGTCGCATTCATCGATCTGCTTTTGATACCCACGGTAGAGCGATAGCCGTTGCGTCAGCACGAGAATCTGCGCAGGACAGGAGTGTCAAATCTGACCCGCATGGCCTTAATGATGCTAACTTCGGCAGTTGAGCGGCTCCCGGCGTGCGTTTTGCGGCCGATCTGATTGATACGGATCGGGTTGAGCGCGATCAAACCCGTTCCGGCGCTTCACCCAAAGGGTGAAGCCTCTTCGACCCCCGGCAGCTTCCCGCCACCCCACCGCGTCGACACCTGCGGCGGCTCCGTCGAAGTCCACTGGGAACCGGCCCCCGCCGTCACCCGCCACGGTCTTCTTGCTTACTTCCTCGACTTTCTCAAAACCAGTAATACCTGGACCGAGTTCGTCGACTCTTGCCCGCTCACTTACTCC